>NZ_SGPD01000013.1:0-89636 GCF_004208935.1 Pseudoalteromonas sp. CO109Y
ATCTTAACTGTATCTGTGGTGTCTAACGACTCTTGAACGACTTTTATTTTAAATTCGAGGGAATATCTACGCTGTGATTTTACTTTCATGATTACTGACTCCAAAAAGGTGTCTACTTTTATGGAGTCAGATCAGAACTGTGGGGTTGTCCTGTACAGAGTCATCCTCAGCAACAACCCCGCGTAGGAGGCACTTCAGTGCCGAATCTAGACCATAACAAACACATTCACGGCTGAAGCCATTCCTACGTGATGAGAAGGTTAGACGTTATTGATCTACCGGGTTGTTAGGTAACTGAGTCACCCTCAACAACAAACCCCGTAGGGGTACTTCAGTGCCAAATAGACAAGAGACGTTAGATAATAGATGTTAGTTGATCTACCGGGTTGTTAGGTAACTTAGTCACCCTCAGCAACAAACCCCTTAGGGGTACTTCAGTGCCGAATCTAGACCATAACAAGAATATTCATGGCTAAAGCCATTCCTACAAGTAGACTTTGCCTAGAGCCTAGAGCCTAGAGCCTAGAGCCTAGAGCCTAGAGCCTAGAGCCTCCACCGCGCGGCTGAACGCTGACGGCTGAAAGCTGATAGCTCTGTGATGTGTTGGGTTTCGCTCCGCTCTACCCAACCTACGCCAGACCTTAAAACTTTCCCCTCGCTAACTTATGTAACCTACCAACCCAATTTACCCTTTGTTGCAATTTTAATCTTGGTTTAGTACCTGAGCTATGTAAAACTATTTGCGTTTTTAAACCACAATCAGGTGACATGAATGTCTCAAATAAAAGCTTGGAAACTTATTAGCCTGTTTTGTTTGGTAAGCTTGCTTATGGGCTGTGAGTCGAAAGAAGAGCAGCTGAAACAAACAATACAACAATCCATAGAAAAAGCTGAAGTTGAATTAAATCAACTCGGTACAGCGCTTGATAATGGCTCTTTGCGTAATGCGACGATACTAAAACAATACGGCAAGGTGCTTGCTGAGCAGCAACCGCAACTTTCTGAGATCGCCCGTGTAATTAGTCTTGATGCGACTCGTGAAGGTGCTATTTATTCAGGTCTTACACAACGCTTAGCTGATGTTAAGTCTACGTATCTAATACCACCATATGAAGATACTCTTCATCAACTTGATCTTATTCGTGATGCTGCCAAGCCATCTTTATTTCAAGATGCGCTTACCGATCCTATCAATATGCTTGCTGATATGTCGCAGGGGTCACTAGCACGGGTTGGCGCAATTAGTGAGGCTGCTGAAGGTGAAAGTGTTGGTAACCAGTTAGTTGGTAATCCTAACTATGGGCAATGGCAAACGAATAGCAGCGGTACCAGCTTTTGGGTTTGGTACGGGATGTATCGCATGTTAGGCGATGTATTCGACCGAGTTGAGTATGGTCGCTGGAGTCGTCACAGAAAGTACAGTTATTACAATGACTATGGCCGTTATCGTTATTCGAGCCCAAAACAGATTAAAGCACAACAAACGGTAGAGACACGTACACGTCAGTCTTATCAACGCCAAGGTAAACAATTCACTAGTCCGTATGCCAAGAAGCGTAGTGGCGCATCTGGATTAAGCCGTAGCAGCTATACGCCGCCACGCACACGTAGTAGCTATGCTTCTAGCAGTAGTTACAGTAGAAGCTCTGGGTCATTACGTAACAGCTCGAGCAGAACATCACGTGGCATTAGCCGCGGTAAGTAGTGAAAAGAATAACCACCGGAGTTACAACACATGTATGAATTTAATGGAATAACAACTTGGTCGTTGCAAGCTTTAGCAATCGACTTTGCAATCATTATCGCTTTATTTGTCAGCCTAAAATTTATCAAAGGCTGGGTATCTAACTTACACGCTAATGATGAAATAACTGAGCGTGACAATTTTGCTTTTGGTATTAGCTTTGCGGCTGGGCTTGTGGCACTGGCTATTGTTCTTAGTGGCGTGAGTAGCGGCTCATTTGCACCGACTTTACAACAAGAAGCATTACAAATGCTAGGTTATGGTGTGATGGCGATTGTGCTTATCAAGCTAGGTCACTTCTTCCAAGACAAGGTAGCGCTTCGTAAAGTGAGCCTGCATGACGAAATCGTAAAAGGTAATGCGACTGCTGCACTCATTGATTTTGGCCATGTGGTGAGTGTGGCTATTGTTATTCGCTCAGCTTTATTTTGGGTGGCAACCGAAGGCTGGCATGGTATTCCAATTGTGATCGCAGCTTTTGCCATTGGCAGTATTGCGATGCTACTGATCAGTCAATATAGAGTGCAGTTATTCAAGCGTACTAATCGCAGTGGTGATTGCTTACAGCAAGCGGTTATTGACGGTAACTTAGCAGTAGGTATTCGTTATGCTGGCTTTTTAGTGGGTAGTGCATTGGCATTAACGGCTGCATCAGGTATTGCTCCTTATGCGGCTGACAACATTGTTGCTAGTTTAGGATACTGGGCATTAAGTGCAGCAGTGAGTTTAGTTGCTTTCATTTTACTACACTTAGTGACTATCAAAATCATCCTATCTGGTTGTGATATTTCAGATGAAGTGAACCGCCAGAAGAACGTGGGTGTAGCAGCTATCTCTGCAGCAATCTCATTTGCGATTGGTTCGACTATGGCAACCTTGTTAGGTGCCTAATTAAGTGTCTACTACAACAAGCGCCCCAAGTAGAGCCAATCTACTTGGGCATGATTTCCTATTAATAACTGTTATGGCCGTACTCGCTGGGTGCGGCCTTATTTATGAGTACCTGCTATCTCATTATGCAGGTCGTGTCTTAGGCTCGGTCGAGAGTGCCATTTATGCCATGATCGGCACCATGATTGTCGCTATGGGTATCGGTGCATTTTTAGCACGTTGGTTTAAAGATGCATTTACTGCTTTCGCGTGGCTAGAGAGTATTATTGCCTTGGTCGGCATGGGCTGTATTTTAGCGATAGCGAGTGTTATCGCTGTCAGTTATTCATTGCCGCATATCTTCTCCGAAATTTTTAACTTGCCTGCAGATACCGTACTTAATGGCTATGTATTTGAAAAGCTACAAGAGTGGTCACGTTTCTTACCCTATGTGTTTGGTCTGTTACTCGGGCTATTAATTGGTATGGAGATCCCGCTGATTGCGCGTATTCGCCAGCAAGTTTATGGCCGCTTTTTAGAAAATAATGCGGGAACTATTTACGGGGCGGATTATATCGGTGCCGGTGTCGGTGCTGCTATTTGGGTGAGCATTATGCTTGCGATGCCAATTATGCAAGCAGCAGCTTGGACGGCGTTGTTTAATATTATTGCTGGCCTCGTGTTTTTATGGCGCTATCATCAACATGTTCGCTTCGCTAAGTTACTGCTAGTTTGCCATGTGCTGTTGTTGGTATTTTTTGCGTTTGTGCTTGTGTTTGGCACCAGCTGGATGAAAAACTTAAGTAATGTTTTATACAAAGATAAAGTTATCTACTCGCAAGCAACTAAGTATCAGCACCTAGTCTTAACTGAGCGTCTGAGCCGTAATCAGCCCAATGCAATTACCGATCTTTACCTCAATGGCCGTTTACAATTCTCAAGTGTGGATGAGCAAATTTATCATTCTATGCTTGTCTATCCTGCTATGTTGGCTTCAAATCGTCATGACCGCGTGTTGATCATCGGGGGCGGTGATGGACTTGCATTGCGTGATGTTTTGAAGTGGCCAGTAGAGCATGTCACTCTGGTTGACTTAGATGGTCAGCTGTTAAACTTATTTGGTAATGATGTTGGCGACTATGATGCGCCAGAGAAAATCAGAACACGTTTAACAGCGCTAAATAAACATTCTATGAGCGATCCCCGCGCTGATATTCGCATTGCAGATGCCTTTTTAGAGGTCGAAGCTATGCTTGCTAAAGGCGAGCGCTTTGACACTATTTTAATTGACCTACCAGACCCTAATCACCCTGATCTTAATAAGATGTACAGTGATTATTTTTATAATCATGTGCGTCAGTTGTTGGCGCCTGATGGGGCTGTGGCCGTGCAATCAACATCCCCTTATCATGCGAAGAAAGCATTTTTAAGTATTGCTAAAACAATGAAAGCTGCTGGCTTTGGTTATGTTGAGCAATACCAACAAAATATCCCTTCGTTTGGTCAATGGGGTTGGACTATCGCGACCACCGCTGGCAAATCAGCAAGTCAGCGAATTCGCGAAACTAACGAATTACCCGTGCCATCTCGTTGGGTAAGCAAAGAATATTTATTGGCTTCTTTTGTGTTTCCGAATCATTTTTTTGAACAAGTAAACACGATTGAAGTCAATAGATTAGGTTCTGGAACCTTATATGATTATTACCGCCAAGCGTGGCAAGTTGAAACCGAATTGTACAAAAATTGATATTTTATAGTTGACATAATATGTCGGCTATGCAAATCTTAACTCAGACATAATATGTCAAAACGTGAAAAGGTGAGACATGGAATTAAATGAACTATCAATCAAACTGGCTTCTTTTGAAACAGAAGGTGTGAGCTTTGAGTCTTTCTTGATTGCCAACGAAGGTGAACAAGATGTGTTACAAGTTATCGTCGATGGGAATGATGAGTTACCTATCTTTGTTACTCAAACAGAAGAGCAATTACTGTGTATTAGCTACCTGTTTGCTGAAAACGAAGTACAAGCAGATATGCGTAATGAGTTAAACGAAACGTTACTACGTTTAAATGTACCAATCCCATTAAGCGCATTTGCAAAAATTGATGATAAATACGCTATTTTTGGCGCGTTATCGGTTAATTCATCGTTTGATGATATTACCCATGAGTTGGTAACACTGGCAGACAATGCGATTGATGCACTTGAAGCCGTGACCATTTATTTAAACGATTAATTAGCAATTTCTGGAGTTAAGATTATGAGTATTTTAAAGAAACTATTTACAGCTGTACGTGGTGGCGCTCGTGAAGCAGGACAAGCAATTGTTGATGCAAACGGTATCCGTATCTTTGAACAAGAAATTGCTGATGCACAAAATGCCCTACAACGCGCTAAAAAAAGCCTGACCGAAGTAATGGCAAAAGAGATGCAAACGAAGCGTAAAATTAGCGCACTAGATGCATCAATTGCTGAACATGAAGCGTATGCAGGCCAAGCACTTGAAAAAGGTAACGAAGCTCTTGCATTAGAAATCGCAGAAAAAATCGGTGATTTTGAAGCTGAAAAAGCAGAGCACGAAGAAGTGTTAGCTGGTTTTAGTAACCACATTGTGCAACTAAAGCAGCAAGTTAAAGAAGCTGAAAAGTCGATTAAAGAAAACCAACGTCAATTAACAATGGTTAAAACGACTGAGAGTGTGCAGCAAGCAACAATGGCTGTAAACAGCACGCTAAATACTAATAGCTCATCAATGACATCAGCACGTGAGTCTCTAGAGCGTATTAAGCAGCGTCAGCAAGACCGCCAAGACCAGTTAGGTGCGGCTAAGCAACTAGAAGCTGATACTAATGGCGATGATTTAAAAGCGAAAATGGCTGAAGCGGGTATTGGTGATAGCAACCCGAAAAGCGCGGATATTTTGGCGCGTATTAAAGCAAAACAAAATAGCTAATCAGTTAACGGAAAGACAAAAGGTAACCCACGCACTGGGTTACCTTTTTTGCTTCAACAAGGAGTCAGCCAATGTTTAACTTTTTCAAATCTAAAAAAGCCCCAGAGCGTCAGCTTACTGATCCAAGCCAATTACTCGTTGGTGATATGCTGACGGTGATTGATTCGTTCGCTTACCCAAGCTGGTTAAAAGGACAAACACTGCGTGTTATTGATGTGCAAACGTATCAGTACCAACGTAGTGCAGAGTATGAGTTGGTTCTCGAGAGTGAATCTGGCCAAGTGGTGTTTTTGCAAATTGAATCAGATGACGGTGAGCAATGGGCAAACTTTGCGATCAAAATTCAACGCGACGATGTTGATGAGATTTTTACCCTTGATGAGTTCGCTCGTATTTTTGATGAAGACGAATTAACGGCAATTAACGTGCAAAATAGTCCGGAGCGTTTTAGTCACTTTTTAGCATCGAGCTACAAACAATCAGAAGCACCTTATGTGTGTTATTTCCATAATAAGGACTACCGCAATAAGCCTTTACCTCGTTATGAAGATGAAGGCGGTGAGCCGTGTGAAATGATCTGTTTAAGCTCAGATGATGAATCGCATAGTTTAAATATTGAGATTTGGGAAGGCGGTGAAACAGAGGTATCACTGACGTTAACCAGACCAATTAGCGATATTGTTGACTTATTTCCTGGGGATGCCAAGTGAGTGATGCAAAAGCCAAATGGCAGCGTCAGGAGCAAGCCGTTAGAGCCACGCAAATGGCGTTTGATTTAAGCTCTGAAGTGCAAAAATCAATTAAGAAGCAAGCCATTGACCAAGAGCTTACGCCATCAGATATGATCCGTAAGATTTTGGATCTCGACGTTAAGTCAAAAAAAACCAGACAGCGTTTATCGTTTAACTTAAATGATGAAGAGATTGCTTTATTGGCTGAGCGCTTTGGTGTTGCAGCCGATGATAAGCGTGCTGTGAAGCAGCGCGTGGCTGAATTACTCATTGAACACAGTAAAAAAAGCTAAGGTTTTGCCTTTACTTCTTTAAGCCCTTACACTGAGACTAGATGTTTTAAAGAAGTGGCATGACTGTGGATATTATTTTACTTGCGTATTTAGTTATTTTTGCATTATTTGGCACTGCAGCAAGTTACTTTGTTCGCTACATTTATGCTTACTGGGTGCATAATACAATGCAGGTTAAATACATATATAAGGCCGGGGTTTGTATCATCAGCGTGGTGATTGTTTCCGGCCTTATTGCATTATTTACTTAATCTCGATTGCTTGGCACTGCTGTGAAATACACAGCGATTGTACAGGCAGAACTGGTGAGCAATCGTTAACAGTTAATGCTTGATCAGATGACTTCTCAGCCGCTGTAATTCGCTCTGCAAGTTGCTCTGCTTGCTCTTGTGTATTGTTTAACGTTGAATAAACCACATAGCGACTTGGGCCACCACATGCCCGCTCACCAACTTCTAACACCTTACATTGAAAACTCGCAGTACAGCTATTATTGCTAACGATATCGTTCAGCTGATCATTTAAATCACCTAGATCAACGCGTGCAGAGCTACCCGACGTTGTTGTTTCGCAACCGCTTAAAGCAATGCTTGCTAACACAGTTGTGGTGATGAAAAGTTTCTTGAAAGTCGATGAACGAACCATTATTGCTTATTCCTTAGTATACACTTGCCGCTGAGCCTTCGATTCTAACACAAGTATTCTCAGAACACTGCGCACCTGGCGCGGTTAGATGCTGACAAATACTCATCATGTCGTTTGCTGCGTTAAATTGCTTTTCAAGGGCGGTGATATCTTTTGCAAGTTTTTCAACCTCAGCCGTGTCAGCTGTTTTGGTTGAATACACAATGAAACTACTTGGGCCGCCACAGGCACGACTACCAACAGGTAATACTTTACATTGGGTGCTGTTGTCACAGCTAGGATCATCGATTAGCTGTTTAAGTTGCTCATGGGCAGAGCTAATAGTGGCTTTATCTGGGGCTGCTTTGGTCACTTCCTCAGCGTTTTTTATTTCAACGGCTTTTGGTGCCTCGACAAGTTTATTGCTGGTTGCCGTTGATTCGGCTTGCTCATTAGTTGCAGCGTCCGAGCACGCAGTTAATAACACAGGAAATAAAATTGCCAATAGTGGATAGCGCATAACATACCTAAAAATCGTTGAATAAGTACTCACTATCATACACATTGCTCAAAGTGGAGCAATAAAAACGTTAGCTTTCAGTAAGTAGCTCTGTATTCACAGAGCTACAGTAGGATAAAAGTTTTACACCTATTTGCAATAAATAGGTATTACAAACCACCTTGGGTTAGTTTGGCAGGGTTCAGTAACTTGCTCAGTTCTTCGCGCGAAATATCCGTATGCTCAGCAGCAACATCAATAATAGGACGACCTTCTTGATAAGCTAATTTGGCAATTTTTGCGGCTTTGCTATAGCCGATCACCGGATTAAGTGCAGTAACCAGAATTGGGTTTTTAGCGAGCGCTTTATCAACATTGCTTTGGTTTACTTTAAAGCTGGCAATCGCTTTATCTGCCAGTGCTTCACTGCTATTTGCTAACAGTTCGATACTTTGCAAAATGTTTAAGGCAATCACAGGCAGCATTACATTGAGCTCAAAGTTACCCGCTTGACCAGCCACTGTAATGGTTGCGTCATTGCCAATGACTTGTGCGCTGACCATAGCGGCCGCTTCAGGGATCACAGGGTTTACTTTCCCCGGCATAATTGATGAACCTGGCTGTAAAGCCTCAAGCTCAATTTCTCCAAGCCCTGCAAGAGGGCCTGAGTTCATCCAGCGTAAGTCATTGGCTATTTTCATTTGTGCTACAGCAAGTACCTTTAGCTGGCCTGACAGCGCAACAATGGCATCTTGTGAACCGATGTTATAAAAGAAGTTTTTGCTTGGGCTAAAGCGAATACCCACATTCTCACTCAAGTGTTGGCAAAACTCACCGGCAAACGCAGGGTCGGCATTAATACCGGTACCAACTGCTGTGCCACCTTGTGCAAGTTCACAAACTCGCTCAAGAGCTTGGCGAATACCAGCCATTGCATGATCCACTTGTAACTGCCATGCAGCCAGTGTTTGTGCAAAACTCACCGGCATTGCATCCATTAAATGAGTGCGACCGGTTTTAACAATATGGCCTACTTCGGCTTGTTTGCTTTGTAGTCTTTGACTGAGTTTATCGAGTTTAGGAAACAGCTCATAAATGATGTTAATAGCGCTACTTACAGCAATCGCAGTGGGGATCACATCATTTGAGCTTTGTCCCATGTTCACATCATCGTTGGGGTGAATGGTTTCCCCTGCAAATTGGCTCGCCAGCGTTGCAATGACTTCATTGGCATTCATATTTGAGCTAGTGCCAGAGCCTGTTTGAAATACATCAACCGGAAACTCTGAAAAATGTTTACCGTCGATGACCTCTTGGCATGCTTGCTCAATGGCTTTGGCTTTACCTTGGCTCAAATGGCCTAAAGCAGCATTACTTTGCGCGGCAGCTTGCTTAATGTAGGCGAGGGCGGTGATAAATTGCTTAGGCATGGCTAAGCCACTAATTTGAAAATTGTTGATAGCGCGTTGCGTTTGAGCTTGATACAAAGCATTGGCAGGGACTTGTAGCTCACCCATGCTATCTGATTCGGTTCTAAATTGGCTCATAAACACTCCTAAATCGGGTTAAATTCTTGGCTGAGAAGGCACGCTTCTCGCTCCAAACTGAAATACTTTTCAATACAGTTATGAGTTTTGTAGTAACGCTTTAGCGCAAGTTGCGGTTTATAAAGCTGAGCCAAACATTGTTTACGAATTGCATTATGCACTAATGAATCACACATCTTTTCAAGTAGTTCATGAAAGGTGCGTCTTAGATACAGCTCTTGCAAAATAAAGTTGTGATGCTTTTCGTAATAGCGTGCAATGTTTAAACCCGCTTCAACATAGTTCGCAACAAGTGCAGGGGCATGTAGCCCAGGTCTTTGGCAAACACATTTCATTTGCCGCTGATAATGGAGCATAGCATTGTGAGAGTGCATAGAAAAACCGATTAACTGTAATGATAATTGTTATCATTACAGTTAATCGGTTTTAGTGCAAGTCTTATATAATGAAGCTAAGACTGAATGGATTAACTGTGTGTGATTAATTGTAGCCGAGAATAAAAATCTGGTCTGTTTCATGTTTTTTCGGCGCCTGTACATTTTCTTTGTTACATTGAGAAAGAAGATCGATCACGGTTGCTCTGTCGTCACAACTTGTTAAGGCGGCTTTTTCGCTTTCAGCACGTTCGCTGGCTGCAAGTGCTGCATCTACAGCGGTGTAGGGTGAGATATACATAATATTGCTCCTATTGGTTAACTCACTTAGGAAATAGCATAAGCTGTACCAATATTTATCAATAAATTTAACTTGTTGAAAATAATGGTTTTATATTTTTAACTAATAAATTCACCGCGACTTTATTATTTATTTTTGCTTTACTGTTGTGCACTAATTACCAAACATGGTGCACTAATTTGTATGGATAAACCCTTCTCTCAAGCCTGTGAAAACAACAAATTACCTATTTTAAACGTATTAGCAGAGTTCTTTTTTGATGTGACGGATGTATTAGAAGTCGGCTCAGGTACTGGGCAACATAGTGTGCATTTTGCAACGCATTTAGCACATTTGCAGTGGCATTGTAGTGATCGCGAGGTTAATCACCCGGGGATTTTACAATGGCATCAAGAAGCTGCATTAACTAACTTGCATGCGCCACTGACACTCGACCTTAATGATCCTTGGCCGGTTGAAACTGTGAATGCCATTTTTACGGCGAATACAATGCACATTATTAGCTGGCCACTGGTGGAGCGCTTTTTCCAAGGTGTAGCAAAGCATTTAGCGCCAAAAGGTAAACTGTGTATTTATGGACCATTTAAATATCAAGGTAAGTTTACCAGTACCAGTAATGCTGAATTCGATGCGTTTTTAAAACAGCAAGATGCACATAGTGCGATTCGTGATTTTGAAGCGATTTGCCAACTTGCAGAGCAAGCTGGCTTAACCTTGGTTGAAGATGTGCAAATGCCAGCGAATAACCAATTATTGCTGTTTAAAAGGCAGTAAGCTTTCGCAATGGGCTTTATAGAGCGCCATATGTTGGCGTTCTCTAGTTATAAAATCGCTAATGGCAGCTGCAAAATCACCGTGCTGAATATGATGCAGTGAATAGGTAGATACGGGCTTAAAACCGCGACTTATTTTATGCTCACCTTGTGCGCCAGAATGGAACTGTTTAAGTTTGTTGGCAATGCAGTATTCAATGCCTTGGTAATAGCAAAGCTCAAAGTGCAAACTATCAAGCTCATAATTTGTTCCCCAGTATCGACCGTATAAACAGTTCTGATCTTTAAAACTGAGTGTGGCGGCAATCACTTCTCCTTGATACTTAGCGAACATTAACACCAGTTTGTCGGCCATGCTTTGCTGTAATAACTCAAAAAAGGCGGTATTCAAATAACCATTGTGGCCTGAGCGCTTCAAATAGGTTTGGCGGTAAAAATGACTAAATTTCTGCATATGCTGTTTGTTGATGTCAGCACCTTCGAGCCATTCTATGGTTATCTGTTGTTCAGCTATTTTAGCGCGTTCTTTTTTGAGCGATTTACGTTTTCTTGCGGTGAGTGAAGCTAAAAAGTCCTCAAAGTCATTATAGCCTTCATTAAACCACTGAAACTGCACGCCATGACGTTGCATTACGGTGTCGCTAGTTAATGCTGTCGCTTGTTGCTGGTGGCAAAAATTTATATGCCAACCTGACCAGTCTAATTGCGCTGCTGTTGCTGTGAGTATGTGCTGAATATACGCATAGACTTCAGTGGGCTTATTGTGATTTATACTAATTCGTTGCCCTGCAATAGGTGTGAAGGGGACGCCACACAGCCATTTAGGGTAATACTCTAGGCCATGTTGTTGATAGGCTTCAGCCCAAGCCCAGTCAAATACATATTCACCATAAGAGTGGTGTTTTAGATACCCGGGTAGTAAGGCTATGACCTGTTCTTGCTGGTAAATTGCTAGGTGCATAGGTTGCCAACCCGACTCTTCACTCACACAGCCCGTTTGTTCTAAAGCCGCTAAAAAAGCGTGATCAGTAAAGGGCGTATGATCAAAAAATGACTGCCAAAGAGCGGCATCAATCTCGCTTATTTGATTAAACCAGCGGTGGCTAAACTCACTCATTGTGCAGCCGATTCAATATCTTTGATGAAACCGTTGATATGCATAGCAAGTTTATCGAAATAAGGGTTAAACGTGAGTCGTGCAAAGGGTTTGTGCGCTTGTAAATTTTCGGCTGTTCGTTCACCCATCACAACGTCTTTTTGGTATTTGCAGGCTGTATAAAGCTTGTCGTCATCTAAGTAGCTTCCGCAATTGCGATACAATGCTGTGCGACCGTAGTAAGGGTTGCTGGGTTTATTAACAATACCAATATGTGACATTCCTTTGATTTTTTTACAGTCATCGGTGTCGCAGTCATCACGAATTATTTGGTAATCAGCTGGAAAGCTAGCGGGGATGTTTTTGTCATCCCCATAGTATACAAGGCGATCAAGCTGGTTATTTTTGCGCGTTTTTGGGTCGTGCAGCTTAGTTAAAATTTTAAAGGTTGCTTGGTTATCTATTGTGGTGTCAACATCACTAAAAGTGCTAAATATCGCTACATTAGGGAGTTGGCGATGACGAAGCTCATCAAGGCTAATACGGCTCATTGCTTCGTGACTAGCTGAGGCTGCACTAAATGGAAACGACTCATACTTGGCAAAATCAAGGTCCGCGTCTTTATCAATCCAATTCACAAATGGAATCGCATCGACCCATTTCGCCAGCCAACCGTTTTTATTGTGTGGCTCGCTTGCAGGTGAAAACAGCATAGCAGCAGTAATCTTATTATCGACCGGGCCTTGAGTTAAGTAATCAATAACTAGTGCAGCACCGGTTGAGTACCCCCCTAATATCACCTGATCAAAATCTTTTAATGTGCGCTCAATGGCATACACGCTAGCCTTTTGCCAATCATCGGCATCTATGTCTCTAAGTGCTGCAGGAGCGGTACCATGCCCAGGTAGTAAAATTGTGCGTACCGTATACCCTTGTTGATAATACACCTGTGCAAGGTCGTGATAGGTAAAGGGTGAGTCGGTTAAACCGTGGATCAAGAGCACTGCTTTACGGCTATTGGCCTGTTTAAGTTCAAATGGGCTTATTAAATCGGCAACAGTCGCGTTAGCTGGTCGAGCGCCTTGTGCAACAAGCTGCTGATAGGTGTCTGTGTAAACAGGGCATGGCAAACTAGCACGCGGGTTTTCGCTACTAATTTGCAAGTAGGCAGCGGTTAAATAGTCACTAAATGCTTGCTCGATATTATAGCTAAAGGTGCTATGGGTGCGTGGTAATGGCTCTCTAAATAGTCCTTCGCGCTTACTTTTCATCATCAGTTTTTGGTCTTCAAGCTGAGTAAGGCAGGTTTGTTGCTGCGCCATTAATGAGCTGCTAAATAGCCCACTGATGGCCCAAGAGATAGCAACTAAGTTGATGAATTTCATATTTAAGCATCCTTTTAAAGCCTGTTTTTAGCTTATCGAGTTATGTTTTATTTGCAAGCAAGGTGCGTCAAGCGAGCGGTAAATGACGCTTAGTGAACGCTTGTTTTAAGACCACTGTCGATTCGATGTTAGCAATACAATCAATACTACCTAATTTATGTTTCACAAAGCTTTCATAGCTTTCTAAATCAGCGGCAACGATCTTCAGCAGGTAATCATAACTGCCTGAAATAACAGAACACTCAAGTACATGGTCAAGCTTCTCAACCTGCTGTTCAAATTGCTCAGCAGCGGCAACAGAGTTCTGGTTTAAGCGAACAAAGGCATACACAGACACATTTAAATCAACTGCTTTAGGATTGATGGCAGCATGGTAACCACTGATCACATTTGCTGATTCGAGCTTTTTAATGCGGCGTAGGCAAGGGGTATCGGACAGGCTAACCGAGTGTGCCAGCTCTGAGACAGAAGTTCTCGCATTATCCTGTAAAGCATTAAGTAATTGTTGGTCTTTTTTATCTAATTTCATTTTTATTTGAGTGATTTTCACTAATCTAGATGGATTCTAGTCTATATTTTGGCGATTAGCACTCATTGAACTCTGTTAACATTATCGCAATATAATTATTTTGGAGTGAGCCTGTGACTGAGAACACTAAGGCATTTGATAGCTGGCTTCGCACCCGTTTTGTTGAGATCAACAGCGAATTAGAAAAACTATATTGGCAACAAGACGATAAAGCGAATGTAGAGGGTGTCGGTGAGCACCTTAAACGTCAATTAGAGCAAGAAGGTAATGAGCATATTCGTGCCTTACTGGCAGAGGGCAATACCGATGAAGGCTTTGATAATGCCTTTGACTTATTAGGTAATGTTGGCTTGTATATGGCGGCATGCCGTCGCCATGAGATCACTGAGCCTTCTCGTGAAACAAGTTCACCCCTTGTTGAAGCTTCTGCGTTGGCAATGCACATTGGTGCATCTATTGGTGTAACCCCGCGTTTTGCAACGGCGCATTTAACCACCCACAATAAAGCGGTTGATGGCTTGTATAAGCGTTTTACTGACCTTGAAGATGAGAAAATCTTTATTGATTACAATACCAAGGGCATTTTAGCGTATAAGCGCGCGGCAGATGCTTTATTAAAAATTCAGCCGTTAGGGATATCACACCCTATCGCGGCAGATTTACTCGCAGTAGCAAAACAAGCATTGCTTGATGTGATTGAGTCGAACAATACGTTATACAACAAGCTCGATACAGACCGCTTTTTCTATTGTGTACGCCCGTATTACAAGCCGTATCGAGTAGGTAAAGAGGTATATCGTGGCGCGAATGCTGGTGATTTTGCGGGCATTAATGTTATTGATTTACTGCTTGGTCTTTGTTTTGCTAATGAACCTAGTTACTCGCAAATGCTGGTGGATAAATTCTTGTATATGATGCCTGAAGATCAGCAGATCCTGCGTGAAAGCATGCGTATGACAAGTATTATGGATGACTTTTTAGCAGCAGAAGCTGAGCGCGATAGCGAATGGTTACAAACTAACTTAAAGCTGTTCATTCAAGTGTGTAAACTGCATGGTGATACAGCCATTGGCCACCATAATCAGTTGGTCAGTAAATACATAGCGCAGCCTTCACAGCAAATGCAGCAACAACATCTGGATAAAGTCACAGCCAGTGGGCCGCCTTTGCATGTGTTACTTAACTCATTAGAGCAGTTACGTGATCGCCGTGCGGCAGCAAAACGGGATGATATTCGCACTCGGTTTGATGATTTAACTAAGTTAAAACAGTGGATTAAGTAATGAGTAAAGACGATTTTGTAATTCCACAAGGCAGCTATTTGCTTAACCACTCTGTTGGGCGCCCCTTAAAATCTGCTGAGCAGCATTTTCATCAGCAGTTTTTTGCCGCTTGGCAAAATGAAAATAAAGAACCATGGCAACAGTGGTTGCAAGGTGTTGAAGCATTTACGAGTAGTCTCGCTAAATTATTTAACTCGCAAAGTGAGTTATTTTGTCCACAAGTTAACTTATCGAGTGGTTTAACCAAGCTGTTGATGTCGCACCCGCGACTGCAACAAGAAAATTGCAAAGTGTTAATGGCAGAAAGTGACTTTCCAAGCATGGGTTTTGCGATGCAAAAAGCCCTACCTGAAAGTGCTGAAATCGTGTTTATTGGTAAGCATGAAGATTTAACTGATGCGCAGGTTTGGCAGTCATATTTAGCGAAAAATGATATTGATTTAGTCTTTATTAGCCATGTTTATTCAAACACGGGTCAGCAAGCGCCTATTCATGAAATTATAAATATCGCGAAACAACACAACACATTGAGCTTACTAGATGTTGCGCAGTCTGCGGGTATTTTAGAGGTCGACTTAACTAAGCTTGATGCCGATTTTATGTTGGGCTCGAGTGTTAAATGGCTATGTGGTGGACCGGGTGCTGCTTATTTATGGGTTAACAGCAAGCAGCTATCACTTTGCCAGCCACAAGATGTTGGCTGGTTTTCTCATCAAAATCCGTTTGAGTTTGATATTAAGCACTTTGCTTATCATCAAACCGCGTTACGCTTTTGGGGCGGTACTCCTTCAGTTGCACCTTATATTTTAGCTTCGCATAGTATTAATTACTTTGCTGATCTTGGTATTGAGAAAGTACGCGCTCATAACTTAGCAATGCTCGCTCAGTTTCATGATCAATTAGCTGATTATATGCGCTCACCCATACAGGCTGACAAATGCTCTGGTACGGCTATTATGCATTTTGGCGAGCAACAAGCGGCTGTTAAAGCTGCGCTTATTGCAGCGAATATTGCGGTTGATGAACGTCACTTAGGCTTAAGAGTCTCTGCTCATATTTATAATGATCAGCAGGATATAGATACTTTTATCACGACTGTGAAAAGCGCCTTAAATTAAGAGCTTGTCGAGCTTTTGCTTTGACGGAACGCCAGTGCGTCATTGGTTTTTCGGGGACCAGCGCTAAAATTTGCTCAAAGTCGATGTCATCAATACTGACTTCGTTGCTGTGGGCAAACATAATCCGTTTTGGTTGTAGCGCTTTTAGCATCAACAAAGAGCTTAAATACAGCTTCGGGTAAAAAACAGGAAAGGGTGGTACAAGCTGCCCTTTTACTTTCACTAGTAAATCAGCAATGTAAATTCGCTCGCTAGGAATATGATACAGGCTAATATCTCGGTCAGTGTGACCTGGGCTATGTAGTGCTTGCCAATCGTCAAAGCCGGGTAGGGTTGCATCAGTGGCAAGGTAATAGTCAGCATCTAAATGGCGGCTGTACCAAAGATTGTGGCGTTTTTTATTTAACCTACCGGCGACCCACCAAGCTAAAGCGATATCGGTTAAGTGCATTAAGAAACCATCAATGCCTCTATACCATTGACCTGGAGCATTCGACGTCGCTATTTTGCCGCCGCTTAACTTTCTTAGTGCATGCGCTCCACCGGCATGATCTGGGTGCATATGGGTGACTACAATCAGTTTTAAGTCAGTGATGGGGCGCTTTAGTTGTTCGGTAATATAGTCAAATACTGTATCAACATCAGCACGGCAACACCCATCAAGTAGCATCAATTTATCTGGATATTCAACTAAATAGATATTTTGAATATAACCTTCGAGCGTGTGAATGTGCAAAACGATTGATCCCTAAACTAAATCAGCAAATGTTGTTATATCATGTCTGACCAGTTTTAGTAAGTTAAGCTAATTGGATTGCGTGCCTCGCTCTTTGAGCTGCTTTTTGTTTTCTTCTAGCTGTGCTACTTGTTTTTCGAGGATGCTGATTTGGCTTTTATAGTAAGCGTTAATACGCTCACTTTGTTTGCTGATAGCATCATCAATAGACGCTGCGCCTAACCTATTTGCGGCATCTTGCGTCATATTATTGAGTTTATCGATGCGCTTACTTTGTTGTTTTTGTAGTTCTTTAATTTCTAGCTGAAGGCGCTCTATTTCACGATCGGCTTTTTGAATTTTTAAATAATCTTCAACACTTAAGTCGGCAGGCTTTTGTGGCTTTTGCGGCTGCTCTGTAGCTGGTGTTTTGCTACTTGCTGGTGGCGGTGAAATTTTCACGATTACTGCATCTTTCCCACAAGGCTGCTCCGTAAAAGTGGCAACCCCGTCAATCATGCACTTATAAATAGTAGCTTGACTGTAGGCGCTGGCAAATAGGGCAAGAGTAAAAAATGCAAAACGAAACATAGCATCACTTTGTGTAGCAAATAGATACTTAGCATGCATGAAATATAATGAAGTGTGCAAGTTTTCGGGCATAAAAAAACCGCTTAAAAGCGGTTTTTAATAATAAAATGGTGGAGAAGGAGGGATTCGAACCCTCGATAGAGCTACAAACCCTATACTCCCTTAGCAGGGGAGCGCCTTCGGCCACTCGGCCACCTCTCCAGCGCATAATTCTGATTGTAATTTGCTGAAATTAACCAACAAATAAAAATAAGTGGTGGAGAGATAGGGATTTGAACCCTAGAGGGGCTACAAACCCCTGCCGGTTTTCAAGACCGGTGCATTCGACCACTCTGCCATCTCTCCACATCGTGATGCGAGAATAATACTTAGCTGAATCGGCTGTGTAAATAGGAAAAAGTTTGTTTGCTTGTTTTTTGAGCGTAAAGAGGGAGTTTTTTGTAAAAAGGTTTAATTAATTGCTGTTTTTAACTTAAAAGAAAGGGGTTGGAGCAGTAAACGGAGGAGCTAAAGAAGGATCTTCGTTAGTGGTTGGGTGTTTACTGCACCGATAAAGTAACCATGGTTGGGGATTACTTTTGTTGTACTACGCCGCCAAGAGCTAACTTTTTGCCGTAGCGATTTAGTTTTGCCAACATTTTTGCTTTGCGGTTTGTTGGTTTTACGGCAACATGAGTTGCAGCGTTTTGGTTTAATGTATTAATTGGGTTCATTACTTTGCTCCGGGTTGTGTTTGGTTGAAAACGTGAGTATTTTGCAATCAAACTGAACAAAAATAAAACGATAAAAATTGAGTCTGTCGGATAACTTTTTCTAATCCAAAAACCTTTTATTAACATGGGGTTAAGTTTTTAACTTAGTGGTATCTTGCATTCTTATGCAGTTTGTTTAACGCTGAAGTGTAGGTAAATAAAGGTTTTTAGTTTTTATTCTTTTTATTTATGCGTTTTTAGAGTGAGAAAGTGACTAAATATTCAGATTAATATAATTTGAACGAGTGTGGTGTTTTTCCATGCAAGAAAAGAAGTAACCGTTGATGTTGATAATAATAAAGCCAAGTGACAAAAAAAATCATAAAAACAGTGTTGATTGGCTACTAAAAGAATGTAAAAAAAGACAGATTGAGCCTGAACTGTATTTAACCACAGGCAAGTTTGAGAATGATTGCGCTGATATAGCGCTTTTAGCTAAGAACCAGACTCAAGTTGTGGTGATTGGTGGTGATGGGACGCTGCATTTAGCTGTTAATGCATTAATGTCGAGTCGCTGCTCTATCGCGTTAATTCCGGCAGGCACAGGAAATGATTTTGCTCGTGGCTTTGCGTGTAAACAACAGGCTTGGTATGACGCTGTTTTTATTAGCCGTACTGAGTTAATCGATGTTGGACAAATCAATCAGCGCTATTTTATTAATGTGGCGGGAATAGGTTTTGACGCTGAAGTCGTGACTCAACTAAATAAAGCCGGAAGTTTTAGCTCGTTTGGCTACACTTGGCAGGGCATCAAGCAGCTATTTTCATTTAAGGCACAGTCAGTTCAGGGTGAGTTTAATGGTAAAGCACTCAGCTACAGTAATTTAGCGACGATTTTTGCTAATCATCATTACTTTGGTGGTGGCTTAAAGATTGCCCCTCGGGCAAAGTTAAATGATGGTCAGCTTGATTGCTACTGCATGCCAGCTGGCGGTTTGTTGAAAAACCTGATCAGCTTTTTGTATTTACTGCTCGTAAAGCATCATGGTTTGCAAGCGCTAGAATATACCCAGTTAACAACTGCAGAGGTCACCACGAAAGGGTTGGCTATAGAAGCCGATGGTGAGCTTGTTGGTTTTACTCCGGCTAAGATTAAGATACACAAACAAGCACTTCGTTTTCATATGCCATAAAAAAGCGCCGGCAAATTTGCCGGCGCTTGGTGTTAGAGGCGACATAGTCACTTCTAACTGGGGACGGAGCTTTTTTGCTGTAGGTTACGTGCAGCAAAAAATGCTTTAATTTGTCGAGTAGGAGTCAGCACGATAGCATTACCGAATAACACCAAGCTAAATCCCATAAAGGTATTCGCTTGCCATTCAAATCCTTCAAATAAAGTACTTAACACCACTGCAACCAGTGGGAATAACACGATCACATAGCTTGCGCGCTCAGGGCCGATGTTTTTAAGTAGCGCGAAGTAACAAGCAAATGCGATTACGGTGCCAAACACTGCTAAGTAGAAAAGCGATACCCAATAGCTACTTGGGGCGTTCAACGTGAGCTCAACGTCGCTTACTAAAACATAAGCAGCTAGACCTAAAGCGCTGTATAACATACCCCAGGCATTGCCTTGAAGTACGCCAATGTTACGTTGTGAATTTCGAACACTGACCATATTCCCCAATGAAGCCACAAAGGTTCCAGATAGCGCAAGTAGTAACCCGACCAACGCACCGTTACTCAAGTCGAATTGCTGAATTTGTGGCCAAAATAAGCTGGCAATACCCATTACGCCAAGTAGAGCCCCAAAGTAAATTCGTTTAGCAATTGGCTTTGCGAAGAACAAGCGGGTGTTAATAATGTTCATCAATAGCAACATCGAAAACGCTATTGAGGCCATTGCTGAGGTGAGATAGTTCTGCGCCCAATACAGCACTAAATAATTTAAACCAAAGTTAAATAAGGCTAATAAAGCAAAAAATCCGTGATCACGCAGTGAATAATGCATAGGTAGCTTTTTCATGAGCACAAAGGCCCACATTAAAATAGCTGCAATGGCAAAGCGGTAAAATAAAGAGACCTCAACAGCGACATCACCTAGTTGAAACTCAATAGCTAGCCAAGTCGATCCCCAGATCAGTACTGTAGCAAGGTAGAGAGCGGCGCTTTTCATAGTTAGTACCCAAAAATTGAAAGTATGTTCATTTTAATCCTCTTCTGTATACTTAACATATACAGAAAAATAGAAATGCAACCTATACAGTTTGGTGGGCTATGTCACAAGTTATCAGTCGTAGTAACAGTGAGTTCTTATATCAACAAGTTATTCAGCTAGTTAGAGATCTTTGCTTGCAAGGCTCGTTATTACCGGGTGAAAAGTTACCTTCGCTCAGAAAAATGGCAGACAAGCTCAACATCAGTATTCCTACTGTAAAACAAGCGTATCAATTACTTGAAGGGCAAGGATTGATTGAAGCAAGAGAAAAGTCAGGGTACTTTTTAAAGTCTTCACAGTTAAATCAGTCACGACCAAAGCGAGTTAGGCTCAGTCGAGAGCCGACCACAGTCAATAAGCAAGGCTTGATTGAGCAAGTCTACAGCGCTATCCATAAAGCTAATGTGGTGCCATTTGGTATCGCCAACCCTGTAGCCGCTGCACCGACAGATAAAGCACTGGCACGAACAATGCGCCGAGTAATGACATTAGCGGGCGCATCGGCAATTAATTACGGCCCGATGGATGGCTTTGCACCACTTAAAAAACAACTCATTCATCGCTATCTTGATTTTGGCATTGGGGTTGATAGCGATGAATTAGTGATCACCAATGGTGCTCAAGAAGCGTTGGCGATTGCCCTTAAGTGTGTCGCTAAACCCGGTGATGTTATTGCTATCGAGTCGCCTTGTTATTTTGGCATTATCGAATTAATTGAAAGCTTAGGCTTAAAGGCACTGGAAATACCGCTATGCCCCGATGAAGGAATATGGCTAGATGATTTGGCTCAAGCACTCGATGAGCATGATATAAAAGCCTGTGTGTTTTCAACCTCATTAAATAATCCTGTTGGCAGTTTTATGCCTGATGCCAAGCGTGAGCAATTAGTGGCACTTTTAGAGCAGCGTGACGTGGTGCTTATTGAGGATGATGTTTATGGCGACTTACATTTTACAGCTAAGCGTGCCACTCCTGCACAAGCTTATTCAAAAAAGGGCTTAGTGATCACCTGCGCGTCGTTTTCAAAAACAGCCGCACCTAGTTACCGCATTGGTTGGATCATTGCCGGTAAGTTTGCAGAGCAAGCAAGGCGACACAAACGTGCGCTTAGTTGCTCAGCGCCACTTATAAACCAGTGGACCTTGTATGAGTTTATAGCTAGCGGTGAGTACGACCGTAACATTCGTTTGCTTAGACAGCGCTTAAGTACCAATAAAGAACGTATGATTTGGTGCCTGCAGCAATATATGCCAAGTTGTGCGCGTATAAGTAACCCGCAAGGGGGCTGTGTTATCTGGGTTGACCTTGGTAGCCAATATGATGCGGTAAAGTTATTCCACTTGGCATTAGAGGCGGGGATCAGCATTACTCCAGGGTTGATATTCTCAGCGGGTAAAAAGTACCGTAGCTGTTTTCGCTTAAGTTATGGCTTGCCTTGGTCTGAAAACTTAGAGCAGGCGATTAAAACGTTATCGCAACTGACTGTGCTGGCCAAAAAATAAAAAGCGCAGAGCAAGCTCTGCGCGAAAGGACCAAGTGTTTTGGTTCAGGGATGTTAATTCATTACTCTGCGTTCTGTTTAAAAGTAAATAGTTGATACTCTTTTAGCTCTGGTACTAGAACCACTAGCTCTTGCTCTTTATGAGCGATATCAGCAAAGCTGCCGCATAATGCATCTGCACGCTCTTCAAGTTGAGCTGCTTGAGTTTCTACGCGCGCTTCGATTTGTGCGCCCATGTTTTCCATACGTTGCTCAAACTCATCCATGTCGCCACCTGAACCTAAAAGTTCAGAGCCTAGCGCCACTAAAATACTGCCCATCGATTGCATCATGGCTGACTCGACAGCCGATTCGATTTGCTCATCGAATTGGTCTTCAAAGTTTTGGCCAAATTTTTCGAAATTTTGCTGACCCATGGTGAACGCACCTTGCTGATAGAAAGCGTTTTGTACTTCTACGCTGATATCGTCCATTAATTCTGAAATGTCGCTTAGGCCATCAATATTGAAAGCATTTGAGACTTCTTCGATGGCTACACCAGCTATTTTTACACCATCAAGTGCGATATTTGCTACTTCAGGAAGTTGGCTGCGTAAGCTGTCTGAGTAATCTGCAATTGCTTGCTGTTGTGAAGCATCAAGCGACACGCTTTGACCATCGATATATAAAGTGTGTTGATCGATGATTTTCATAGTGCGATTATCGGCTGTGTATACTTCTAACTCGCTTGGTGTAATGCGTACATCATTTATAAATTCAACATCACACTGCTCACCGCTGAATGAAATATTTGTATCATTATCGTTATGAGCCATTGCGCCGGTAGCGATAAATAAAGAACTTACTAACAATAACTTTTTCATTTTTTTCTTTCCTGTTTGAAATGACACAAATACATAATCAAATTGAATGCCAAAATTCATAAATTCAATTAATTCAATAGTTTGTTGTGTTTTAAGGCTTTTTCAAAAATAGCGGGGAATAATTTTTTAACCATTTTTTAGTCAAATTAACTAAAAAATACACATGCATAAATGACTTTTATCGAAACGATAAAAAACTCTCACTTTTCAGAAATCAAATTTAGCGCTATTTATTCACAATATTGACATATGACCTATTTAGCATGGGTGTATGGCTTTATTTTGGTGGTTTTTTAGATACTAAATTACTACCGAGCTTTTTAATCTTTGCCAATTCATCGAGCAAATTTTAATCTCAAGAATTGGTCTCAAACACTTTATGGAGTGGGTTGTGGGTAAGACATTTAGTTATGACGCGCTAGATGACGATTTTGTTGAAGACGAGTACGAAATGGTCGGGCGTAATCAACACGACAAGAAAAAGCAACGCGTAAAGAAGAAGTTGGAAGACTATCTTGAACAAAAACGCTTGCGCAGAAACTTAGGCGATGACGACTTTGACGAGTACTTGAACGACTAAGCATAAATTTAGATAAAGAGGCAATTTGCCTCTTTATTGCTTTTAGGCTTTGTTATTTGTCCAGTGCAGCTGCGATGTCTGACTCGAGCTGTTCAGGCTTTGTCAGTGGCGCATATCGCTTAATGGCCTTGCCATCTTTACCAATTAAAAATTTGGTGAAATTCCATTTTATTTTGCGGGTGATAAACCCCGGTAATTCTGATTTTAGGTATCTAAAAACAGGGTGAGCATGTTCGCCATTCACATCGACTTTGCTCATCATTAAAAAGCTAACGCCGTAGTTAATTAGGCAGCCTTCTTTAATTTCTTTTGCATCACCTGGTTCTTGTTTGCCAAACTGGTTACATGGAAAACCAATTATTACTAAGCCTTGCTCATGATATTTTTCATGCAGTGCTTGTAAGCCTTCATATTGTGGAGTGAAACCGCATTTACTTGCGGTATTTACAACAAGCACAACCTTGTTTTCAAAATCAGAAAAGTCAACGGTTTGGCCTTGTAGGCTGGTGGCAGAAAGTTGGTGAAATTCGCTCATAATGATAACTTTTTATTATTGTTGCATTGATTCTAACTTGCTTGGCATCTTTCTAAAAGGGTAAATTTTAATCAGCGGTTTTTCTTACTTGGCGTTAAGCATCGCAGCTAACTTAAAATTATAAACAATCCCATCCCTGCCAGTGTTGTGTAGTATATGTTATGTGTTTTATAGGCCACGATAACAGACACAACAGCAGCACTTAGGTAAGGGTTTTGCCAATCTAGATTTATCCCTTCGTCATTAATAAACACAATGGGCACCCAAATTGCGGTGAGTACGGCTGGGGCGCTAAAACTTAAGAATTGCTGCATTTTGGGGCCGACTTTGAATGGTAATGCGCGGTGCAAAAATAAGTAACGTGTGAAGAAGGTGATACACGCCATTAATAAAATGGTGATCATCATAGCGTATGCTCCTCTTTTGCTTGCCAGCGAATAATTAGATAACCAACCGTCATAGCGATAAGAGCCGCGGTGACAAGCCAAAGTTGAAAGCCCTGATTTTTTAATAGCGTTGCAACAACGCCAGCGGTGATCACAGTAGCTAGTGTTGCAAGGTTTTTTACACCCGGAATAACTAAAGCAATAAACGTGGCTGCGATGGCGAAATCAAGCCCTAGGTGTGTTAAATCGGGAAGGAGGCTTCCTGCGACAATACCTAGCAAGGTCCAGATATTCCAAGCAATATAAAAACTAAACCCGGCACTGAGTGCGTAAATAAGGCGCACTTTTGTGCGATAGGCTTTGCGATGATGCGAAAAAGCAAATAATTCATCCGTCAGTACAAAACTCACAGGCAGGCGCCAACGAAAGGGTTGATCTATGACTTTGTGGCGAATAGCTAAACCATATAAAAAGTGCCGTGAGCTAATAATGAGAGTGGTAAATAAGATAGTTAAAAGCGGGGTATTGCCGGCCATTAATTCAATCGCAACGAGTTGTGCTGATCCTGCAAATACCAACAACGACATAGCTTGTGTTTCTAAAGCACTGAAGCCATTTTGAACGGCTAACGAGCCACATAAAATCCCCCAAGGTAACACCGCAAGACATAAGGGGAGCATGTCGAAAAACCCTTTTAGCAAGGCTCTTATTGTTGATTTATGCATCTTATCGCTCATGTTTGTTGTTATGGCTTAGATCAAAACAGCTGAAATAGAGGTGTGTCAAAATAACTGAAGTTTGCAATAATGTATAGCCGAACCCATTGCTGAAATTTCATATCTGCAAGTTATAAGCGTCTTTAAAGGGAAAGTTACAATGTCTAAAGTTAAAGTATGGGATGGCTTTATAAGAAGCTTCCATTGGTTATTAGTTGCGGCCATCGCAACCCTCTATTTTAGTGCTGAAGAAGGTATGTTGGAGCTGCACTTTGCTGCAGGCTACTTCACTCTAGCGCTTATTATTACACGTCTTGTTTGGGGCCTTATTGGTAGTAAAACGGCAAAGCTGTCTGCGCTTATTCACTCACCTGTTGCTGCAATTAAGTCATTTACAAGCAATGAACATAAGGCGGGTCACGGCGCGGCGGGTAGTTATATGGTGATAGCCTTTTTTGCGTTACTCATTGTGCAGCTAACCTCTGGCTTAATGACTAGTGACGATATATTAACGGATGGTCCACTCGTCGAGCATGTATCCTCAGATACCGTAGAGTTTGCCGGTTGGTTACATCATTTAAACTTTGATATTTTGTTGTATGCCATTGTGTTGCATGTAATAGCGATTGTGATTTACCGCATTAAAGGAAAAAACTTAGTGAAACCTATGCTTACGGGTAATAGTGAGCAAGTTGCGGTTACTGAGCCTGTCACTAAATCACCGTTGATAGCTTTTGTTATTTTTGCAGTGTGCTTAGTGGTGCTATTTACGACTTGGGGTGCAGAGCCGCTCAGCTATTTGCTTGGGTAGCAACTTCAAAACATGAAAAAAAGGCGCTAATAAGCGCCTTTTTAGTTTAAATCATAACTAGACTAGTCTTTGAAAGACTTATGGCAATCTTTACAGCCTTTAGCCCAAGCGCCAAATGCTTTGCCGATTACTTTCTTATCGCCACTTTGTGCTGCTACTGCTAGCTCATCAGCATATTGTTGGAAAGCAACTGCTTTTTTCATAAAGGTTTCGTTGTCGCTCCATACAGCTGCAAGTGCAGATGTATCACCCTTGTCAGAACCCGCTACGAAAGCTTCCCAAGGCATTTTAGATAATGCCGCTGCATTGTCGGCACGCTTTTGAAAACGTTCTGCATCAAAAGGTACTTTTCCTTTTAGCATATCGCCCATGTCACCAATTTGTACGCGGATCATTGAAAATGCTGCTTGACGATACTCGATTGCATCGCTTGGCTCTTCAAATACAGAATTTGCTGAAGCGCCTAGTGCCATTGTTGAAAGCATTGCACCCACTACTAATTGTTTTAATTTCATTCCTTTTGCCCCTTAAGATGTCATAAAAGTAAACTAACTGAGTTTTATCTTAGCTCAATATAATATTCAAGTGTATCGCGGTTAATCTTAACTTAAGTTTAATTTAATCATTTATATCAATATCAGCGAAGATCATGCCGCGGCGCATGCTTCTTGTTGCTAAGAAAACCTCGCATAGTAAAGATAAAAATCCACATATCAAAAGCGCCATAGCAGCCACAAAGCAGCTAGCAATTGTCACGCTCAAGTTGATAGATTGAATATGCGATAAAAATAGACACATAACCACAGCACATACTAATAAGGCACTGAGTACACTTAGACTAAATGCAATATGGATGCAGCGAGAGCGTTTCAACAGTGCCCTTAGCTCCGTTGTTAATGACTTATTGAAGTCTTCATCCGTACTGACTTTAAGTTTACGTTCTAACTGTCTCGCTCGATCGGTAATACGCGCTAAGCGGTTTGAAAGCACGCCTAACGTTGCAGCAATACCGGTAATTAAAAAGACGGGTGCAACAGCCGTTTGAATCACCTTTGCCATGGTAAGAATGTTGATTACTTCTGAATTCATTTTCAATACTCTATTTACTAAAACTCAACACACTGTTCATTTACAAATATTTACAACTCTAGCTTGCATCTTTAAATCATTTTAAAACAATATGTTACTTAAACTCAGTGTTCTTTGTTTTAGCTGAATGTAATTCTTATGTAACAGAAATGTTGTTCTTGCTAGGGTTTCCGTTTTATATTGGTTCTGAAACTTTGTTTCAATCACTATTTAGACGATAACATAACATATCCCAGGGGAACCCATGTCTAAAAATCTAATAAAAAGAACTGCAGTTGCTTTGGCTGTAACCAGTGCAATGTGCGCTAGTGCACAAGCCAATGACTTTTCTAAATATAATCTTGCCGGCAAAAAATTAATCCAATCGAGCGCGGTAACTAAAAAAGAACAAAAAGCTCATCGCGAAGCTACAAGCTGGTTAATTAAGTTAAATGCTCCAGCATCAGTTAATGCTAAAACAATGGGCGCGGATGTAGCGTCAATTCAAGCGCAAGCAAAAGTAGCGCAAGCAAGCGTAGAGCAAGCAATCAATAGTATGGACTTGCCTGTACAAGTTGTCGCTAAAACATCAACACTAGTAAGCTCAATCGTAGTCAATGGTAATAAGCAAGATGTTGCTAAGTTACTATCGAACTCTCAAGTTGAGGGCATTTACCCAGTATACGATTATGAATTGCATGTTGCTGACAGCGCTGACTATATTGAAGCAACTCCTTTAGTATCTAATGGTTTAGCAACAGGTGAAGGTGTTCGCGTTGCTGTGCTTGATACAGGTATTGACTACACTCATACCGCTTTTGGTGGTGCGGGGACTGATGAAGCCTATGCGGCAGCTATTGCTGATCCTGCGTCAGTTGATTGGCCACAAGGTAAAGTATTAGGTGGTTATGATTACATTAACGATGATGCCGATCCTATTGATGTAGATACAAACCACGGTACACACGTTTCTCACTCTGTTAACGGTATTGCACCAAACGTAGATTTATTTGTTTACTCTGTATGTAATAGTGGCTGTCCAGGCCTTGCACAACTTTTAGCTCTTGAAAGTGCAATGGATCCGAATGGTGACGGTGATATGAGCGACCGTGTTGATGTTGTAAATATGTCACTTGGTGGCGATTACGGTGATATTGCAAACGATGCTGTAGGCTTATTCATCAACCAAGCAGTTAAACTTGGTACAAACGTTGTTATCTCTGCTGGTAATGATGGTGCTTATCCATTCATCGTAGGTGGCCCAAGTACAACTGAAAACGCTCTTTCAGTGGGTGCGATGACTCACCCTACCGGTGAAGAATCAGTTGGTAGTGGTACAGTTAATGGTGAAGAAGCTGTTGTGCAGCCAGCCAGCTTTGGTCCACAGATGGCATTTAGCTACACTAATGAAAACTTGGAACTTGTGTACCCAGATGCAAATCAAACGGCTTGTGAAGCGTTTGCTGACGACGTAGATTTTACAGGTAAAGGCGTTATCATCGACCGTGGTGCATGTGCATTTACAGTTAAAGTATTAGCAGCACAAGCTAAAGGCGCAGAGTTTGTTATTATTGCAAACAATAATGACGATGGCACGCCAGCACCTATGGGCGGTTCAGATCCAACTGTTACTATCCCTTCTGTAGGCGTAACGTTTGCAGCTGGTACAGCTCTAAAAGCGGGCGGTACGTTTAACCTAACAGTTGAGCGTCTTGTTATGTCTGGCGCGATTGCTGATTTCACATCGCGTGGTCCTTCAATGGGCGGGCTGTTAAAACCAGAGATTACAGCACCAGGTGTAAACATCATGACTGCTCATCCTGGTCTTGGTGATGGTCTTACTGGCGCAACAGGTACTTCATTCTCGGGCCCAATTACTGCTGGTGCGGTGAGCTTATTAAAAGAAGCGCTGCCAGAGCGTAACGCGTTTGAAATTAAAGCGACATTAATGAACACGGCAAACCTAAATGTAACTATGGAGCCGTTAGCGATTAACCCAGACGCTGAGCTTGCACCAATTAGTTATATCGGTGCGGGTCTTGTTGATGTTAACAAAGCGGCTAACTTACCCGTTGCTGCATGGGCTGCAGATACCAAACAAGCTGCGCTTTCGTTTGGTTTAGTAAACGCATCAGAAACAGTTGAGCTTACTAAAACAGTTCAAGTTAAGAACTTCTCTAACGAAGACCAAGTGTACACACTTTCTCTTGAACAACGTTATGCAGACGATGTTGAGCGTGGTTCATTCTCACTTGACTACCCAGAGTCAATTACAGTGCCAGCAGGTCAAACAATGTCATTTGACGTGACAGCAACAATTGATCCTGCAACTCTACCTGAGTGGACCTTAACTGAGGAAAATATTGGTTCTCAAGATGCCACGGCTGACTTAACTAACCTAGAGCTTGATGGTGCGCTAATCTTCTCTGATGGCAGCGATGAAGCATTCCACCTTGTATACCACGTATTACCAAAAGCAAATGCGGCAATGAGCTTCATGCCAGTTGTGACTGATAACGGCGTTGCACATGAAGTAACAAACACAGGTGCGGTAGCACTTGATCCTGTATTTGCCCCTACAGTAATGACTGATGATATTGATGAAGACCAACGTTTTGACTTAGTAGGCGCATCAATCGAAACATTTGCTGTATCAGCTGAAATTTGTGAAAGCGGTTATGTAACACTTACTACATTAGTGCTAAACGAGGGAATTACTCACTCTTACGTGGGTGGTTTCATGGCTGACTTCGATATGGACCAAGATGGTGTTTACGATGTTACAGTACAAAATGGTAAGTTAGAGTGGTTCTACGATGTTGAGCCGGGCACTGCAATTACCTTTACTCACGGCTATGGTAGTGCTTCTGGTTTCTTAGATAATTATTACCAAATTATCGGTAACAACCACCTCACAATGCAAAGCTGTATTGAAGCATTTGGCCTAACAGCCGATGACATTGGTCGAGCAACTGTAGATGTTCGTTTCCGCACAGAAGAAGAAACATGGACACCAATTGCAACTGAAGAAGGTGATGTTGCAATGGGTACTTACACATTCACAGATGCATCAAGTGATGTATATGCAATGTTTGTAGATGAAGCTGGTGAAGCTGTTAGCTCAATTGAACCAGGTGCTTCAGCTACTTTATACAATGCAGGTGAAGACTTCATGATTCTTTCAGACTCGGGTTCTAAAGCGTATGCTGCAACACCTGAATCAGACTCGAATACTCCACCAGTTATTGTTGATACTGAGTTCTCTGTTGATGAAAACACTGAAAACGGTACGGTAATTGGTACGCTAGAAGCAACTTATGGTGCTGATTTAGCAAGCCCTGTTACAGAGTTCATTGTAATTAGCTCAAGTTCAACAGCTATTTCAGTAACATCTTCAGGTGATGTTGTAGTTATGAATCAAGACGTACTTGATTATGACGCTGGTTTAACATCAATTGAACTAGAAGTTGTTGCAACTGACAGATCAGGTAATGTTTCAGAGTCTGCTATGGTAACTGTTACAGTTAACAACCTAGCTGATGAAGCGTCTGAGCAACCAGTTGTAGTTGAAGAACCAGAGAAGAAAAAATCTTCTTCAGGCTCACTAGCATGGTTAACATTACTTGCTACACCGTTCGCATTTATGCGTCGTCGTAAGCAAAAGTAATTACTTGATAAGTAAGTGATAAAAGGGAGCTTCGGCTCCCTTTTTACATTGCTTCACAAAGGCTACTTATATATTGCAGTTTTTTTACTTATATTGGAGACAGAATAATAAAACGAAAACAGGAATCCCATGAAAGTTGGCCATTCACTTTGCCTAGCGGCACTCTCTTTAGCTGTTCTATCAGCGTGTAATAAAGTCCCAGATAATAAAGAAAAAGCTGTTATTACAGAGCAAGTTCAGATTGCAGCACCCGTCGCCAAAAAAATACCTCATGAAATGACCATTCATGGTGACACACGTATCGATAACTACTATTGGATGCGTGATGATAAGCGCAAAGATGCCGCTGTTATTGCTCATTTGAATGCTGAAAATGCGTATGTTGAAAGTAAGTTAGCGCATACTCAAACGCTACAAAACACCCTGTTCGAAGAGCTTAAAGGACGTATTGAGAAGGATGACGATACCGTACCGACAAAAAAAGGGGAATATTACTATTTCTCACAAACGCGCGGTGATGACGAATATCCGGTTTATGTGCGCAGCAAAGATAGCCAAGGAGAAGGTAAGCAGGTTATCTTAAATGTGAATGAGCTTGCTAAAAATCATGATTATTTTGCCGTAACAGGTTTAGCTGTCAGCCCAAATGGCAATTTGCTGGCTTATGGTGAAGACACTGTGAGTCGTCGTATTTACACAATTAAAGTAAAAGATTTAACCACAGGTAAAATGCTCACAGAAAGCCTTGAAGGTACAGAAGGTGATGTCGTGTGGGCTAATGACAACAAAACCTTTTACTACATCAAAAAAGACCTACAAACGCTGTTAGGCTACCAAGTATATCGCCATACGCTAGGCACCCCGCAAGCCGACGACGAACTCGTTTACGAAGAGAAAAATACCAGTTATTACACCGGTATTTACAAGAGTAAAGACCAACAAGAAATCTATATTAGCCATGGCAGCACCAGTGCATCGGGCGTCTCGGTTATTGATGCAAATGATGTCAAAGCAATGCCAAAACGTTTTATTGAACGCGAAGCAGGGCTTGAATATGACATCAAAAAGTTAGGCGATTGGTATTACATCGTTACCAATTTAAATGCAGTTAACTTTCAACTGATGAAAGTGCATCGCGATAAAGCGCATGATAAAGCAAATTGGCAAACGCTAATTGCTGGTCGTGATAACGTAAAGCTTGAAGGCATTGAGTTATTTAACAATCATTTAGTATACGAAGAGCGAGAAATGGGGCAAACCCGTATCACTATTCGTGACCTTCGTAACCAACAAGAGCAAGTCGTTGCGTTTAATGACCCAACCTATATGGTCTTTAGTTATGGTAATGGTGAGTTAGATAACCCTAACTTACGTGTTTACTATTCAAGTATGACGACGCCAGGCAGCAGCTACGATATCAACCTAGAAAGTGGTGAAAAAAACCTGCTTAAACAGCGTAAAGTGTTAGGTGATTTTAATCCTGACAATTATGCCTCTGAGCGAGTTTACGTGACCACCCGAGATGGTGTCGATGTTCCTGTGAGCCTTGTTTATCGTAAAGACATGTTCAAAAAAGACGGCTCTAATCCGCTTATGCAATATGGTTATGGTTCGTATGGTGCGACCATGGATCCGAGCTTTTCTAGCTCTCGATTAAGCTTACTTGATCGTGGTTTTGTGTTTGCGATTGCGCATATACGTGGCTCACAAATGCTGGGTCGTCCTTGGTACGAAGACGGCAAGTTGCTGAAAAAACAAAACAGCTTTAATGACTTTGTTGATGTGACTAAATCATTAGCAGCTCAAAAGTATGGTGATAAGGATAATATTTTTGCCATGGGTGGCAGTGCAGGTGGCTTACTAATGGGGGCTGTTGTGAATCAAGCGCCTGAACTTTATAAAGGGGTGATTGCAGCAGTGCCTTTTGTTGATATAGTCACGACCATGTTAGATGCCAGCTTACCACTGACAACGAATGAGTATGACGAGTGGGGCAACCCGAACGATAAAGTCTATTACGATTACATGCTGTCATATTCGCCGTATGACCAAGTTAAGAAGCAGGCTTACCCAAATATGTTAGTCACCACCGGCTTACACGACTCTCAAGTTCAGTATTTTGAGCCTGCAAAATGGGTTGCTAAGCTACGTGAATATAAAACCGATGATAACCTGTTGCTGTTCAAAACCGACATGGAAGCAGGGCACGGCGGCGCTTCTGGGCGCTTTAAAAGCTTGCAGGATACCGCTTTATATTACGCCTTTATGCTCGATTTAGCGGGTATCGAAAAATAATAACAACACAGGCATCCGTGATTAAGCGGATGCCTGCATCGCTAAATTAAAACGAAATTCACTGCCTTTTCCTAAGGTACTTTTTACGTTTATTTCACTATCCATTAGGTTGAGCAGTTGCTTGCAAATAGCAAGTCCCAAGCCTGTTGAGCCTCGTTTTATACTATTACGCGCCTGATAGTGAGGTTCGAAAATCGCATTGAGTTCATCCTCATGAATACCAACCCCGGTATCAGACACTGCCACGTATAACTGATCACTTTGCTGGCTAACTTTAACGGCTATTTCACCGCCATTTGGGGTGTGCCGAATGGCATTTTCGATTAAGTTTGTAAGCACCCGCTCTAATTTTGCAATATCTGCTGTCACGGTAAAATCGCAAATTTCGGGAATAACCTTGAGCGAAATCCCAGCTGATTGCGCTGTTAGAGCAAGCTTTGCCACACAATCATAAATCAACTCGCCCAAATTAAAGGTCTCGGATTGTATTTTCACTTGGCCGCACTCTAAATTAGCCAGCTCAAAAACTTGTTCAATCAGCTGTTTTAGTTGCTGGCAGTTATCCATTGCAAGGTTGAGATAATGACGTTGCTCGGGCTCGTTTAAGTGGCTATCCGGTTTATTGATCACCTCTAGAAAGCCGTGCAGTGAAGAGAGCGGCGTACGTAAATCGTGTGATAAATGAGTGAGTAACTCACGGCGTTGCTTATCAGCGTGCTGTAATGACTGAAACTGCTCATCAATACGCGCCAGCATGGCATTGACGCCTTTGCTTAAATTGCCAATTTCATCATCAGCTGTATAGCTAGAGTCCAATGACATTTTGGTTAGGCTGTAGTTAGCCGCTTCTATTTTATTAAGCTCTTTATTGAGTTTTTTGAGCGGTAAGGTGAAAAACCGAAATAACAGCAACATCGCAATAAAGAGCGCAACTAAGGCGGCTACAAACCACATTGCGGCTAGCCAAAGGTTATCATTGGCTTTTATGTTTTTAAGGGTTGTATCGTAAGCTTGCCCGCCAATTATCACGTACAAATAGCCTTGCAGTTGTTGCTGATTATAAACTGGTGCGGTCGAAAAAATTTTTACGCCATCCTTGCTACGTGGATCGTCACCATAAATTGGCGTGGCAGTGGGGTTGTCGAGTAGCTGCTGTATTGGGCTTAAGTTTATTTTTTGCCTTACGACTTGCCCCGGTTTGGCTGAATAAGTCAGTAAATGACCTTCTGGGTCTACAAAATAAAACTCAAAAGCCGGACCAAGTATCATCAGCGTGTGAAATAAGTTTTCTAGTGCCTTATAGTCATACACACCTTGCTGGATCAGTGGGTTATCATGCACTAAATGTTCGGCTAGTTGGAGGTGCAAGTTTTGCTGAGCATGATGTACCGAGCTTTGTTCTAATTGCTTACTCCAATTTAAAACCAGTGCGCACAACAGGCTAAAAATGAGCACCAAAGACCAAGCGAGTTTTTGATATAGCGTCATTGATTTCATTAGCTTGCACTCAATTGACCGGGGTTTAGTTTATAGCCTACCCCCCAAACTGTTTCGATAAAGTTTGCTGGGTGATGTTGCTCAAACTTACTGCGTAAACGGTTTATATGGGAATTAACCGTATGCTCGTAGCCGCTGTGTTGATAGCCCCATACTTGGTCTAGTAATTGTTGGCGGCTAAAAACATGGTTTGGGTGTTTAGCAAAATAGACCAGTAAATCGAATTCGGTGGCGGTTAAGTTAATTGCTTGGTCAGCTAAAAATGCTTGGTGGCTGGCAAATTCAATGTGTAGTTCTCCAAGCTGAATTGCCGCTTGAGCGCTATCTTCATGATGTGATTGAGCTGCCATAAGTTGTGACCTATGCCGTAATTGTGTTTTTATTCGTGCTTGTAATTCTCTGGCGAAGAAAGGCTTGCAAATATAGTCATCAGCGCCCATTTCCAAACCAATCACTCTGTCCATATCGCTACTGAGTGCGGTCAGTAAAATAACGGCAATACTTGGGTAGTGCTCTTTAATTTTGCGGCATAAGCTCAAGCCATCCATTTGTGGCAGGTTAATATCAAGCAGTACTAAGCCGTAACTTGAGCTGGCAAGCTTCTTTATTGCAGCTTCAGCGCTCGAGGCTTCATCAATATGTAAGTTTAGGCAGTGCAATTGTGTGCTGATAAGTTGGCGGATTGCTCTATCATCTTCGACGATTAATAATTTTTCTTGGCGCATGGCTCACTCCAAATCACAGAGGCACATCCTTATGACCTCGGTGTAAGGAGTGCGATTATTATTGCGTCCGCGTTATCGTGATCCGAGCAACCGGGTTATCAAACTTATGCTGGCTTGTGAGCACAGAGTTTGTCAGGCCATCATCTTGACTAACCACACCTGGGTGCATTGCAACACGGTTAATATCGTCACGCATTTCGTTGTAGCCTTCGCCTGAGTCGGCAGGACCAGGGATCGTGCCTTGTGCTTCAGAGTTAGCCTCTGTGCCTGCATCATAGGCAAAACTAGTACGAGACAGTGACTCATTAACCGCTAACGAAGACACGTCTATAGCATTAAGACCGGTAAACGCGTCATTTGTATTCACCAACATGGTCGCTAAGCTAATTTTTAATGAATCAAGCTCTCCCGTTGTCAGGGTCAACGTGACTTGCTCACCTGGTGGTAATGGGCTTTCTGCTGAAGCTGCTTGCATTGTCATTTCTGCTGCGAGTAGCTCGCTGTTATCGCCGCCTTCAGCCATAATTTCAAGTGCTTCAGATGCTGGCTCGCCAATTTTCCAAAGCATGCCATCGGTGTGAGCAATCACAGCAACAGGGGAGAAAGGTTGAGCAGCGGTGAGATTGACTACCTCCACCATAAATTGATGATTTGTTGCCATCTCACCCATTTCCATTGTCATTTCTTCCAGCGCTTCATCCATGTTGTCTGATGATTTATCTGAATCCCCACAGGCCGCAAGGCCGGCACTCAATGCGAGGATAATTAAGCTTTTTGAAAAGCGCATAATAACCTCCTATTTAACCGTAACTGTTAGCATCGCAACTGGGTTTAACCATCTGTGTACGGTGTTATCGAGGTCACTCATACCTGCTTCTAAATCGTCGTCACCTAAATTACCCGGATGAATATGCACCATCATATTGGTTTCGCTACTGGTGACGCCGCTACCATTCATACCCGCATTACCACCCGGTGCGGCAGGAATGCCTGGCGTGCCCGGCATACCTGAACCCTCAACAACAAGCTCATCATTGGCTTCGGTGCCAGCATCATAGGCATTGAGATAAACTGTGTAGGTACCAGCCTCTGTTGGGATCATCCAACTATCTAAACCTACAAAGCCATCATTGGTAGGCAGTAGCATGGCTGTTAGAGATAAGTAGTTATTGCCATCCTTGGTGGATAAGCTAGCCATTGTTGAGCTTGCTGGGGCTAATAAACCTTCAGCTGGGTTGGCAACCATGTCGCTGTTTGCGGCTGTGGCTTCAGTCATCAATGGCTCGAGATTGCCACCTTCAGCCATAGTCTGTAGGGCTGTAGAAGCAGGCATAGCAACGCTGAAAAGTTTGCTGTCACTGTTATGGGCAGTAATGAGAATAGGGGTAAAGTGTAAACCTTGCGTGAGGTTAGTTAGTTTTATATCAAGCTCAGCAGCTTGGCTTGCAAGGCTAGTTACTGCGCATGCAGCGAATAAAGTTAAAGGTAAAGCTTTCATGTGAGATTCCTGTTTTTGATGATTCAAAACCAGTATCGAATAGCAATATCCAGAAACCCTCACGAAGTTATCACATTTTTATCACAACGCTGATTACAGCCTTTTTTGCTGGTTGAGAGTTTTAAATTTAACCAATTTAACTAGGGTAAAAAGTCATTACGGTTTATAGTAGAGAAACAAACAGACCCATAACAAGGAATTTAAAATGGATGATAATCAAAAAGTTGAAATAATTGTGGCAGATAAAGAGCAGCGCACATGGGCAATGTTTTGTCACTTAAGTGCCTTAGCAGGCTTGCTTTTCCCGTTTGGTTCGGTGATTGGGCCTTTGATTGTTTGGCTTGTAAAAAAAGAAGAAATGCCACTTGTTGCTGAGCATGGTCGCAAATCATTAAACTTTCAATTAACCATGATGATTGCTTACATTGTGTGCTTTATGCTGATGTTTGTTGTCGTTGGTGTCATTCTGTTGCCATTGGTTGCGCTATTCTCATTGATTATGGTGGTCGTATCGGCGATTAAAGCCAACGATGGTAAAGAAGTTAAATACCCTATGGCGATAGAATTTATAAAGTAAACTAATTGCCATATACTAAAAGCTCAGCCATTTGCTGAGCTTTTTTATGTGATGTTTATGGCCTACTTATCGTTATTTTTCAGCGCGTTTATTTCCGCAACCTTATTACCTAGCTCTTCAGAATTAGTAATGACAGCTATGATAGCCAGTGGTGATTATCTACTTTGGTTGTTATGGTTAAGTGCAACTGTAGGCAATGTGCTTGGGAGTTGTGTGAATTATTGGCTGGGCACGCAAGTCATGCGATTTAAAGACCGTAAATGGTTTCCCGTTTCACAAAAGTCGATAGACAAAGCCGAACAGCAATTTAATAAATACGGTATTTACAGTTTGCTATTTGCTTGGCTGCCTATTGTCGGCGACCCTTTAACGGTTGTTGGCGGAATTTTTAGGGTTAAGTTTTCAATCTTTTTGTTACTCGTGACCTTAGGCAAAGGCGCACGTTATTTAGCTGTGCTTGCCTTTGCGGTGGGACTAGAAAAGTTATTCTAGCTTTTTTGCCAATCTAGGGTCAGTGATACTGAATCAGCAAAGCGCAGCGCATGAGGTTTATCGACGCGTACTTTGGCATAGTGAACACTTTGATGCTGGTGGCAAATTGCTAAAATTTCAGCAACCAGTTTTTCTAACAGCAAAAAGTGGCCTTCTTCGACAAGGCTGATCACTTCTTTAGTAATGGTCTTGTAGTTTAGCGCTTTATCGACTGCGTCAGTTTCACAAGCTTGATCCGCAGGGTAGTGAATTTCTAAATTAATCACTACATCTTGTTTTTTCTCACGTTCCTCAGGGTTAAAACCTATAAAGGTTCGTAGCCTGAGGTTAGTGACATTAATAATTGCATTGGCCATCATTACCCTCTAACTAGTTGTAAAAACTCGTTACGGGTTTTTGGATCGGCTCTGAAGTTACCTAACATAACCGAAGTACGCATGCTTGAGTTTTGCTTTTCAACACCGCGCATCATCATACACATATGTTTTGCTTCAACTATTACACCAACACCTTTCGCGCCAGTTACTTCTTCAACCGCTTTAGCAATTTGATGGGTTAATTGCTCTTGAATTTGAAAACGACGTGCGAACATGTCAACAATTCGCGCAAACTTAGATAAACCAAGCACTTTGCCATCAGGAATATAAGCAATATGGCAGCGGCCAACAAATGGCAGCAAGTGGTGCTCACACATAGAGTAAAGCTCAATGTCTTGGATCAATACCATGTCATCGGCATCTGAAGTGAATACCGCATTGTTGGTGATTTCATCTAATGTTTGACGATAGCCTTTAGTCAGATACTCCATCGCTTTTGCTGCGCGTTTTGGTGTGTCGAGTAATCCTTCACGAGCAGGATCTTCACCTACTGCGGTAATTATTTGTTGGTAACTATTTTTTAAATCATCGTGCATAGCTTTCTCAGTAATTCGTTATTTTAAATGTCTGCCACCATCAACAGGCATAGAACGACCTGTGATGTAGTGACTGCTTAGTAATAGTTCTACGCTGTTAATAATCTCGGCGCAGCCGGGCTCAATGCCCATTAGCGATTTCTTTAATGTTTTGGCTTTGTATTCGTCGCTATCGTGTTCATTAAAGATAATTAACGAAGGGGCGATAGCATTCACTTTAATGTCTGGTGCAAATTTAGCGGCAAACGACTTGGTTAAATTATCAAGCGCTGCTTTGCTTGCTGCATAAGCAAGGTGCTTAGGGCTGCCTTTTTCAACCACATAATCGGTTAAGTGAATAATATCTGCGGCTTGGCCACTGTTTTGCTGATAATGCAGTAGCAAATCAGAAGCTGCTAAATTAATTAAATAGGGCGCTTTGGCGTGGATACGCATCATGTTATCGAATAGGTCTGCGTAATCGTGGTTATTTGCTTCGCAATCCCAGCTAGACGCATTATGGATAATTGCCTTGAGCTGGTTGGTATGGGTTTTTAATTCTTCGATAAAATGCCCGATAGCTTGGTCACTATTAAAATCAGCATGGATGCAAATAGCGCCTTTACCTGCAAGCACATCAATTGCTTCATGGCGGGTACGGTAAGTGACTATGATTTCTTGCCCTTGCGCTAAAAAGTGCTCGGCCAGAGCGAGTCCAATACGTTGGCCTGCGCCAGTAATTAAAATGGGCGATGACATAAACTAATATAAAACCTTAGATTTTTGATTTGAAATGTAATGTATTTAACTGTAACAACTATAAACCAAATTACAGAACTATTTCATCTTTACTGCAATCATGTTGCTAATTTTTACGTCAAGCATAGCGCTCTAGATCATTTAGCGCGGCCGATAATGAGTGATTGAAGGTTTTGAATATTGCTAAGGGTCTGTACGAGGAAGGAAAAAGGGCAATTATTATTGCCCTTTTAGTGTTTTAACCGTTTTTAAAGCTCGTCGTATACCGTTGGGATCGCTTGGCGCTTATGTTGAGTACGTAAGTAAATTGCTGTTAGCTTTTCTTCGACTTCATTGCTGACTTCTTTACCTTCTAAGAAATCATCAATTTGATCGTAAGTGAGGCCAAGCGCTTCTTCATCAGTTAGACCTGGGCGATCACACTCTAAGTCGGCCGTTGGGGCTTTATGTACAAGGACAGCTGGCGCTCCCAAGTGCTCAGCAAGCGCACGAACTTGACGCTTTGATAAGCCAAATAAAGGTGCCAGGTCACATGCTCCGTCACCAAATTTTGTGTAAAAGCCAGTGATGTTTTCAGCACTGTGATCGGTACCAACAACTAAGCCTTGGCTGAAACCGGCAATTTCATACTGCGCAACCATGCGTTGGCGCGCTTTTACATTGCCTTTGATAAAGTCGATTTTAGCTTGCTCTGGTAATTCAGCGCCACCACCAACAACTGCCGCCATTGCTTGTTCATGCATGCCATCGACAGCCGCTTTAATATTAACCGTCATACGCTTACTTGGTTGAATAAAATCTACGGCTAGTTGTGCTTCGTCTTCATCTGCTTGTACGCCGTAAGGTAAGCGCACAGCAATAAATTGATATTCGTTGGTGTTATGTTCTTGGTTTAATTCATCAACCGCTAATTGGCATAAACGGCCACAGGTTGATGAGTCAACACCGCCACTGATCCCTAATACAAGTGAGCGAGAGTGCGCAGCAATAAGTCGGCTTTTAAGAAAGTTAACACGACGGGTGATTTCCGCTTTTACATCAATAGTTGGTTGGACTTTCATTTCCGCCAGAATGTCGGCACGCATGGTAGAGCTCCTATTTTTCGTTGTGGTTGTCAGCGTCTTGTACATTATGTTACGGGCGCGGTTTTTATTAAAGACCTAAATGCGCTTTTATTGCGTTAATTTGTTGCTTAAGTTCTTCGATTTCACTTCGTAATTGCTGCACTTCACTACTATTATCCTGCATTGGCTCATTAGCAGCCATATCCTCAGTAATGCTGTCTGGGTCAACAAATAAGTGCATGTAGCGGCTCTCTCGTTTGCCGGGCTCTCGTGCTAAGCGTGCCACATGTTCTTGTGCAATGAGTGCGTTTAATGCGGCTTCGACTTCATTGACGTTACTGAACTCAGCGAGGCGGTTGCTGCGTGTTCTCAACTCGCCTGGTGTTTGCGGGCCACGTAACAGTAACAAACAAATAATGGCGCGTTGCTGCTCAGTAAACTGCAAACTGCCAAATTCGGTATTACAAAAGCGGTGAGCATATTTATTTACACGCCCTGACAGCCCTTCATCAACCGTCACTAAGCGTGATGCAATAAGCTCATCGAGGGTATCTTGTACTTGCGCTTCAGTTAAAGACAATACAGGTTCACGGTTCGACTTTTGATTACATGCATTAGTCAGTGAATTTAAAGATAACGGGTAATGTTCGGGTGTTGTACTTTGCTTTTCGAGTAAACAGCCAATAACACGTTGTTGAATTGATGATAATTGCATGGTTTTACTCTCTTTTTATTCTTCAGTGCTTAGCCACACTGTTAACTTTTTATTGAGCGAGTCAAATTTAAGGGGTTTGGTGACATAGTCGTTCATGCCTGCGTTTAAACAACGCTCTTTGTCACCTTGCATCGCATTTGCAGTGAGTGCGACGATATTAACCCCCTGATGAGCTGCGCCTGCTTCACCTGCCCGAATGGCTCGCGTTGCTTGGTAACCATCCATTTCTGGCATTTGGCAATCCATTAACACTAATTGGTAGGGGCTTTGCTCGCGGCTTGAAAGCTTTGCAATCGCTTCAAGGCCATTTTCAGCGATATCAAAACTAATGCCTGCTTGTTTTAGCAACGAACCTGCCACCATCTGATTCACTTTATTATCTTCAACCAGTAAGACTTGCGATTCAGCGCTATCGCTACTGGTCACGACCTTAGTTATTAAGGTTTCTTTATTAACCTGCTGCTGTTCAATGTACTTGTCGTTTGCCAGAGAATTAAATAAATCAGACTGCGTTAATGGTTTAAAGATAATACTCTCAACTTTTAATGTTTGTCTCGTTTGTTTTTCAGTAAGACTCATTGGGGCCATCAAAATCCGTTTACAGCTGGTGGCATTAAAGTATTTTAAGAATGCTTGTTGGTGCTCTTTTGTTGCGCTGCTATAAAAAAGATAATCCACTAAAATTGCATCGCAGCCATTATCGGTTGGCATTGCAGCACGATTGAGTAAGCTTGGCATATCACTATAGGTCTCGACCTCTGCTCCCCATAGCTGCAATTGTTTTTTGGCAATATTGCTACTGAGCTTACAATTATCAGCAATTAAAATATGCTTTTTATCTATAATGTGGCTTGGCTCTGGCGCTTGCTTTGTATGATCACGTTTAACTTTTACAGTAAAATTAAAGGTGCTGCCTTCCCCGTATGAACTAACCACACTGACATCACCATCCATTAACTGACACAGCTGTTTTACTATTGCAAGGCCAAGCCCTGTACCGCCGTATTGGCGTGTAGTTGATGCATCCGCTTGCGTGAATGAGTCAAATAAAGTGGCTTGCTTTTCGGGCTTGATACCTACACCCGAATCAATAACAGAGCAGTTCAAGAACAATTCTTCGTTGTTTGTTTCGAGTTTGGCGATGACGATAATCTCACCATCTTTTGTGAATTTAACCGCATTGCTAACTAGGTTATTGATAATTTGCCTAATCCGGTTTGGGTCGCTAATGATAAAGCCGTGATTAAGGTGTGTGGTATCTAGCAGCAACTTGGTATTGTTTTGTTCTGCTTTAATGGCAAACGATTCGATAGTATCGCCAAGTAGTTTTGATACATTAAAGCTAACATTTTCAATATCGAGCTTACCGGCCTCAATTTTAGAGAAATCTAAAATATCGTTAATGATATGCAATAGTGATTCAGCCGATGATTGCGCCAAATCTATATGGTGGTTTTGCTGGGTGTCTAGTTTGGTTTGTTTGATGATATTGAGCATCCCGATCACGCCATTCATAGGGGTGCGGATCTCATGACTCATGCTTGCTAAAAATTCACTTTTGGCTTTTACTGCTTGTTCAGCAGCTTCTTTTGCTTGAACGAGTTGTTGTTCGGTCTCTATACGGCGCTGACTTGCGTGTAAACTACCAATGAGTGCCGCAACTGCGATTAAAAAGCTTTCTTCATTTTTACTCCAATGTCTGCGGTTATGACATTTTTCGGCGCACACAACCCCCATTGTTTTGCTACCTGTGGGGATTATCACAGTCAGCATTGAGCGTATATTAAACCAATCAAGATAGTTGCTACGTAGGTCACTAGTCAGTGGATGTTGCTGTGCATCACTGGCATTAATTACAGCGTGATTGTTAATAGCATCAAAATAATTTTGAAATTCAAACTGCTGGAGTGAAATCGGCTCACTAAATTCAGGCTGACTTTGGTCGTGAATAGCAAAGGTATTGAGCGATTGGCGATCGTCACTAAATAGCCAAATACTAGCGCGATCAATATCAAAAGCGTGACAAATTGCTTGCACAATAACATGTTTAGATAAGTTAAGGTTACCCGTCAGTACAGCATCATTAACGGTAAGAGAGGCTAAAATCTCATTATGTAAGGCTATTTTGTTGTTTTCTAGCTCATCTCGCTTACGGGTATCAATATTTTGTAGTGAACCAAAAAGTTTTATACAACGGCCATTTTTATGCTCGGCTTCACCATGTAGCAGCACCCAAACTTCATCACCTTCAGCAGTTATGATTTGCACTTGAGTCTCAAAACTCTCACCATACTTGATTGCACGCTCGTTAAGGCGACGAATTTTATCCCGGCTTTCACCAGCCTTAAAAAGTGTAAAGTTAGCAGGCCACTCTGGCTGTACATTAAGAGGAAACTTAAAAATTTGCTTGGTCATATCAGACCAATAGACGGTTCTTGTCTCTAGATTAAAAGACCAAGCGCCGACTTTAGCAAGACTACTCATAGTTTCTAACATACGTTCGCTTTTGTACTGTCTTTCGACCATGCGTAAAAAGAATACAGAGGCGCCAGCAAATAAAATACAAAATAGAATAATGGCCAGTCTAAGCGGCCAAATAGCAGAACTTGGTGGCTGCCATCCAGATTTTGGTGTGGCGTACATCTGCCACTCACCACCTGGAAAGTTAATTCTAAAGCTCAAAGGGTTGGTATTGAGCACGTCTTGTGAACCGTAGAAAAAATCACCTTTAGCACCAAGGCCATTTCTGCCTTGCAGGGCAACATCATAATGCTGACTCAGTGCGATTAACCCCGAGTTTGTATAGATTTTATCTATATCGAGGACAACAGAGAGTAACCCCCAAAAAGTGAGCTCTGGTGGAGTGAATACGGGCATTCTTGCTATCAATGCTTGACCACCTTGCACCAACTCTAATGGGCCGGCCATAACAATACGGTTTTCATCCCGTGCTCTAACTGCGTCGTCACGCTGCGCTGGGTTTTCTAAAAAGTTGAGCCCAATAGATTTCTCATTACCCACAAGAGGATAAGTCATCTGAATAACCATATCCGGTGCTGCGCCGATGTTCCTAAGCTCTGAAGACGTTGAAAATAGGGGGCTGGCAATTTGCGTGAAGCGGGCTTGGTCTAAATTGGGTTCAGCCGCAACGGCAACCGCCAAGCCGCGTACAAGTTGAATGTTAGATATTAAGGTGGCTTCGAGCTCTGCACGATAGGCACTTACTTTTGCCAGCTCCTGTGCACGAAAAGCATCTTTCTCGCGGCTGTAATTAATTTGGTCGATTACAAGACCAATCACGATGATACAGGCAAGTGAAAACCAGAAGGCTAGCTTCAGTTTTTGTAGTTTTTTATTATCTGTTTCGGTCGCTAGCGGCATGAGAAATATCAGGTTTTATACTATTTACCTACTATAGACAATTTCTGTGGTAATTAACAATGAACAGCAAATCTATAAACCTAATTTCAATTATTTGTATCGCAACACTATTCTTTCACAAAACTCAGGTTAATATAGTGTTACTTTAGCGCAAGGATAATTGGCATGTTTAAGATAATCAAATGGTTACTAATAGGTTTGTTCGTTGTGGTGTTACTCGCAACGGGGCTTGTTTATGGCGTATTAAACTTAAGTTTACCGGCACTTGATGGTCGCGGTAAAAGCGACGCTATTTCGCAATCAGTTAAGATTGAGCGAGATACCTTAGGACAGGCTGTTATTCATGCCGAAAACCGATTAGATGCAGCCTATGCGCTTGGTTTTGCTCATGGTCAGGACCGATTCTTTCAAATGGATTTACTGCGCCGTAATGCTGCAGGTGAGCTTAGTGAGTTATTTGGTAAAGCTGCCGTTGGGCTTGATAAAAAAATGCGCTTTCATCAGTTACGTAAACGCAGTCAGATTGCTGTCGAGCAGTTACCTGCTAAAGATAAAGCGCTATTAAAAGCCTACGCGAATGGGGTTAATGAAGGCCATGCGCAAGTGGGTTTCGATAGCTTTGAATATTTACTCACAGGCGCTGAAGCAAAACCTTGGCAAAGCGAAGACAGCTTACTAATCATTTTTAGTATGTATTTAGATTTACAAACAGCCACCTTTGAGCGCGACAAAACACTGATCGAAATCGAAGATTTATATGGTAAGGCGATGGTTGACTTTATTACTCAGCCTAGCCTTTATCAAGCGGCACTCGACAACAGCCAATTAGCACCTTATGACGGCAGTATTCCTAATCTCAAAGACCCTCAATGGGCTATGACTGACATTGCAGACCGAAAGGAACTTGGCAGTAATAACTGGGCGGTTACTGGGCAGTTAACTGAAACAGGTGCTGCAATGCTGTCTGACGATATGCATTTATCGTTTGCTGTGCCAATCATTTGGTACCGTGCCCAGCTCAATTACCCACTCAATGGTGAAATGCAGCAAATTACCGGTGTGTCATTACCAGGGGCTCCTGCCATTGTTGTTGGTACCAATAATAAAATAGCTTGGGGATTCACCAATGGTTATTTAGATACAGCCGATTGGATAGCCCTTGAGAGCAAAGAGAAAACCTGGCAGATAGATGAACCTATTTTACTCAATGACGGCAACAGCGAAAATTACGCTTTAACCATGAGCGAGTATGGCCCAGTTAAAGAAATTAACGGCAAATCTTATGCGCTAAGTTGGGTTGCCCACCATGAGTATGCGGTTGATATGGAGTTACTTAAGCTTGAGCAAGCAAACACGGTTGATGATGCACTAGCGCTTGCTGCTGAGGTGGGTATTCCTGTACAAAATCTGATGGTTGTTGATGATAAAGGTAATGCAGCTTGGAAGAATATGGGAGCCGTGCCTGCCCGTAAAGAGCCCCATCAATTAGCTGTGGCTGAGCAAGCGTATCCTGCACAGTGGCACGAAAACGAAACCCAGCGTCCATTTGTTAAAAACCCAGAAAGTGGCCGTTTATGGACGGGCAACTCACGAGTTGTTTCCGCAGAGGATGACCAGCGCTTTGGTAATGGTGGTTATGCAATGGGGGCTCGCTCGGCACAAATTCGCGACCGCTTATTTGAAAAACAACAGTTCAATGAACAAGATTTTTATGACTTACAACATGATAACGAAGCGCGTTTCTTAACGGCTTGGCATAAACTGCTGGTCAAACAGCTTAGCAACGCAGGCGATAAATACGCGCTGTATTTAAAAGAGCTAAATAATTGGCAGGCGTGTGCTTGTAGCGACTCAATTGGCTACACCTTAGTAAAGCGCTACCGCAGTGAAGTGATTAACGGCTTATTTAGCCCGTTAGAGAATAAGCTAAAAGCTCTCGATAGTAGCTTAAAACCAGTAAAACGAGACTTAGAACCTGCTGTTTGGCAACTTATCGAAGCGCAGCCTCAGGCATGGTTAAACCCTGAGTATGCAAACTGGCAACAACAAATGATAGGAGCCTTTGACCGCGTTATCACTAAACTAACCGATCAATACGGTAACAACCCGCATAGCTGGGAGTGGGGCAAGGTTAACGAATTAGTGATTGAGCACCCATTTGCTAAGCAAATACCTGCACTGAAAAGCTTATTGAATATGCCTACGGAGCCTGGGTTTGGTGATACTTTTATGCCTTCGGTGCAAGGACGTAGCTTTGGTGCTTCACAGCGCTTTATTGTTCAACCTGGGCACTTAGATAAAGCGATAATGGCTATTCCGGGTGGGCAATCGGGGCATCCATTGTCAGAATTTTATCGTGCCGGGTTTAACGATTATGTTAGTAATGGTTTAACGCCATTATTGCCACAAGAGATTGCCCACAGTATCACTATCGATGCGGTTAATTAACCGCATCAGTATCTTTGAAAGCAGGGCGTTGACCTTTAGCAATGGTAGTTTGGTTGCGTCCTGCGTGCTTGCTTTTATACAGCGCTTCATCAGCGTGTTGTAGCATTTTTTCTATTGAAGCGAGCGGTTGCCATTCAATAAGCCCAAAACTCATAGTGACATTGAGATCGGGGAATTCATGATGCGCCTCTAGTTCGGCGATTCTTAAACGTAAGGTTTCAATTTTTGTAAAGGCCTGCTTTGCATCTGTATTAGTTAATAAAATTAAAAATTCTTCACCACCCCAGCGTACCGCTATATCTTCATCATCAATAAATTGGCGAATTAGCCTTGCAACATTAACGAGCACCGTATCACCTTTTTCATGGCCATAATTGTCGTTAATACTTTTAAACTTATCGATGTCAGCCATAACAATACAAAGACTGCTCTCAAGCTCTATGCTCTTTTGATGTGCAGCAGTGATTAATTTTTTTGCAAAACGGCGGTTGTAGAGCTTAGTGAGTGGATCGCGGGCTGCCATTTCTGTTAACTCAACCCGTTGTGACAAAGTGATTTCTCTGATTAGACCCATGCCATAGACCATAGGTAAACCGGCAATAATAATATTGATTACATTTACATGTGGTAGTAACTCTGGGTAAGCAAAGCCGTACTGAACATCTGAAAAAAATACATATAGCAGGGCGAATATCGCAATCATCACTAAGCTATATAAAGCTGCACGCTTAAAGGTTAATTGATAATCGATCATTAAAATACAAGATACAGTCCATAGGTAAAACTGGAACCCTGCGCCTAAGCCAAGGGTGGCACAAACAATTACCGCATGAATAATTACTTCAAGGCAAAATACTCTAAGTGCTAGCGAAGTCAGCCCTTGTTTAATTAAAAAGATGCCGCTTGCCCAAGCAAGCACACTCAAGATATTAACTAAAGCAAGCGTATTTGCCCCTATGTGAGCAAATACGGGGATCAGCAAGACATGAACAATCAACGCGAAATAGGCGATTTTAGAAATAATCAGAAATTTAACGTGTTCAATCTCTTCTAAGCCAGATTGCTTTGATTGTTTTAGTAAGTGTTTGATCAATCCAACCTCAAATACACATGGAGAGTAGCGTAATTATAGATGAAAAGTTGAGCAATGCAGGTTTATAATTGCTCGCTTTTGCTTTGTAAACGCATGTCACTGATGTTTATGAATGAAGCTAAGCGTTTGTTCACATCATGTTTGTTAAGCTTGGGGCTTGGCAGAGTGGGCATTTGATGCCACTCTAGTTAAAGCTAATCTAGAAACATGCTGAGCAATGTTTGCTGTGATTATTCTCTCGTGCCTAAAAAGGAGTAGCTATGCCGGCGGAAAAAACGCATTTAGAGATTTGTAATCTAACCAAAGAACAGTACCCACAAATAAAGACCCTTATGGATCAAGCGTACCCAGGGCTTGGTGGAGCTTGGCCAAGCCATACTATTTTTAGGCTAATAGACCAGTTTCCGGAAGGGCAGATAGGTATTGTTGACGATGGTGTCTTAGTCGGCATCGCACTGAGTGTTCAGGTAGATTACGCGCGCTTTTCTAACCCACATACCTACGAAGATATTGTTGATGGCCATGACCGTGTATTTAGTGATCCTGAAGGTGATGCACTTTATGGTTTAGATGTGGTGATTTCATCAACTCACCGAGGTATGCGATTGGGTCGTCGCTTATACGATGCACGAAAAGAGCTGTGCCGTCAGTATAACTTACGCGCCATTTTAGCGGGTGGGCGTATTCCGCGTTATTACAATCATAGTGCAGAGATGACTCCGATGGAGTACATCGAAAAAGTAGACCACAAAGAGCTGTACGATCCGATTTTAAGCTTTCAGCTATCTAATGATTTCCAAGTTAAACGTTTACTTAAAAAATACCTTCCTGAAGATCAGGAATCAGTTGGTTACGCCACTTTACTTGAGTGGAATAACATTATGTTTGAGCCGACTGATACAGTACTTGAGTCGACCAAATCAATTGTCCGTGTCGGTGCCGTACAGTGGCAAATGCGCTGTGTTGAGTCTGTTGAAGAGCTGCTCAAGCAAGTGGAATACTTTGTTGATACGGTGTCTGACTATAAGAGTGACTTTATTCTGTTTCCGGAGTTTTTCAATGCCCCGTTAATGGGCCTCACCGAGCAAAGCAATCAGACGGAAGCCATTCGCTATCTGGCCGAATACACAGAAACCTTCCGTGATGCAATGTCGCGCATGGCGGTTGAATACAATGCCAATATTATCACAGGCTCCATGCCGCTTGCTGAAGATGACAAGATTTATAATGTCAGCTACCTATGCCATCGTAGCGGTAAAATCGATGAGCAGCGCAAAATTCATATTACCCCTCACGAGCAAAATGACTGGGTGATCCAAGGCGGTGACAAAATTGCTGTATTTGAAACCGATGCGGGTCGTGTCGGTATTCAAATTTGTTACGATGTAGAGTTCCCTGAGCTGTCACGTATTCTCGCTAAGCAAGGGTTAGATATTTTGTTCGTGCCATTTTGGACGGATACAAAAAATAGTTACTTACGTGTTCGTCATTGTGCGCAAGCACGTGCAATTGAAAATGAATGTTATGTTGTGATTGCAGGCTCGGTTGGTAACTTACCTGAGGTTGAGAGTTTAGACGTACAGTATTCGCAATCAGCAGTGCTTACTCCTTCTGATTTCTCATTCCCACATGATGCGACCTTGAATGAAGCAACACCGAATACCGAAATGCTGTTATTCAGTGATTTAGATATGGATAAACTGAAAATCCTTCACAGTGAAGGTACTGTTAGAAACTTAAAAGACCGCCGCGAAGATTTGTATGACGTGATCTTGAAAAAGCGAGATAACTAATGGCGTGGTTGTATTTAATTGTCGCAGGTCTGTTAGAAATTGGCTGGCCTGTTGGCCTTAAAATGTCTCAACAGGCAGACAGTCGCTGGTTAGGCATTGCAATTGCCGTCGCATTTATGGTCGCTAGTGGTTTTATGCTGTGGTTGGCGCAAAAGGATATTCCGATGGGAACATCTTATGCGGTATGGACAGGCATAGGAGCCGCGGGCACTTTCTTAGTTGGTATTTTATTTTATGGTGATGCCGCAACATTTGGCCGCATTGCCGGAGTATTGCTGATAATTAGCGGTGTAATAACGCTAAAAATTAGTCATTAAAAAAAGCGGCAATGCCGCTTTTTTAATGACTTGGGATAAGACTAATTTGGTAGCATTACCAGAATGGCTGCCAGTGCAATTAACACAAGCCCAGCCGTGTCTTGGCGCTTTAAAGGTTGTTTTAACCAAAGAATCGATACCATAATGGTAAAGAATACTTCTATCTGCCCAAGCGTTTTTACATAAGCAACATGCTGCAAACTCATGGCACTAAACCAACCGATTGAACCTAAACAGCTACAAACACTAACAGCGGTAGTAGTGCCTTTGTGATGCCACATTTTCTTAAATGTATCGCGTTCTTTGAATGCAATATACACGCACAGCATCAGGGTTTGTAAGCTGATTATCAGTAACAACACCCAAGCGGCAGAGTGTGGGAAAGTCAGTCCTGAATTTAAACTTGCTTCACGGATCCATGATGAAGAGAGAGCAAAAGAAGTGCCGCAAGCAAGTCCAAGCAGTGCGGTGCCCAAATTAAAGTGTTTAACATTCGCGATGCCACTTAATAGCAATACCGCAATTGCACCAATAAAGACCCCAATCCAGCCTAGTAGCGACAGCGCTGAGCCAAAGAACATAACGCCTAAAATGGCCGCCATCAGTGCTTCACTTTTAGCAAGGCCTGCACCGACTGCAAAGTTATTCATTTTAAAAAGTTTAACCATCAAACCGGTGGCAAGGATTTGGACGATACTGGCGCCAACAATGTAACCAATAAAAGCCAGATTAAAGTCAGGGAGTGCGGCGTCTTGATATTGATAAAGTACAAATAAATACAGTGCAGCAATCGGGCTGGCAATAATAAAGCGAGCAAGCGTTACCCCTGCAACGCTCACTGTTGCACTCAGTTTACTTTGCAGTGCATTGCGCCACGACTGCATAAATGCCGCAAAAATAGTTAAGAAAATCCAAGTCATATTGAAAATAAATTAATAAGGAGAGGCGCTTAGAGTAACAAAACCAAAGTATGAGAGCATTAGCTTATCGACCAACTTGAGAAAAACTCAGCTGTGACAATATGCCGCAGGGCTTTTATGCCGGCTTTAGACTATAGTGACAATGATGCTATTGCTGGCCGCTGCTGTTTTAAGTAGCGGCTTTTTTTTGTTTGCGCTAGGGTAAGCTATTACAATTAAAAGATAAGGAAATATCATGACCACACTGATTATCTGCGCACTCATCGCAGTACTTATACCCTATTTAGCTAAAGCACCTGTGGCTTTTGCACAAAATAAGCTAGCAGGCTACGACAATAAGCACCCACGCGAGCAACAAGCTAAACTAACCGGCTTTGGTGCTCGTGCGTTGGCAGCACATCAAAATAGCTTTGAATCGCTGATTATTTTTGCTGTCGCGCTGGCAGTCGTAATAGGTAGCAATAATGTCTATCAGGTAACTGAGACCCTAGCGATTGTGCATGTTGTTGCTCGCGTGTTGTACTGTATTTTCTACTACATAAACCAGGATATTTTACGCTCATTAGTCTGGCTTGTTGGCTATGTAAGCGCTGTGGCGATGATTGCTGTTTGCCTTTAGTTACAAGCCAATGAGTTAAAAACCACAAAGCAAGCGGCTTAAATAAGGCGCTTGCTTTAGGGTCTTAAGTGGTTACTTTTACTTAGAGCTAACTTTAATTTTCTCTATTAAATCCTTTGCTTGATAGTTTTCGTCTAAGGCGAAATCGAGTTGTACTAAGGCGTTTTTAAAGCCAGATTCAGACGGCGCATATTGCCATTGTTTTAAGGCTCTTTTCGCTTCTCGATTGAAAACACCTTCAGGCTCTGCACTTACTACACTAACATTGCTGGTGGCGCCGCTTGGTAAAATATCGTATTTCAAAACGACTGAACCGCTAATACCTTGCTCTGCAGCTTGAATTGGGTATATCGGCTCTACACGCATAACCGCTTGATAGTCCTTTGTCTTTTCAACGGACATCGGCTGTTTTGCAATGGCAAAGCTGCTAAGCATGCCCGCTGTAAAAATAACTAACGCTGTTTTTGCAATAAATGAGCTGTTGTCGATCTGCTTTATTTGATTTAGACGTTGTAACATGGTGTTTTTATCTCCGTATTGTGAATAAGCCATTAAGCCTGTTCTGCTAAAGCTTGCACAGTGCACTAATGCCTTACTGTATAGAATTCGTTGTTCAGTTGATTTATTTTTGAGTACTTGCTCATCACATGAAAGCTCTTGAATGCGGCGCAGACTTGCATAACCAAGCCAAGCGACAGGGTTAAACCACAGCAAAATAGTGGCACTTAAAGCGATGGCATTAATTAGGTTGTCTTTGCGTTTAATGTGCACTGATTCATGTTCTAAAATAAGCGCTAAAGCATGGCTGTTGTAATGGCTTTGATAGTTTGTAGGCAGCACTAGCTTGGTGTTTATAACCCCTACAACCATAGGTGAACTCACCTGATTGCTTTGGTATAAGCGCATGCTTTGGTTGCTGTGCTGATCAAGCGTAATTGGCGCTAATTGCAGTTTTGCTAGAAAACGGTAATGAAAATATACGGCAGTGATCAGCAGTGCGGCACTAATAAAGCCATAAATAGCAAACCAAGTGAGCGTAAACTGCGGCATTATTGCTGTGTTTGGCGTGATAGTCAGCTTACTGATAAAGTCGTTTTGAATTGGTTTTAAGTGTTCTGGTAGGTTCGCTAACAATAAACTAATCGGTAAAAGCGCCCACAGTGTATAAACCAAGCGTGCCGACAGCTGGCTTAGCAACTTTCGCTCTAGCAGCAATAAAAACATTATTGCAGATGAGATCAAAAGTTGTTGATCTAACAACCAATTAAAAAATGCATCTAACATAACAAGCCTTATTTTTGCTGTTTTTCCCAATCATCAATGACCTTTTTCAGCTCATCAATATCATGTTGCGAGAGTTGCTCTGATTTAGCAAAGCCACTCACCAGTGGCGCAATACGGCCATTAAAAAAGCGTTCAATAAAGCTTTGGCTTTCTTTTAATGTGTATTCTTCACGGGCGATGCAAGGAGTGTAGTTATATTGGCGGCCTTGTTTCTCGAAGCTAAGTGCACCTTTTTTAACTAAACGGCTTAGTAGCGTTTTGATGGTTTTTTCGTGCCATTCTTTATCGTCACTTAAACGCGCAATTACTTCACTTGCCGTGGCTGGGTAGCCAAGCCATACCGCATCTAATACTTCGAATTCAGCTTTAGAAAGTTCAATCATTTTTATGCCTACAGATGTAATCTTTAATTTAAGATTACACGTGTAATCAATTAATGCAAACTTTTTTGTTAGAGAATGTCACTTTTTTTGATACTGACTATCTGTCCTTCGGGCAAATTAAGCGTGGTGAGTGACAATTTTGCGATATCTGTGCGGTAAAGGTCGATGACTTTGTAGCCACAAAAACGTGCCATTTTACGTATTTGCCGATTTAAGCCTTGTTTTAAGACGATGCAAAACTGCGTTTCGTTGACTTGAGTCACCGTGCAAGGGAGGGTTATTTGTTTATCGACAGGCACACCGCTCGCCATTTTTTTACAGAAGTCGCTATCAAGGGGTTTATCTACGGTGACTAAATAGCGTTTGGGTTGGTGGTAATCAGGGTGGATCAGTTGATTACAAAACTCACCGTCATTGGTCAAAATCAACAAACCTCGGGAGTCTTTGTCGAGCCGGCCAATTGGGTAAACCCGAGTGGTTTTAGGTAGACTATGAATAAGACTGGTTGGGTCGTTAGCATTTAATTTGCAATCTATACCAACGGGTTTGTGATAAGCAAAGTAGGTGAGTGGCGCTTTTTCTGATATTTTTTCGCCAAGTACAATCACATCATCGTGCTCATCAACATGATCTATATGATTTGCGGCACGGCCATTTACTGTTACCTCACCTTGATCTATCAAGCGCGATGCTTGCTTTCGAGAGCAAACACCCGCATGGGCAATAAATTTAGCAAGTCGTACTTTTTCTGACATGAGTGATTTTTGTACAATTAATTTGATCACAGTATATCAAAATCACGTATAAATAGTTCCACCACCAAAGAGGAATGCACATGCCTATCAAGTTATCAGAGCTTGCAGATCACCAACCACTGCAAAAGGTTATCCTTCATTCATTAGAAATGGCACTGTATCAAGTGTCTGTGATGATCAATAACGTTGAGTATTATGTTACTGATGAGCAGGGTGAGTTTATTCGTGATATTAGCCCGTTGCATATTCAAAAGCGTCTTGATCACTTAAGTTATGGCGATATGGTTCTACGCCACACCAGTGCTTATGATGAAATGTGCGGTCAGCCCGAAAAGCTCGCGAGTAATATGCTCGAAGTACCCTATGGCAAGAACCACTTATACTGATTAACGATATAAGCGTATACTGAGTCATAACATTTTATAGGTATGCTATGTATCAATTAAAAAGTGATGACTCAGCTGATCTCAACAACCAGCTAAGAGAACATATTGTTGCTTTCAACGCTGCGCATTTTAATGCCGAGCGTATTCCTTTAGGCTTTAAATTTGTTAATGAACAAAACAGTGTTGTTGCTGGTATCCATGGCCAAGTATTTGGTAACTGGCTGCTTATTAATTGGCTTTGGTGTGATGATAAGACGCGTGGTAAAGGGCTTGCGACACGGTTGTTAGCTGAATTAGAGAGCAAAGCTAAAGCATTTGGTGCAAGCACCGCTCAACTTGATACGCTCGATTTCCAAGCCAAACCCTTTTACGAAAAAAACGGCTACCAAGTTAAATACGAAATGAGTAACTACCCACTTGATGGTTGCCGTTATTTTATGGAAAAAAGCCTTTAACTATTGGCTTTTACTTACTTCGCTTTAAGCACGTCTTGCTCGGTAAAAGTAATCCCTAAGAAAGGGGTCGCTTCAGGGGCAAGCATAAAGGTGCGAATGTTCATATGGTCTTGCCCTTCAGGATTGTGTAATACGTCATCACGATAAAACGCGCCAAAACAATCTAGGGTATTTTGTTTGCTTAGTTGATTAAGCTTTGCAAAGGCAAAAATTTTACATGAGCCATTATTTTCATTTGCTTCGCTTAGCAGGCCATGATTGTTAAAACCGCTTGGGGTAAAATCATAATTGTTGTCTATAACCGCCATGGTATCGGTAAACTCAATTTGCTGTGGTGAGCTTGCTAATGTCGCCAGAAATTCGTTAAGAGTCATTGCTTGTCCTTAAAAATTGTTCTTTATCAACTCTAACTCATTCACTTGCTGATTGATATTAAACTTAAAATTCTCTAAAAAGTTCATACCTAATAAGCCATAGCCAGCATGATTTTCTATTATCAGCACTTCAAAATTACGAATACGTTGTTGACCGACTTGAAATGATTCGAGCTGATAACGCTGTGCTTCAACAATTCCATTAGCTGTGTTTACTTGCAAGGTGCCAAGGTAATTGGCAGGGGTGTTAAGCGAGTTTAATAATGTTTGGTTAATTACAGTAAAGCTAGCGCCCGTGTCGATCATCAGCTCGGTTTCAATATCATCGTTGATAATACTGTTTACTAAATAATGTGAACCTCGAGCGGTTAACTCTATAACTTCAACACCTGCGAGGGCTTGTTGAATCAACTGATGTAATTGCTCAGCCTGATGATTATAGTCATGATCTTCGGGTAGTTGATCTAGGGTTATTTGGCTCGCGACATAATCTTCTAAATGGTAGTTAGCTAATGCATGGTTATATAAGTAATGGGCGTTGCCAGGCTCGTAATCAAGCCATTGTTGACTAATATTAAGTAGGGCTTGCCATTGTTGTGCTGCAGTAAGCTCATCAATATAGGATGTGCTTAGCTCGTCTATTTGTTTGTTAAGTTGTTGCTTATCATTGCTGTCTAACTGGTTGCTAAGAGCCAGTAAATTGATAATACCTTGTTGGGTATCACCTTGTGCGATTAAACGCTTAGCTTCAAGTTCAAGCATGGTGACATCGTAAGGGTGGCTATTTAAAAAGGCCGTTAAAAATTGCTCACTTAAAGTGAATTTTTGATGGGAAAGCCATGTCTCAAGTTGTTGTTGCCAAGCTTGCTTTAGCTGCCTTGCATAGCGAGGTTCATTCACAAGTAATTGAGTGTACTCAGCGACGGCTTTATCAAATAACTGATTGCTAAATAGTGCAACTGCTTGCTGGAAGTGGGCAGGTAAGACCGTGCCTTTTTGTACTTTAGGCGCTGGTGCGACAGTTTCTATTTCTATAGGCTTTGCAGGGTTAAAAAGCTGCCAAATAAAGTAACCATTTAAACTAAGAGAAAGTAGCAATATTAATTTAAGAAAAGCATTCATCCGTTTCGCCCACCAGTTTTAAATCTTCGTTGCCTACTTACTCAGCATAAAACAAATTTCTCAAAGTCGTTACTTTTTAATCAAATGATTGAGCGCCATGATATTGCTTATTTCAATATCTGCTAATCCTTGATAACGATATTGCGTTGCTTGGTTATTTAGCCAAACGCTTTGGCATCCGGCATTATTGGCACCTTGGACATCAGTATCTAGGCTATCGCCAATGTGCAAAATTTCCTTGTGAGGCACTTCTAATTTTTTGGCTGCGCTATCAAATAAGGCGCTGTGCGGCTTTGCTTTTCCGTGTGGGCCTGCTTGTAAAACTAACTCAAACACACCATTAAGGTTAAACTTTTCTACTTCGACATTACCATTGGTGATGGCGATGAGGCGGTAGTGTTTACTGAGGTTAGCAAGTAATTCAAGCACTTCATCAGTCACGGTTATTTGACTGCGGGCATCAGCGAATGCCTGATAAGCGTTTTCGGCATGCAACTGAGCTTGCTCTGCGGAAAAACCCAGATCGGTCATGGCATAGTGTAATGCTGCTTGTCGCCAGCGCGTCACATCATCGATTAGAGTGGCATCCTGCTTTAAAGCATTATCGCGGCATTTTAACCAGTAGCTGATACTATCGGCGGGCCATTGGTCTAACGCTTCGAGGTAATCAGCTTGTGCTTGCAAGGCTGACTTTATGATCGGATGGTTGTTGTAAAGTGTGTCGTCTAAATCAAAACTTAAAACAGAAACTGGCGATAGGGCACGGTTAAATCGGATCATAATGGCAAGGGGTTACTCTGATGTTGAGCGCTTTTTAGCGCGTGGATGGGTGTTATCGTAAACTTTAGCTAAATGCTGAAAATCTAAATGCGTATAAACTTGAGTTGCAGACAAACTACTGTGTCCTAACAGTTCTTGTACGGCGCGCAAATCCCCTGATGATTCTAAGATATGTGAAGCAAACGAGTGGCGTAATTTATGTGGGTGCACTTGCGAGCTGATCCCTTGCTTAATACCCCATTCTTGCATGCGAAGGCGAACTTGGCGTACGGAAATTCGCTTTTTTTGGCTGCTAACAAACACGGCTATTTCATCAGGGTGTGCAAACTGAGGGCGAATTTTCAGCCATGCTTTTAATGCACTGAGCGCTTTGCTGCCTACAGGTAATAAACGTTCTTTGTTACCTTTACCACGGACTAAAATTTCGCCTTCAGTGGGGTTTATATCTTGTATGTTAGCGCCAACTAACTCGCTGATACGCAAACCCGAAGAGTACATTAATTCCATCATGGCTTTGTCACGAATAGCTAAAGGCTCATCATCTGGCAGTTCTAGTAGCTTAGCCATTTGATCTACGTCTAAATTTCTGGGTAAAGGCTTGGAAAACTTTGGCCCTTTAATGGCCTCTGCCGGATTGTGATAATGTGCCTGATTGGCTATATTTTTTGCTTTTAAGAATTTATATAAACTGCGAATACAACTTAGTTTTAAACTGATTGTGCGACCACTTAATTGTTTGCTGCGCATTTGCATGCTGTAACGGCGAATATGCTCACCTTGAACAGCAAACCAGTCTTCACATAGTTTACTAAAGTACAAAGCCGCGAAGCCTAGCTGGCTCGTGTATTGGTTTACTGTGTGCGCTGAGTATTGTTTTTCGTAGCGTAAGTAGTCTGCAAAAAGTTGGATGGGTGTACGCCAAGCATCACTTAATTCATTAATGTCTGGCGTCATCACATCGCTCATGCAAGTTCCAATAAGCGCAGTTGCAATGAGCGCACAAACTCAAGGACAAAAAAGCTGTCTTTTGCCGGTTCGAAGTGATTTACGTCATCACTACCAAACGCCAAAATAGCCACAGGGTGTTTCGTGTTACCGATTAAATATAAAGCAGTCGATTGAGTCGTGTCTGAAAACAGTAAGTCTCTTTCTTGCTGACTTACTCGACCCAAGTAAATACCGTCGTTTTGCAGGCGGTGGGCAATTAATTCATCAAACTTTGTATCGTACTTAACTAAGTGGCATTCGTTAATGGATGGGTTCGTGCAGATAATATTGCGCAAGTTGCTAGCCAGTGTCGTAAAGTCGTAGTTAGTCCATAACTGACGATGACAGTCGCTAAATAAGCGGTAAATTAACTCGTTTTCTTTTGCTTGTTCAACGAGCTGCTCAATCTTATTTTTTAATAACGTATTGTGTTCACGTAATTGGCGCTGTTGAATATGCACCAAAGACGTTGCTCCCGCCGTTTGCTGTTGTAGTTCAACTTCAGCGAGTACATCAGGGTTTTTAATAAAAAAATCAGGGTGTGCTTTTAAATATTCAGCAATTTGTTGTTCTGTTAGTTTGCTCATAGTGCCACTTGTCCATCAAAAACATGCTCAGCAGGGCCTGTCATTCGTACAGGGTGGCCTTCGCCTTGCCAACGTACTTGTAAACTGCCGCCGGGTAAGTCAACTTGTACGGTAGTAGCAAGTTTATTCTGAATTTGACCAACCACGACCGCAGCACAGGCACCTGTACCACAGGCCAAGGTTTCACTAACGCCACGTTCCCACACTCTTAGTTTAATGTGATCTTGCGAAATTACCTGCATAAAACCAACATTTGCGCGTTGTGGAAAGCGTTCATGATTTTCAAGGAGTGGGCCTAAGGTGGTGACTTCTGCGCTATGAATGTCATCAACTTCTAACACGCAATGCGGGTTACCCATCGACACTGCGCCACTAAATACCGTATGTTCTTCCGTACGAAGAATATAGGTCAGCTCACGCTTGCTGGCTTTTAATGGGATTTTGTTCGGTTCAAAATTGGGGTGGCCCATATTTACCGTTACTTGACCATCTTTCTCTATATAAAGCGTGAGGTTACCAGATTTTGTTGAAACCGAGATTTTATGCTTATTGGTCAGGCCTTTCATACGTACAAAGCGAGCGAAACAACGCGCACCGTTGCCGCACTGTTCAACTTCGTTACCATCGGCATTGAAAATACGATAATGAAAATCGAGATCAGGAGAGTAAGGGGCTTCAACCATAAGCAGTTGATCGAAGCCAATGCCGAAATGGCGATCTGCCAGCTTCTTTATTTGATCACGTGATAAAAAAACATTTTGAGTAATGTTATCAATAACGACAAAGTCATTACCTAGGCCGTGCATTTTTGAAAAATTAACTAACATAACGCTCTAATTCGGGTTTGCTCTGAGCTAATCATGCCACAGAGCAGGGCGGTTATAAAAACGTTTATGGTAAAATTTTCTCACCTTGCCAAAGGCTTTCTAAGGTTTCGCGTTGGCGAATTAAATGGCTTTGCTGACCATCCACCATTATCTCTGCAACACGCGGGCGTGAGTTGTAGTTTGAGCTCATAGTGAAACCATATGCGCCAGCGCTGCGTTGCGCTAAAAGGTCACCGGCTTGAAGTGCAAGCTCACGGTCTTTACCTAAAAAGTCACCGGTTTCACAAACTGGGCCGACAATATCGTAGTTGTGAGTAGGCGTATCATCTGCGCGAGGTTCAACTGGCACAATACTTTGCCAAGCTTGATACAGCGATGGACGCAACATATCGTTCATGCCTGCATCAACAATAGCAAAGAACTTATCTTGGTTTTGTTTAATAAACTCAACTTTAGTAACTAAAATGCCTGCATTGGCAGCAATCGCACGGCCAGGTTCAAAAATAAGTTCTAAATCTTGGTAGTCTGCTAATCGAGCGGTAATTTTATCAACATACTCACTCGGGTGAGGAGGTGTTTCGCCATTATAAGGCACGCCAAGACCACCACCGATATCTAGGTGTGTTAGCTTGATGCCAACCGCTTTTAACTCTTCGATAAGAGTCAGTACTTTTTCAAGGGCTGCTAAGAAAGGTTTAATTTCTGTTAGCTGCGAACCAATGTGGCAATCTACACCGGTAATTTTTAAACCGGGTAGAGATGCGGCATGTTGATACACCGTCACCGCAGTTTGAATATCAATACCAAACTTATTCTCTTTTAAACCGGTTGAGATATAAGGGTGCGTTTTTGCATCTATATCTGGGTTTACGCGAATCGAAATCGGTGCCACTAAGTTAAGATCCGTTGCCACTTTTGAAATACGCTCAAGCTCAGCCACTGACTCAACGTTAAAACACTTGATCCCCAATTCAAGTGCATAGGCAATTTCGTCAGCGGTTTTTGCAACGCCAGAAAACACAACCTTACTTGCGTCTCCGCCTGCTTGGATAACGCGCGCAAGCTCACCTTTTGAAACGATGTCAAAACCTGAACCAAGTCGCGCTAAAATATTCAGCACGGCAATATTTGAGTTGGCTTTTACGGCATAGCACACCAAGCTTTTATGTGACTTAGCAGCGTCTGCAAATGCTAAATAATGACGTTCAAAGGTTTTGCGAGAATAGATATAACAAGGCGTACCATATTGTTCGGCAAGCTCTTTGACAGCGATGTCTTCAGCGAACAGCTGATTATTATTGTAGTTAAAAAAGTCCATCTATTGGTCCTGTTTTTGCTCTGGTTGTTCGGATGGATCAGCTTGTGGCTGAGACTTTGCAGGCGGCTTAGTATCATCTGGCAGATAAAGAGCACCACTTTGTCCGCAACCTGCTAGGGTTAGTAGAAGGACGCTTAGAGGTAAAATGGTTTTTAATTTTTGGCTATGAGTCTCTTTCATTAGATTAATACGGTTGCTGGCTTTATAATCGCAGAGTAACAGAATATTTAAAAAATGCAGCTATTCGCGGATGAATTTATTCCTGTTACACTTGATGTACACAATCTGCCCCCAGATCTAGGCTTAAAGCCAGTTAAAGGACACTAAAATGACTGATCATGAATACCACACACTAGCCGATGCATTAATGCTAACTATTGAAGAGCAAATCGATGAATGTGATGCCGATTTAGACTATGAATCAGCGTCAGGTATTTTAGAAATCATCTTTCCTGATCGCAGTAAAATTGTGATCAACAAGCAAGCACCATTACACCAAGTTTGGGTAGCGACTAAATTTAATGGTCACCATTTTGAACTACGCGACGATAAGTGGATTGATAACCGCTCAGGTGCAGAGTTTTGGCAATTTATGTGTGATGCGGCAACTCGCCAAGCAGGTCAAACAATTGAATGGCGTTCTGAACTATGAGTTTAGAGTTTGTTGAGTACCCAGCGCAAGGCGACCACAAAGCAACGGTTATCTGGCTACATGGTTTGGGTGATTCTGGTGATGGTTTTGCGCCCGTTGCACCGCAACTTGCTTTACCAAAAGAGCTTGGCGTACGTTTTGTGTTTCCAAATGCGCCAGTGCAGCCGGTCACCATAAATGGTGGTATGGCAATGCGTTCTTGGTACGATATTAAATCGATGGATTTAGATAAGCGTGCTGATGAGCAAGGAGTGCGTGAATCTGCTGCAAAAGTGGCTGCAATTATTGACCAAGAAATTGCAAAAGGTATCGCTCCTAACAAAATTATTCTTGCCGGTTTTTCGCAAGGGGGTGTGGTATCGCTGCACTTAGCGCCACGTCTAGATTATAAATTAGCGGGTGTAATGGCACTTTCAACCTACATGTGTGTGCCTGCAAAATTAGCCGATGAAGCCAAGCAGCAGGGGTTAAATATTTTTATGGCACATGGTCGATTTGACGATGTGGTACCGCATAGCGCAGGCAGACAAGCATTTGACGTGCTTAGCGCTAACAACATGGAAGTAAGCTGGCAAGACTATCCGATGGCGCACCAAGTTTGTGGTGAAGAGTTAATGGCTATTCGTGAGTGGTTAATTGCTCGCTTGAGTTAATTTTTGGTTTTAGAGGCCAACATGACAAAGAAACTTGTAATTACAGCAAATATGAATGCCGTTGAATCGGCAGGTTCAACTCCTACAGCAGTGACTTATCAATGGCATTGGCGACGCATTTTTATGGTTAGCAGTGTTATCTTAGTAGCATTGGCTATTTTAGTGTATAGCTTAACTGGTGCTGTAAATGCTGAACAATCACCGCAAGATGAACCGCAAGCAGAGTTTACAAATGCTGAATTACAAGCTCCTTTAAATGACGCTGAGCAAGAAGAGCCAAAAGAAGTCGATGCTTTGTCAATTAATGAGCAAACACCGCAGGCTGATAGCACAGAAACGGCTAAAGCAGAGGTTGTGAGCTCAAACATTGTTGAACCTGAGGTTACGACAGTAGAGGTTGAGATCGACAGTGAACAGGTTGTTGACGCGCAACAACCTGAAACCCCAGCTGTCACCCTTGATGGTGAAGAAGCACCACAAACCGAACAGCAAGTAGAGATTGCTGCAGCCCCTGATGCTCAGCAGCAGTTTTCGCAGTCAGCGCATATTGCCAGTGTCGCAATTGGCGCTAAAATAGACACAGACAAAGTAAGCCGCGCGGTATTAACAACCGATGTTGTTGATCGAGAACCAGTAAACGTTTTAAAAAACGATGTAAAATTAGCGCAAATAAGCAATAGCCTGAGCTTTTTTAGCGAGCTTAGAAATATGCAAGGGCAAACTGTTCGTCACCAATGGTATTACCAAGATCAACAGCTTGCTTCGATTGAATTGGCGGTAAGTAGTCCACGTTTTCGTACTTATTCAACGAAAAACATTATGCCAGAGCAACTGGGTGATTGGCGTGTTGAAGTTATTGACGCAGATGGCAACTTACTGGCCCAAAAAGAATTTAGAATTTTAGCTGAGTAATATTTAGTATCAGCCTGATAATTAATTGGATTTTTCATGACACAGACAACAAAACTAGTTCGTATCGCTACCCGTAAAAGTGCACTTGCTTTATGGCAGGCTGAATTTGTAAAAGCTCAACTAGAGCACTTCCATGACGACGTAACGGTAGAGTTGGTTCCTATGTCGACGCAAGGCGATATTATCCTTGATACGCCACTGGCAAAGATTGGTGGTAAAGGCTTATTCGTTAAAGAGCTTGAGCAAGCCATGCTAGATGGCCGTGCAGATATTGCGGTGCATTCAATGAAAGATGTGCCTGTTGAGTTTCCTGAAGGCCTAGCATTACACACTATTTGTGAACGTGAAGACCCACGCGATGCGTTTGTATCTAACAACTACAAAAGCTTAGAAGAGTTACCACAAGGTGCTATTGTTGGTACATCAAGCCTACGCCGCCAATGCCAAATTCGCGAAGCGCGCCCAGATTTAGACATTCGTGATTTACGCGGTAATGTTAATACACGTTTAGCAAAACTAGATGATGGCCAATATGATGCAATCATTCTAGCTGCAGCGGGTCTCATCCGTTTAGAAATGCCAGAGCGCATCACTGCCTTTATCGAACCTGAAGTATCATTACCTGCAAATGGTCAAGGTGCTGTAGGTATTGAGTGCCGTATTGATGATGAAGTAACAAAAGCACTGTTAGCGCCACTCGAACATAATGAAACACGTATTCGTGTTAATGCCGAGCGTGCTATGAATCGCCGTTTAGAAGGTGGTTGCCAAGTGCCAATTGGTGCATTTGCATTGGTCGATGGTGAGCAAGTGCATTTACGTGGTTTAGTGGGCGCTATTGATGGCAGCCAAATGCTGCGTGATGAAGTGACAGGCCCTGTGGCTGACGCAGAGCAGTTAGGTATTACACTTGCTGAAAAACTACTTGAGCAAGGTGCTGATAAAATTTTAGCTGAAGTATATAGAGACGCTTAATATGCATATTTTGATAACTCGTCCAGAAGGAAAAGGCACTGAGCTTGCTCTTGAGCTTCAGCAGGCGGGTTATCAAACAACCCTGTGTCCAGTTCTTACCTTAGATTACCTCACAGTAAATAGTAGTGAGCTCGCGCCGCTAGAAAATGCCGATAAAATCATTTTTATCTCGCAAGATGCCGTGCATGCCTTGTTAAAACTCACACCAACCATCAACAAAGTAGCCCAACTTTATGCGGTCGGCCAGCAAACGGCTGATGCGGTTTATGAAGCCTTTGGGCGACGTGCTGCAGTACCCAAACAGCATGATTCAGAAGGTCTGCTTGAATTAAAAACACTACAAGATGTTGAGCTAAGTAACATCGTTTTAGTGAAAGGTGAAGGTGGGCGCACGACCATAGCAAAAACCTTAAAACAACGTGGTGCTTTATTAAATCAGTTGGTTGTTTACAAGCGGAGCGCAATTGAGAGCGAACCGGGCAAGTGGATGGACCACTGGCAAACAATTGATGTAGAAGGTATAGTCATTACCAGTAATGCAGCGGTGGATGCCATTTTTAATGGCCTAAATGAGCCTCAGCTTGCATGGTTGAAAGAGCGACAATTTTTCGTTGCCAGTGAGCGTATCGCTGATTATTTAAAGCAACAAAATGTCGCAAGAACACAGATACATATTGCTGCAGGGGCGAGCGACAGCGCTATGTTCACCTGCATTAATCAGCAAGGTAGCAAAATGAGTGAAGCAGAATCAAAACAACCCGCAAAGCCAGTGACTGCAAAGCCAGAGAAAAAAGCGCAAACGGCAAATACTGGGGCGAAAGCGCCTGCACAAGCTAAAAGAGGTATCAGCAAAACAGGTAGCTTAGCGTTACTTATTTCACTTTTAGTGGCTGGTGCAGTTGGCTATGAGTTTTATCTAAAATTAAATAGCGATCAGCAATCGGCTGTGGCATTGACTGAGCTGACAGATGAAAACCTACGCTTACAGCAGCAAATAGATGCATTAAAAAGTGCCCAACAAACAATGCAGCACTCGCTTTATAACAGTGAACAAAAGGTCACTGATGCACTAAATGAAAGTGCAGAGCAAACACAGCAGCAATTACAAGCGGCTTTAAAGCGCGCCGAGCAGCAAACTTTCACGCTTAATCCGCAAGAAGTCACAAGCCTGCAACGTATGGCCGAATTTAAATTATGGGCAGAGCACGATTACCAAGGGGCTGCTGCTGTGCTATCTCGCTTAGATAGCTTACTTGCAGAACACCCGGGTACAGGCGCTATTCGCCAAGCAATTCACCAAGATTTACAAACCTTGAATGCCATAGAACCTGTGGCTGTTGAAGCAATTTATTTAAAACTGCATGGCATTAACCAAAAAGTTGATGAACTGGTATTTAATGCTATTTCACTCCCAGAAGAGGTCGTCAAAGAAGACCCAAATCAATTAAGTGAAAATGTCAGTGAGTGGCGTCAAAACCTTGCCAAGTCTTGGCAGCAGTTTAAAGACTTCTTTGTAGAAGTGCGCACACGTGAAGATATGGTTATCGCACCATTTTTAAGTGAGCAAGAGCGTCACCTAGTAAAACAGCGCTTAAGTTTATACTTAGCTCAAGCGCAAGATGCGATATTAAGTAAACAAAGTAGTGTGTATTTTAGTGCTGTTGATGCTGCTCATAGTTTGGTAAAAGATTACTTTAAACAAGATGATGCGCAAACAAAAGCGGCCTTAAAAAGTCTTGCTGAGCTTTCTAAAGAGCAGCTCGATTTTAGTCCAAAAGTGTCACTACAAAGTACTGAGCAGGTGAAGGAGTGGGCACAATGATCCGCTTTTTATTAATCATTATTGCAATAGCAGTCTGCTTAGGGATTGCCCCTTTTTTTATAGATCAAAAGGGTTATGTACTAATTGCCTTTAATAAAACAACCATTGAAGGGACTATTTGGGGCGTTACTGCACTTTTAATATTGGCATTCGCTGCACTGTTTTTACTTTATAAGCTTTGCCGTTACGTAATATCTTTATATAGCCATACACGCCATGGTTTCTTTGCGCGCAGTGAAGAGCGTAAACAAGCGGCTATTGAGCAAGGTGTATGGAGCTTGATTAATAGCGATTATACGGAGCTTGAGCTTGCACTTGATAACAACAGTGTTGCAGAAAAGTGGAGCGATATACGTTTTGCGCTTCTAGCTAAAGCGGCACTGGCGAATAATGAAAATGAAAAAGCAATTAGCTATCTTGATAAAATAAGCCAAGATAAGCAGCTAAAAGTGGCTAATTTATGGATTGCTAGCGGCGAAACCAGCACTATCTTTGCTGACCTTAAAGCGTTAGCTGAACGCAAAAAAGCCTCTCGTTTAGAGCTTAAAATGTATGCCCATGTTTTAGTGCAAGAGCAAAAGTGGGCGGCACTTAATGACTTTATGCCACGTTTATTACGCAAAAAAGCTCTTTCTGAGCAAGAATGGCAACAACTGTTTGACCGTTACTTTGCAGCCCAGTCAAACGGGGATTTAACTGAGCGTTATGAGCAACTAGTCAAAAACCTGAAACCACATGCTGAGGTAAGCTATTTAACGGCGATGGCGAAGGCAGGTAAGTTAAACAAAATTGAGCTAAGCTTAATTAAAATGATCAAAAAACCGCTGCAGCATAAAGACTTAGCACGTATTTTACGTACTAGTAGCGCTGGCGATGCTCTCAAGCTGCAATCAAGTTTGCAGGATGTATTAAAAAAAGACACCGAAAATACAGACTTATTACTAGCCCTTGCATGTTTAGCAAATGCTCACGGTGAATATGACCTAGCCGCGCGAGTGTTTGATAAAGCGCTTAATGCAGATAATCGCCATGCTTATTTACAGCAAGCGGTGCTAAGCTACAGTAAGAGTGCCCAACCAGAAAAAGCATTGGTACTCTATCAATAATTTTACTCCAGCCAGCAAAGGAGCGATGGCTTGAAGAACTTATTTACACTGACAATAAGCATTGCACTTGCTTACTTTCTTACAGGGTACTTAAGTAATTCATTGCTGGCGATTGATGGCTATGCGGTTGCAGCATGGCCGCCTTCAGGTATTGCGCTTGCCAGTATCTTGCTACTTAGAAATCGTGCCTTGCCAGGGGTTCTGCTAGGGGCATTCTTTGTAAACCTTATTCACCTTGATAAAGCCACTGATATTTTTCACTGGCAAATGATGCTGCAGGCAATTGGCGTAACAACTGCATCTACATTCCAAGCTTGGCTTGCCTATTACATTATTATTCATGTCGTTAAACGCCCGATTGAATTATCGTCATTAAAGCAAAGTATGCTTGGTTTAATGATTGGCGGCCCTTTGTGTAGCTTGGTTGCTGCATCAATTGGCACCGGCTTACTGGTCATTAACAATGTTATTCCGAGTTATGCGGCGCTTAATAATTTTATCGCATGGTGGATTGGCGATAGCATTGGGGTTCTGATATTCACGCCATTAATTTTAGCGGCATTTAGTTACCATCATACTCGCCAACGGCTGCAAATCATTGTGCCGTCGCTATTAATTTACGTGGTTATTTGTGTCAGCTTTTATGGTGCAGCCAGTGTAAAAAAAGACAAAGACTTACAGCGCCAGCAAGCTAAAGTCAGTGCGATTCACACGAACCTTGAACATAAAGTCGATGAAATTAAGTCGCACTTAGCCTTACTCGCAACTTTTTTTGCTAGTAGTGACATGGTTGATTTTGACGAATTTAAGCGCTTCACATCAAGGCAACTACAATACAGCGAAGAAATTCTTGCCCTTGAGTGGGCACCTAAGGTTATTCACTCACAACTAAATAATTATCAAAATTTACTGCGTGATGAACTGGGCGCTGACTATTATGTGAAAGAAAAAAATGCTGCAGGGCAGTGGCAGCCGGTGAGTAAGCGAACGGTTTATTTTCCGGTGCAATATATTCATCCTTTAGCAGGGAACGAACCAGCACAAGGCTTTGATTTAGCCTCAAACGAGTTACGTAAACAAGCGTTAACTGACTCTCGGTTAATTAAGAATGTCACCGTCAGTGAGCCTATTACCCTGATGCAAGGTGATGGTAACGAAAAGGGCGTTTTATTCTTCAACCCAGTTTATTCAGACATTAATCACCAGGTCGGATTTAGAGGTTATGTTGTCGCCGTGGTCAATTTAGAAGTGTTAGCACAAACACTTAATTTTAATCAGAACACTGATATCGATGCCAGCTTCTATGACGTTACTGACGGCAGTAATCCTGTCGAAATTTACAGCCCACATCGTGTAGGTACAACAGCTATTGCGAGCTTCAACTTTATTATTGGTGAGCGCGTTTGGCAGGTAAAATTATGGGAGTCAGTTGCACAGTCGTCATGGTTGCCTTATTGGTTGGCGCAAATAGTCGGTATGCTGTTTGTTTGGTTATTGATCACCTTTTTGATTTCTGTAACTGGTACTAATATTCAAATTCGTCAGCAAGTGGCAAAGCAAACTCAAAGCCTTCGCGAAGAAAAGTTAAAAGCCGATAAAGCTAGCCAAATTAAAAGTGAGTTCTTGGCGAATATGAGCCATGAAATACGCACGCCTATTAATGGTATTAAGGGTTTGCATTATTTAGCAATGCAAGAGCCTGACTGGCAACAAGCCCGAGGTTATATTGATCAAGCCGATGGTGCACTGAATGTACTATTACGTGTAATCAATGATGTTTTAGATTTTTCTAAAATAGAAGCGGGGCGATTGGAGCTACATCAAGAACCAATAGATGTGAATGCGTTGGTTAGTGAGCTGACTAACTTATTGCAGTTTGAGCTTAACTCTCGCTCTTTAGAATTTAGAGTTGAGCTTGATGCTTCTGAACACCTACTGATCCATACCGACCCAATTCGTTTAAAACAAGTATTGTTGAATTTGTTAAACAATGCGGTGAAGTTCACTCAAGAAGGCACGATTACATTACGTATTTGGCAGCAGGGTGAATTTACTTATTTTAGTGTTATTGATACAGGCATCGGCATCAGCAAAGAGGCCCAGCAGCGTCTGTTTAAACCATTCTCACAAGCCGATAGCTCAACCTCTCGTCGCTTTGGTGGCACAGGTTTAGGCTTGAGTATTTGTCAAAAACTCATTGTTATGATGGGAGGCGAGATAAGCCTCAGTAGCACTGAGGGGCAAGGTTCAACGTTTACAATTTCGCTGCCATTTGAGTCTCCTCTTGAAGAGGTGATTCATAGTGATGATGAGTTAGCTGATATTGATGTGACTGCTGTTTCATTTGCCGATGATGCAATTCTGTTGGTTGAAGATAATCCATTGAATCAACATGTGGCGAGTTCGATTTTAAAAACTAAAGGCTGCCAACCAGATATCGCTAAAGATGGCCACGAGGCTATAAAGATGATCAGTGAAAAAAGCTATGACCTTGTACTCATGGATATTCAAATGCCGAATATGGATGGCTTACAAGCGAGTAAGGTTATTCGTAATGAATTACTGATCACCGATTTACCTATTATTGGCTTATCGGCAAATGCCCACGATGATGACCTTAAGAAAGGCTTAGCCAGTGGTATGAATGGTTATTTAACTAAACCAATTGATGCAGATAAGCTTTTTAAAACTTTGTGGCATTTTTTGCATAATGCTAGCAGCCATTAAAGCAGACATTTGACCTCTAAAAAGTAAATAAAATCATCTAAACTTGAAATATCGCCGTGGGTACGTATGATCCGCGCAAATTTACTGAACCTGAGTGCTAATTATGATCAATAACAAACTCCCTTTGCTTGATATTCACCGTCATCTAGATGGTAATGTTCGCCCACAAACGATCTTAGACCTTGGTCGTCAGTTTAATCTTGAATTACCTGCTGACAACATTGAAGCGCTTATTCCGCACGTACAGGTTATCGACCCTGAACCAAATTTAGTGGCGTTTTTACAAAAGCTAGATTGGGGTGTAAAAGTATTGGGTGATTACGATGCTTGTCGTCGAATTGCTATCGAAAACGTTGAAGATGCGATTGCCCAAAACCTCGATTACGTTGAGCTTCGTTTTAGCCCATATTATATGGCGCAAAGCCAAGGCCTACACCCGCAAGGTGTTGTTGAAGCGGTGGTTGATGGTGTAAAAAGTGCGTGTCATAACGCACCAATTAAAGCTAACTTAATCGGCATCATGTCGCGTACATATGGCACCAAAATCTGTCAGCAAGAGCTTGATGCGCTTCTTGCTTTTAAAAATGATTTAGTTGCGGTTGATTTAGCTGGCGATGAAATTGGTTTCCCGGGTGAGCTATTTGTTGATCACTTTAAACAAGTTCATGATGCATACTTAGCTGCCACGATTCATGCCGGTGAAGCGCGAGGTAGCGAAAGCATTTGGCAAGCAATTAACGAGCTTGGTGCAACGCGTATTGGTCATGGTGTAAAAGCGATTGAAGATGCTGCACTAATGGATTACTTACGTGATAAGCGCATTGGTATTGAGTCTTGCTTAACCAGTAACATTCAAACCAGCACTGTTGCTGAGCTTGCAAAACACCCGTTAAAAACCTTCTTAGACCATGGTATTTTGGCATCAATTAATACTGATGATCCAGCAGTTGAAGGTATTGAAATAGCGTATGAGTATCAAGTAGCAGCACCTGCGGCAGGCTTAAGCCAAGCCGATATGGAAAAAGCGCAAGCTAATGCGCTTGAAATTGCTTATTTAAGCGATGCTGATAAAGCTGCTTTAAAACAGTTAGCTGCTAATCGTTAAGCAGCTAACTTACACTTGGTGCTCTTGGCATGAGACATAGTTTTCATACAATGCTTTGAGCACGTCTCCCCGGCTGATCATGCCAACAACCTTACCATCCTCGATAACCGGGTAGTTTTTTGGCTTACCTGTTTGCATGCCATCTGCCAGCTCTATGATGTTTTGATCGCTACTTACGGTAACAACATCGGTGCGCATTAGCTGTTTTACCTTCACTACACCATCACAGAAATAACTGTTTTGCATGAGCGGTTGCAGCAGCTCTTGTTCAGAAATAAAGCCAACTAGGCTTTTGTTGTCATCGAATACAGGTGCGCCTAGTAATTTAAACTTTTGCAGCTCGCTAATCGCGGTGGTCATTTCAGTTTCAGGCGTAATGTGTGGCAACTTACGTTGCATAAAGTCTTGTACTTTTGTATTTAGCATTTGGGTCTCTCCCCATCGTTATTCTAATCAGAGTATGGTCAAGGAAATGCAGTTTGTGAAATCGTTTAGACGGATTAAGGCGATAGGTAAAACAAATAAAAAAGGCATCCAATTGGATGCCTTAAAAATAACCGGTATGAGCTAGTTATTTAATGAATGCAAATGCATCGGCGTACATGTTCTCACGTACCGCACCATGATTAATAAAATCATCGCGAACCACGCCAATCATGTCGAAGCGGCCTGCCATGTATATATCGTATGGTTCTAAAGACACGATATCTTCCATAACAGCCTTGTGGACGTAACCGGTTTTGCCATTCCAGCTTTGCGGCGCATTTTCAACTACTGGAATGTATTGGAAATGTGGGTTGCTGTTTGCCCATGCTTGCATTTCATCATGAGCATAAAGTGCAGCTTGCTCACGTACACCCCAGTAAAATAATACAGGACGCTCACAGCCGATTTCAGCAAGGTGATCAGCCATTGATTTAGCATAAGAAAAACCTGTACCGCCAGCAAGTAGAATAATAGGGCGCTCACCCTCAACTCGCAGCTGTGATACACCTAAGCCTACTTCAACATTAACTTGCTGTTGCTCTGTATGAGCTTGACGTAAATGGTCAAGCGCTTGCATTGCATACGAATCAGCACCCGCGGCACCAATATGTAGTTCAATCTGTTCAGTTTGCGACGGGCGGCTTGCAATAGAAAAGGCACGCTTATCTTTTTCGCCTAATACAAGTTGCATATATTGGCCTGCCTCGAATGACACAGGTTGCTGTGGTTTCAAAATGACCTTATGTACATGGTCTGTAAGCGGGCTGATCGCAACAACGTCAGCGAGTAGTGTTTGCATAGTTTACCTTTATAAGCACAGAAGCAAATTCGGTTATGAATCGCACTCATAACCGTTAAATTTTGAGCAGTTTAACATAGACACAGCCTAGAGAATATCTAAGCTGCCCCATAATTCATCAACACGTTCTTTGATTTTTGGATCCATAACAATGGGTTCACCCCATTCACGATCTGTTTCGCCTGGCCATTTATTGGTTGCATCCATGCCCATTTTTGAGCCAAGGCCAGAAACTGGTGATGCAAAATCTAAATAATCAATTGGCGTGTTTTCGATCATCGTCGTATCGCGAGCAGGGTCCATACGCGTGGTAATTGCCCAGATCACGTCGTTCCAATCGCGTGCGTTTACATCATCATCGCAAACAATTACGAACTTGGTATACATGAATTGACGTAAGAAAGACCACACCCCCATCATCACGCGTTTGGCATGACCTGGATATTGTTTTTTCATCGTGACCACAGCCATACGATAAGAACAGCCTTCAGGTGGTAGGTAAAAATCTACAATTTCAGGGAATTGCTTTTGCAGAATTGGCACGAACACTTCGTTCAAAGCAACCCCGAGTACTGCTGGCTCATCTGGTGGACGGCCTGTGTAAGTGCTGTGATAAATTGGGTTTTCACGATGTGTAATGTGAGTGACCGTCATCACCGGGAACTCGTCTACTTCGTTATAGTAACCTGTGTGATCGCCATAAGGGCCTTCTGGTGCTGTTTCACCCGGCATAATATAACCTTCAAGTACGAACTCTGCGGTAGCAGGCACTTGTAGGTCATTTGAAACCGATTTAACAACTTCAGTCTTACTACCGCGTAGTAAACCAGCAAATGCATATTCGCTTAGGGTGTCTGGTACTGGTGTTACAGCGCCTAGGATAGTCGCAGGATCGGCACCTAATGCGACAGACACAGGGTAAGGTTCGCCTGGGTGCTCTTTACACCATTCACGAAAATCTAATGCGCCACCGCGGTGCGATAGCCAACGCATAATAATTTTGTTTTTACCCAATAGCTGCTGACGGTAAATGCCTAAGTTTTGGCGCTTTTTATAAGGCCCTTTAGTAACCGTTAGACCCCATGTGATCAAGGGAGCAGCATCACCCGGCCAGCAATGTTGAATAGGCAGCTTAGTTAAGTCAACATCATCGCCTTCAAGAATAACTTGCTGACAAGGCGCTTTTTTTACTTCTTTAGCTGGCATATTCAGTACTTGTTTGAATACTGGGATTTGCCCTAGTGCCTCTTTAATGCCTTTCGGTGGCTCAGGCTCTTTTAGAAAAGCTAATAACTTACCAACTTCGCGCAGTTCACTAACATCATCTTGCCCCATGCCCATTGCAACACGCTTAGGCGTACCAAAAAGGTTGGCAAGAACGGGAATAGTGTGGCCTTTAGGGTTTTCGAATAACAGAGCTGGGCCTTCGGCACGTAAAGTACGGTCGGCAATTTCGGTCATTTCAAGGTAAGGATCAATTTCTTGTTTGATCCGTTTTAATTCACCTTTTTGTTCTAATAACTCGATAAATTCGCGAAGATCTTTGTATTTCATTATAGCCGCTTAAACGCTGAATAAACTGTCGCTATTATACTCAAAACCACTGATTAAGCTAATTTAGCGAGCAAAGCTTTTGCTATTACTGAGTTAAGCTACATTGGTACTTTTTACCTTTTAAAATCAGCATGGCTTCATCGCCTTTAGACCAAAACAGCACATTATCGGCACTGTATTTAACCCCTGAGCCGCTTACTTGGCGATTGAGTAAAAATTCAGAGTCCTTAAATGTCAGTCTTGCTTCCTCATCACTGTATTCAACAATACTGGCGCTAAGGGTTTCATCGCACAGATAATTGCTTGGTGCACTTTGCTCAGCACACGCGCACAAGGTAACTAAAGCGAGCCCTGAGAGAAGTGGTTTAATCATAGAAACACCTCTATTTTTGAATGAGCTATAAGCCTAACAAAGAAAAATTAACCGTTGGTGAAAATGGCAGGATAAGTTATGTTGATAGTGTATTTAATGGGCAAGGAACCACCATGGCAGGCACTAATTTACTAACCTTACTTGATGATATTACAACACTTTTAGACGATATTGCGACGATGAGTAAAGTCGCAACAAAAAAAACAGCAGGGGTGTTAGGTGATGACCTAGCTCTTAATGCTCAGCAAGTCACAGGGGTAACTGCCGATAGAGAGTTGCCTGTAGTTTGGGCTGTGGCAAAAGGCTCGTTTATTAACAAAGCCATCTTAGTGCCCGCAGCGTTATTGATTAGTGTTTGGTTGCCTTGGTTAATTACTCCGCTGTTAATGGTTGGCGGGCTGTTTTTGTGCTTTGAAGGTGCAGAGAAAATTATCGAAAAGCTGTTTGGTCATGCTCAACAAGAAGATGAAACACTGGCTGAACAACAAGACTTACAAGAATACGAAAAGCAAAAAGTGAAAGGGGCGATCCGCACTGATTTTATCCTTTCTGCAGAAATTATCGTGATAACGCTAGGCACGGTTGCTGGCGCAACACTGGTGAATCAAGCTTTAGTGCTTAGTGTAATAGCAATTATTATGACCATTGGCGTGTATGGGTTAGTTGCAGGCATTGTTAAACTAGATGATGCTGGTTTGTATTTACTGCAAAAAGCGCAGCAAAGTGGCGGTAAGTTTAAAGAGCTAGTAGGTAAGTTTTTACTTGCTGCAGCACCTAAGTTAATGCGCTTTTTAGCCTTTGCAGGAACGGTTGCTATGTTTTTAGTTGGCGGAGGCATATTGGTACATGGGATCCCCGTTTTACATCACGCCCAGCAAGGTAGCACTGAGTTTGTTACGGATTTAGTTGGTAAAACGGGTGAGCTGGCTACGCCGATTATATTTGATGGTTTATTAGGCGTTGTTGCCGGGGTTATCGTTGTGTTAGTGGTTGAACTTTGGCACAAAATTCGTCGCTAAATAGCATCCATTATTGGGTTGTTTTGTTAAATTTTTGTAGCAAATATAGGGTCTTTGCTTTATTATTGCTCAGCTAAAAATAACAATTAAATCGTTAAATGGAGTTAATCATGTCTCGATATCTCACTTTTGTGCTGGGACTAGCGTTATTTACGCTATCATTTACCAGCTTCGCTAAACCTGCAAAATTATCAGTAGAAGACTTTAGTAAAGGTAATGACTTTAGTCGTGTAACTATCTCCCCTGATGGCAACTACGTCGCAGCTATAAAAAAACACGAAGGTAAAAATTCACTCATCATTGTTGATACAACCAAGTTTGCAGTAACCCATGCGGTTGCTTTTCCGGGTAATGCACAGGTTGGCGAATACCATTGGGTTAACAATGAACGAGTTATTCTTGAAAAAGAGTATTTAAAAGGTTGGCAAGATACCCCTATTTATTATGGTGAGTTATTTGCCGTGAACGTCGATGGTAGCCGTGGCGCATACGTAATTGGTTATCATGGTGAACAGCAAACTGGTACTCGGTTAAAAAAACAAACACCAGTTCAAGGAACGTCATACCTTTTAGATCCCTTACTTCATGATGATAAAAAAGTTTTGGTTGTCACATACCCGTGGACTGCAACCAATGAACCAACTACCGTTGTATATGAAGTCGATGTTTATCGCGGCCTTCGTACTTTAATTACTCGTTCACCAGCACCTATGGGTGAGTTTCTAACAGACCATGATGGTAACGTTCGTATCGCTGTATCAAGTGACGATTACCTCAATGCGACACTTCATGTACGAGAGCCCGAAGGCGGTTTTTGGAAAGAGCTCGATCTAAAAGGTATTAATTACACCGATATTTCATTAAAGGCATTTGATAAATCTGGCGAGTCTGTATATGCCACTGCATCAAAGGGTGGAGAAGCTGAGAGCCTTATTAAGATTAACCTAAAAACCAAAGAAGTAACGAAAATCTTCCAAGATAAGCATGTTTCACCGTCACATATTTGGGTTGATGAAATCTCTAAAGAGTTATTTGCCATAGAAACCCAGGCTGATTACCCAAGCTATGCGTTTGTTGATAGCAATTCGCCTAAATCACAGCGTCTTAAAGATTTATTGGGCGCACTGCCAGGCAGTCAAGTACAGCTAGTCAGCAGTACAGAAGATGATTCAAAAAATATTATTTTCGCATCGAGCGATATAAACCCTGGGCAATATTATCTATATGACGCAAATACCAATAAATTACGAGCGCTATTCTCTGCGCGTGGCTGGATAAACCAAAATGATATGGCGCAAACCACACCACTGCGTTTTAAAAGCCGCGATGGTTTAACAATTCTTGCTTATTTAACTGTGCCAAATGGCAAAGCTGAGAAAAACTTACCTTTGGTTGTTATGCCACATGGTGGTCCAATTGCACGTGATTACTGGGGCTATGATCCAGAAGTACAAATGTTAGCCAATAAAGGTATGGCGGTATTAAAGGTTAACTTTCGAGGCTCGGACGGGTTTGGTATGAACTTCCAAGAAGCAGGCTATCGCCAGTGGGGACAAAATATTCAACACGACATTATTGATGGTGTGAAACTATTAATTAATGACGGCACAGTTGATAAAGATAATATTTGTATTATGGGAGCCAGCTTCGGTGGTTACTCTGCACTACAAAGCGCGATTATCGAGCCGGATATGTTCAAATGTGCAATAGGCCTGATGGGGGTTTACGACTTGCCTCTTATGTATGAAGAAGGTGATACGCAAGCCCGAAGCTATGGTGTTAATTACCTTAAAACAGTGATTGGTACTGATGAAGCCGAGTTAAAAGCATTCTCGCCTGCTTATAATGTCGATAAGCTAAAAGCACCTGTTCTTATTGTGCATGGTGGTGAAGACGAGCGTGCGCCAATTGAGCAAGCAGAATCATTAGAAGCAGCGTTGAAAAAAGCTAAGCACCCATATGAAATCACTATTCTAGATGATGAAGGCCACGGTTTTTATAAAGAAGAGCACCGTACTCTTTACTATAAAAAAGTATTGGCTTTCTTAGATGAACATTTAAAGCTTTAAAAGAAAAGTGCCGGCGAGCAAGCTCGCCGGCAAGGATTTAGCACGGGAACGTAAGCGTGCTAGTGTGCAAGGTCTTCCTTCAAGTTATACAAACTCAAAAGATGATTCTTTCATCAGGCTGCGTAATCTCAAAAGCAGAGCAGGGAGAGTAACTCGGCTTTAAAAGAGTATAAATACTACGCCACTACAAAGATGTTATAACATAACAAATTCAAAGTAAATAGTGAGAACCATATAATTAGGCTGGTTTCGTATGTGTGATATTTATGGGTAATAGATTATTGAGTATTCAATTTACTACAATCGTAACTCAAGCATAGCTCTGCGAGCTCAATCTTTGCTTTAGGATTCCCTTGTAAGGTAGCTTTGTTGAGCCAGTAAGCTGCTTTTTCGTTATTCACTTCTGTCCCTTGACCATCACGATACATCTGACCCAAGTTTAATTGCCCCCATGCATAACCATCTTCCGCAGACAGCGTAAAACTTTTCAACGCTTCCTCGTATAGGCCATCTTTGAAGTAAGTAATCCCTTCCTGATTATGTTTATCGAGCTTAACGCCCGTATATAAAGGCTTAGGTCTAGGCGGGTGCATAACAAAACCACCAAATAAACTATAAAGCTCAGGTCGCATAATTTTATAAATGCTGCCTTCATCATAAAGCTGCTTTATTTGTGACTTACTGAAAGTCAGGGTTTTACTAGAAAAGTAATCATCTTGAACTAGCATGCTGGTACGCATCGCAATCTCGATGTCTTTATTGTACTTGTAAGTGTAGTTAGCAACTCTAAAAGTCATGTTCTTGTCATCAAATTCAACGAGCTGAGCTACTTTTAAGTTGTTAATACGTTTTGGTTTGCCAGTAAACTTATCTGAATAGACAAAATAGGTATCAAATAACTTTGGCTCGTTTAAGTAATTTTGCTCATTTTCAGTTTGTTCATTCGCACCGATTAATGCATTTATTAATAGGTAAACGATAATGAATAGACCAATAAAGTATTTTATAAACGACGCTAGCTCTAAGGCGGGCAGTGAATACCAAGGTGCAGGAGTAACATAGCCACAGTCATCACATTGTCTTTGATAATTAATAGAAAGTGGCATGATGGGCAAAATAGTAAAGCGCAAAACTTTACTGTGATTGCTTAAAGAATAATGTTCACTATGACAGTGAGGGCACGTTTTTTGTTTTTTATAGAAAACATCAGCTGCAGCAGTATTAAATAGAAGCATAGTTTCTTCCTGAAGGTTGCTATCAATAAACTAGAACAAATGCAGAGAGTTAGAAAGCAGCAAACTGTAAGCAAATATGAATTAAATATGCTGAACAGTGTTTTCGTTTAGAGAAACAGCACATTCTCTGCTATGATCCACAGCATCTTCGAGGATGTCCCTCAATTATCAAGTTTGGAATATTACTGTGACTGCTACTGCTTTTTCATCTTTGGCTTTGCCGCGAGAGTTAACCGATAACTTATCAACTTTAGGTTATACGCAAATGACGCCAGTGCAAGCGCAAAGTTTGCCAGTGATCTTGCAAGGCAAAGATATTATTGCCCAAGCCAAAACGGGGTCGGGTAAAACGGCTGCATTTAGTTTAGGTGTGCTGGCTAAGTTAAATGTGAAACGCTTTCGTATTCAGTCTCTCATTTTATGTCCAACCCGAGAGTTAGCAGAGCAAGTAGCTGAAGAAGTTCGTAAGCTTGCCCGTGGTATTCATAACATTAAAGTTTTAACTTTGTGTGGTGGTGTCTCTATTGGTCCACAAATTGGCTCATTAGAACATGGCGCACATATCATCGTTGGTACTCCTGGTCGTGTTGATGACCATATTCGCAAAGGCACATTGCGTTTAGATGATGTTGAGACCCTAGTGTTAGACGAAGCTGATCAAATGTTAGATATGGGCTTCCAAGATACCCTTGATGCTATTGTTGAGTGCATTCCTAACCAACGCCAAACATTATTGTTTAGTGCGACTTATCCAAAATCAATTGCTGCGATAGCTGAGCGAGTGCTTAGCAACCCAGAAATGATTAAGGTAGAAGAAGAGCAAACAAAAAGCACAATCAAGCAATACTTTTACAAGCTAGATAATAATAAACAGCGCTTTAATACATTGAAGCTGTTGTTATTGAAGTTCCAACCAGAAAGCTGTGTGGTTTTTTGTAACACCAAGGTTGAAACACAACAGATTTGTGATGATCTTTATGCTGAAGGGTTTAGTGCTGTTGCTTTACATGGTGATTTAGACCAACGTGAACGTGAGCGTACTTTAATCCGCTTTGCTAATAAAAGCGCCTGTATTCTTGTTGCAACGGATGTTGCCGCACGCGGCTTAGATATCAACGACATGGACATGGTAGTGAACTACCATCTAGCGCATGACCCTCAAACCCATGTACACCGTGTTGGCCGTACTGGTCGAGCAGGTAAAAAGGGTATTGCATGTTCTATTTATGGTGAAGCTGAGCAATTTAAAGTGGCACAAATTGGCGACCACTACGAGCGCGACTTTGACCCTGAACCAATTCCGCCATTTAGCTTGCTAGAAAAACCCGCTTATAAGCCAACCATGGCAACCATTATGATTGATGCTGGCAAGAAGCAAAAAATTCGTGCCGGTGATATTTTAGGAGCATTAACTGGTAAAGAGGGAATTGCCGGTCATCAGGTAGGTAAAATTAACGTACTTGATAATGTGGCCTTTATTGCTGTGGAGCGAGCTGCTGCAAAACCTGCATTACGTAAATTGACTGAAGGTAATATTAAAAAGCGCAAGATCCGTGCGCGACGTTTGAGCAGATAAATTGTTGAGTTATGAGCAGCTTGCTTTAAGTTGCTCATATTCGAGTTGTATTTTCTTAAACTCAATTGCACAGCCTTGGCGGTCTGGGTGGTGTTTTAGCGCCAGTTGTCGCCAACGCTTTTGTAACTGTTTTTCCGAAAAATCAGTAGGTAGCTGCCACGCTTTTAGTAATTGTAATAGCTGCTGCTGAGGTAATGAATGAATGGCTTTTTTTGAGCTAAATGATGAAAAGCGCTGCCAAAAATCAGTTAACAACGCATCTATTTCATCGCTCGTTGTATCAAAGTTTTGCCAATCTAAATAGTAATCCCGTAGTGGATCATGACTTTCTAATGCGTTACCCGTTTGCTTACTAACAAGTTCAATGTGAAGTGACGCAATCTGTAGCTGTTGCTCTGGTGCAAGTTGTGCTTGTAGTTGATAAAGACCATTCATAACTAAAAAGTTGCGTTTAAACAGATCTTTTTGTGGGTCATTGTCTAATTGCTCTATTTTTCCTGATTCACTAAGTGCGCTGGCAAGCGTATGAACCTTCCAAATAGGTTGTTCCAAAAGAAGGTAAAAAATCTCATCAATCAGTGGGTTAACCATTGTTCGCAAGCCTATCTTTAGTGTAATCTACAGTGGTATATGCTATCACAGCTGCTTTTTTGAAACTACGCTAATGTTTTTAGATACTAGGGAATGCATTTAGCCGAGCTTAAATAACTTCATTTTCAGGCTAAGTTGATTTTAAGGGATTTCGCCATATGTTCACATCACTGCGTGTAAGCTTGCTCACTGCTTTATTGTTCAGCTGTAGTTTGTTTGGTTCGCAGTCTAGCTTTGCATCCACTTCGCTACTTGAGCAATTTAGCCAATCCGAGCAATGGCAAGAAAAGCAACAGCTTGCCAAAAAGCTGCTTAATCAAAATACAACAAATCAAGAACTAAGCCTCGATATATACATGCAGCTTGCCGACTTTGCTTTAGAGAGAGGTAATTTCTCTGCGGCGGTAAAAAACTACCAATTGGCAGAGCAAGCAACTAGTTTTACAGCAACGCCAAATCGCTACTTTCGTAGCCTAAAAATGCAAGGCGTCACTTATTATTATCAAGGTTTGATGCAACAAGCGGTGCTTGCTTATAGCAAGGCATTAAGTGTTGCAGAAAAGCTACCAGAGCCAATTGCCGAAGCAAACTTACTCAGTAATATTGGCCTTGCTTACTTTGACATGTTCAATATGGATCAAGCACTTAAATATTACAAAGAAGCGAAAGAAATATATGAAGAGTATGGTAGCGAGCAAGATAAAGCCGATATTTTACACAATATAGCGGGTATTTATATTCGTTTGTCGAGCTATGATATTGCGCTTGATATGTATAGAGAAACGCTAGAGATTTTCCAAAAATTAGGTGATGAAGATGGCGTCGCTCAGTCGTATGGCAATATGGGAGTGGCTTACTCAGAGCTTGGCCAGTATCAACTTTCTTTACACTACTATCAGCGTGCCTTGCGCTACTACCAAGAAACGAATAACGCTTACTTTCTCTCTTCACGCCACACTAATATCGCTAATGTGTATCTTCGCACCGGTGATTTAGAGCTTGCCTTGAGTCATGCAGAAAAAGCTGTTGAGTTTGCAAAAAAAATTGATAATAAAACATTAGAGCTGGCTGGCTTATTGTCACAAGCAAAAATCGAGTTATTACAAGGAAAGCTCACTGAAGCTGAGGCCACTCTGACTACCTCAGTTTTTATGGCTAAACAATATAAAGATGATTTGAGAGTACAAGACGGCGCCGGAATGATGGCCCTAATTAAGTCCGGTAAGGGTGACTATGCAGCAGCCGTTGCTAGTTTTGATGAGTTTGTTCGTGCTTTCAAAAGCGAGCAAAGCCTAAAATTATTAAAGTCTATGGGTGAGCTGCAAAGCCAAATCCAAGCAAGTCAGCTTAATCAAGAAATTGTTGAATTAAAGCAGCTACAGAATGTGCAAGAGCTCGAAATGTCTAAACAACGTCAGTTGGGCATTATGCTATTTATCTTGTTTGTGATGATAGTGGTGACGGGTATTACTATTTATCGCCGTAATATTGAAAAAGGGGCAAAAGAGCAACTTTCGTTAATGGTTGCTAAACGCACCAAAGAGCTTGAAGAAACCGCAGATCAACTACGCAGCGCTAATGAAATTAAAAGTCAGTTTTTAGCAAATATTAGCCATGAAATTCGTACACCTTTAACTGCAATCCTAGGCCAAACCGATAATCTTATGAATGGTTATTATAAACCAGAGCAGTTAAACGATGAGCTGGCTGTTATTCAAAAACAAAGCGATCACTTAAAAGAGCTGATTAATGACGTACTTGATATCAGTAAAATCGAAGCTAACAAGCTAGAGTTAAGCCTAAAGGAAGGTGATTTAGTTCGATTACTTACTGATGTTCATTCTATGCTTAGTGGTCAAGCTAAAGATAAAGGGCTTAACTTTTCATTTCATAATGAGCTTGGCGAACAGTTTTACAGTCAGCTCGACTTTACCCGCATTAAACAGATTCTTATCAACCTATGTGCCAATGCAATTAAGTTCACTAATCAAGGTGAAGTAGAGTTAAAAGTCTATAAAGTTGAGCAAGGCGTATGGTTTCGTGTAACTGACACCGGTATTGGTATGAACGCTGAGCAGCTTAAGCAAATCTTTGAATGTTTTAGACAAGGCGACAATAGCATCAGCCGTCGCTTTGGGGGCACCGGGCTTGGTTTAAGCCTATCGCAACAGCTTGCGATGATGATGGGCGGCTATATCAGTGTTGAAAGTGAGCTAAATAAAGGCAGCATATTTTCGTTTTACTTGCCGTGTAAAGAGCATACACCAAGCACGGAAACAGTTGAGCTTGCAAAGTATGTCCAGCCAGCAACAAAAGGCTTGTCTGGAAAAGTGCTACTTGCTGAAGATCATCCCGATAACCGCCGTTTAATTTCTCGTTATTTAGAGTCAATGGGCCTTGAGGTTATTGCGGTAGAAAATGGTGAGCAAGCTGTAGAGCATTGTCTAAAGGAATTCCCTGATGTGGTGCTGCTCGATATTCAAATGCCAGTGTTAGATGGCTTAAATGCACTCAAGCTACTACAAGAGTGTGGCTTTACCCAGCCTGTATATGCATTAACTGCTAATGCAATTAGCCACGAAATCGACAGTTACCTTGAAGCTGGTTTTACAGGTTACCTTGCTAAACCGATTGATAAAAAAGTGTTTTACACGCAACTTGCTAAGCATTGCAAAAAAGACAGTGCCACAACTAAGTCCCAGCATGATATGAGTGACTTAGTGGCAAGCTTTATCAATAGCTTTGAGCATGAAAGCGCATTAATACAACAGCACCTTGCAGCTTATGAATTGTTTAATTTACAGCAGGATGCTCACCGTATAGGTGGCGCGGCAAAAATGTTTGAGTTAGATGACGTTGCGATGAGTGCCATGGCACTTGAGTCGGCGTTAAAGCAAGATAAACTGACTGATTTAACAAGCTTAGTTGCTCAACTACTTGAGCAACTACATAATGCTTCGGTTGATCAAAACAGTTCAATATCACCGTCTTGAATTTTTTCAATTTCTTGATTGGTATCGAAGCGTGAGCGATCGATGCGCTGTTCGTGATCGGTTTCTGGTGGTGTAATATGAAACATCGAAAGCTTATCGTCTAAGGTATGGGCAAGGCGAACCAAGTCTTTACTCGATACAGCTTGTATTTGTGAACTTGAAAGTGCATCGGAATTGAGCTCAACCATTGCATCAATACTGGTTTGTGCTTCATCTGACATTTGGCTTTGCATCGCCACCTGCTCATGAACACTCTCAGAAAACGCATTAATTTCTAGCATCGCTTGTTCAATTTTATTGGTTTCTTTAGTTGATGCCTCAGATAGCTCAACCGTGCGCTCGGTTTCTTTCAGTGCGGTTTGCATTAATTGATATGCTTGCTCTGTACTGTGCTGAATTTTAGCTACCATCTCACGCACTTCTTGTGTTGATTTACTGGTGCGGGCAGCCAGGTTTCTTACTTCATCAGCGACTACCGCAAAGCCACGCCCTTGCTCGCCAGCACGCGCAGCTTCAATAGCAGCATTTAGCGCAAGTAAATTAGTTTGTTCGGCAATACTATTGATAACATCAATAACTGAGCCAATCGCATCACTATCTTGCTTAAGTAAAATAATCTGCTCACTGGTGAGGTTGATATTATCGGCAAGCTTGATAAGACTCGCCTGGCTTTTATCTGTGTCTAAACGGGTTTGTTGTACTGATTTGGTGGCATCAGATACTGAATTAAAAATTTGTTCTAAACTTCTATCTAGCTCTTTTGATACTTCAATGGTGCGGGTAATGGTATCTGCTAAATCAATACCATGAGCATCTTGTATGGTGGCTTTTTGAGTCATCGATGCATAGGTATCACGAAGTGCGTCAGCCATAGGTAATAAGCGGGCAGATGACGAGTATATTTCGCCAAGCATGTGCTCAACCATCGTCAGGCTTGCATTGAGGGCATGACAAGCTTGTGGTAATTGACGATCATTTTCGTCAAAACGGAAAGTGAAATCGATGCCCTTTTCAGAAGTAATCTGCTTAACAAAGTAGCTTAAATGATCTTGTTGCTTTTTATCCGTTGTATAAACAAAAGCAATCAAAGCTAGCCATGGAATGATTACAACAAGTGTAAGCACAGCCATAGCAGTAGTAGAAATATCAAATACAGTAAAACTAGCAATACAACTAAGTAAGCTTACTAAGAATAGAGCTACAGCTACTTTAATGCGAGTCATTGAGGGGAGTCCTTACCTTTTAATCCTATAATGTATAGAACAAATTTCTATTTATTACCAATAAACTTATTCTGTAAAAGTATAACTTTTAAGGTGTTATGTCCTTAGTTTTACGCAAAAAAAATGCCTGTATTAAACAGGCATTTTTTAAAAACTAGTAATAGTTACTGACGTTTCATTGAGTCAAAGAATTCATCATTGGTTTTGCTCATTGAAAGCTTATCAATTAAGAATTCCATGGCATCAATTTCTGACATCTCATGAACGATCTTACGTAAGATCCACATCTTCTGAAGTTCATCAGGTTTAGTGAGTAACTCTTCGCGACGCGTACCTGAGCGGTTAAAATCAATCGCTGGGAATACACGCTTTTCAGCAATCTTACGATTTAAGTGTAATTCCATGTTACCAGTACCTTTGAACTCTTCGTAGATAACTTCGTCCATCTTCGAACCGGTATCGATAAGAGCCGTTGCGATAATTGTTAAGCTACCGCCTTCTTCTACGTTACGAGCTGCACCAAAGAAACGCTTAGGTTTGTGTAATGCGTTTGCATCAACACCACCTGTTAATACCTTACCTGATGATGGGATTACGGTATTGTAGGCACGGGCAAGACGTGTGATTGAATCAAGTAAGATAACCACGTCTTTTTTGTGCTCGACTAGGCGCTTCGCTTTTTCAATTACCATTTCAGCAACTTGAACGTGACGGCTTGCCGGCTCATCAAACGTTGATGCAATTACTTCACCTTTAACAAGACGCTGCATTTCTGTAACTTCTTCTGGACGTTCGTCGATTAGAAGAACCATAAGCTCACAATCAGGCTGGTTATAGCTGATTGATTGCGCAATGTTTTGCAGGAGCATCGTTTTACCCGCTTTTGGCGGAGCAACGATAAGCGCACGCTGGCCTTTACCAATTGGTGAAGCTAAATCAAGTACACGTGCTGTGATGTCTTCAGTACTACCGTTACCACGCTCCATACGTAAACGTTCGTTTGCGTGTAGTGGGGTAAGGTTTTCAAATAGGATTTTTGTGCGAGAATTTTCAGGTTTGTCGAAGTTTACTTCATTTACTTTTAATAGTGCGAAGTAACGTTCACCGTCTTTAGGTGGACGAATAAGGCCTGAAATTGAGTCACCAGTACGCATGCTGAATCGACGGATTTGACTCGGTGATACATAAATATCATCTGGACCGGCTAAGTAAGATGCTTCTGATGATCTTAAGAAACCAAAACCATCTTGTAAGATCTCTAGTACACCGCCGCCATAGATGTTTTCACCGCTTTTAGCGTGCGCTTTAAGGATGGCGAAAATAATGTCTTGTTTTCTTAAACGGGCTACGTTTTCGAGCCCCATGGACTCAGCTAAGTTTACAAGCTCTTTGATAGACTTGTCTTTTAATTCGCGTAAATGCATATTGGTGGGTTCTTTATTACAATTGTCATACTCAAAATCATCGTTTGATACATGAGTGAGGTTTGTTGGTATAACTAAGGATTAGTTGGCTTTATAAACTAGCAGGTCACTAGCAAGGCGTCCAGTCTTTAAACAAAATAAAGCTAAAAAAAGGGCAAAAAGCCCTTTTTTTATATTTTCATTAGATGTTGTTTTCTAAAAACTCTACTAATTGAGTTTTAGAAAGTGCACCAACTTTAGTTGCTGCAACTTGACCATCTTTGAAAAGAAGTAATGTAGGGATACCACGGATACCAAACTTTGGTGGTGTGCCTGCATTTTGGTCGATGTTAAGTTTACCAACGGTAACTCGGCCATCAAACTCGCCAGCTACTTCGTCAAGAATAGGGGCGATCATTTTACAAGGTCCGCACCATTCAGCCCAAAAATCAACAAGTACAGGTTTGTCTGATTGTAGTACGTCAGCTTCAAAGCTATCGTCAGTTAATTGAATAATTTTCTCGCTCATTGCGATCTCCGATTAGTTAGGCGAAATATTTAATGCGTATTTAAACACTCTTGTTTCTTATTGCAAGTTTAAACGTTATGCTTAAACGCTATGACTAAGACACATTTGACCGATAAAAAGTTTTCAGACTTTGCTATCGCACCGGAAGTGGTTGCCGGTTTAACCGAAAATGGGTTTGAATATTGCACACCCATTCAAGCGAAATGCCTACCTTTTATTTGTGAAGGCCGCGATATTGCGGGCCAAGCACAAACAGGTACGGGCAAAACGTTGGCGTTTTTAACTGCCACGTGCCATCGGTTATTACAATCTAGCAAAGCATCTAGTAAACATCCAAGAGCCCTGATCATGGCCCCAACAAGGGAGCTGGCGATTCAGATACACAAAGATGCAAAAATTTTAGCGCCACACTGTAATCTTAACTTAGGATTAGTATATGGTGGCGAAGATTACGAAAAACAACGTGCACAACTAGAAAAAGGCGTTGATATTTTAATTGGGACTACTGGACGCCTTATCGATTTATACAAGCAGGGCTGTTATACCCTCAATGAAATCGAGGTTGTAGTGCTTGATGAAGCAGATCGCATGTTCGATTTAGGCTTTATAAAAGATATTCGTTATATGTTTAGACGTATGCCAGAAACGTCTGAGAGACTAAATCTATTATTCTCTGCAACCTTATCATATCGTGTGCAGGAATTAGCGTTTGAACATATGACTAACCCAGAACACGTACAAGTTGAACCTGATGTAAAAACAGGTAAGCGTATTCAAGAAGAGCTATTCCATCCATCACAAGATGACAAAATTAAGTTACTGTTAACTTTAATTGAAGAAGAATGGCCAGATAAAGCGATTGTGTTTGCAAATACGAAACACAGTTGTGAAAATGTTTATGCATGGATGAAAGCCGATGGTCACCGAGTTGGATTATTAACCGGTGATGTAAACCAGAAAAAGCGTCAATCAATTTTGGCTCAATTTACCAAAGGCGATTTAGACTTTTTAGTAGCAACAGACGTTGCAGCTCGTGGTTTACATATCCCAGAAGTAAGTCATGTATTTAATTTTGATTTGCCAGATGATTGTGAAGACTATGTACACCGTATTGGTCGTACCGGACGTGCTGGTGCATCAGGACACGCTATTAGCTTTGCCTGTGAACAGTATGCCTATAATCTCCACGAAATTGAGCAATATATAGAACACAGCATTCCATTATCACATTATGATAAAAGTGCATTGCTTGATGATTTAACTAAGCCTACTATTCAGAAAAAGCGGAACTATTCTACAGGCCCACGTAGTCGTAATAACAACGGACGTCGACCAAATAATAGTTACCAGAAATCACGGTCGTAATAAACGACCGTTGTTGAAGACTTAGTAGTAACTAGAGGTTTTTGAACGGTGGGGCAACTTCAACCGCAAAAAAATGTGTATGCAGTAATCGACTTAGGATCAAATAGCTTTCATATGCTGATCGCTAAATCGATTGCTGGCGGTCTGCAAACGATCGGTCGAGTCAAACGTAAAGTAAGGCTTGCTGCAGGGCTTGATGAAAACAACGTCCTTAGCACTGAAGCCATGCAACGAGGTTGGGAATGCCTAGCCTTGTTTGCTGAACGTCTGCAAGACATACCACAGAAAAACATCACAATTGTTGCGACCGCAACTTTACGTCTTGCTAGCAATGCTGATGTATTCAAGCATAAAGCTGAACAGATCCTTGGTCATAAAATCAATGTTATCAGCGGTGAACTAGAAGCTAAGACAATCTATAAAGGCGTGGCGCACACCTCTGCTTGTAGCGGTAAACAACTGGTTATCGATATTGGCGGAGCCAGTACCGAAGTTGTTATCGGTCAGGGTTTTGATGCACTGCACTATAAAAGCCTACACATGGGCTGTGTTACCTTCCTAGAACGTTACTTCAAAGATCAAAAGCTCAGTAACGAAAACTTTGCTGCTGCAATTAAAGCGGCAAGTGAAGTGGTTGCAGAAATTGTCGATGAATACCAAGCAACCGGATGGCAAATTGCGAGCGGTGCGTCAGGCACAGTGCAAGCGATTCAAGAAATCATGGTTGCACAAAACCAAGATGAGCTTTTAACGCTTGATAAACTTATCGCTATTAAAGAGCAATCAGTGCAATTTAAAACAATTGCTGATCTTGAGCTTCCAGGCTTGAGTGAAGAGCGTCGTCTAGTGTTTGTTTCTGGCCTCGCTATATTGATCGCCTTGTTTGAATCTCTAGATATAAAACAAATGGGTCTTGCTCGCGGTGCATTGCGTGAAGGCGTTTTATATAGCATGGTGCCAGAGCTTCATAACCACGACATACGCAAGCGTACAGTTGATGGTTTAATGAATCGCTATCATGTAGATCAAAAACAGGCTTGTCGTGTTGCGCAACTTGCGGAGCAGTTGGCTAAAAGCGTGATGGGGCAATGGCAATCAATCGATGAAAATGCAATCGCATTGCTAAGAACAGTAGCAAAATTGCACGAGATTGGCTTACTGATAGAGTATAAGCTTTATCATAAGCACACGGCTTACATTATAGAAAACACAGATATGCCAGGGTTCTCGCAATCTGAGCATAAACTGATTACCGCTGTTGCTTGTGAGCATCGCGCTGATCTTGTTAAAAACAGTTTTGCTCACTTGGGCTGTCATCAAGTACTCGCAGAATGCTTAACAAGGGTAGTACGGATCGCTGTGATCTTATCAATGCGTCGCCAAGATGATGTACTACCAGCGATTGATCTCAGTGTTAATGAAAACACCCTCACACTGACATTTGATGGTGATTGGTTAAAATATCACCCATTAATGGCCAGTGAACTGCAACTAGAGTCCAAGCTACAAGCAAAAGTAGGTTGGAAGCTCATAGTAAAATAACGTTAAAAGGCCCTTCAGGGCCTTTTTTAGTGCTATTTTTACCCGTTTCGTTCGTATTTTGCGCGAACAGTCATTTTTTTCATAAAAACTTCAAAAAACAGTTGATCTCAATTCGGA
>NZ_SGPD01000014.1:0-85403 GCF_004208935.1 Pseudoalteromonas sp. CO109Y
TTCTAACTTTCTAACTTTCTAACTTTCTAACTTTCTAACTTTCTAACTTTCTAACTTTCTAACTTTCTAACTTTCTAACTTTCTACTTTCTACTTTCTACTTTCTACTTTCTAACTTTCTAACTTTAACTCAACTCCCTAATCGCATTACTAATCCCATCTAGCGTGAGTGGGTACATGCGGTTGTCCATTAACTGCTTTATAAAATCTATCGATTGATAATAGCGCCAGTGTTCAACGGGTTGTGGGTTGAGCCAGGCGACTTTATCAAAGTGATTGGTTATGCGGTTTAGCCAAGCGCTGCCGGGTTCTTCATTCCAATGCTCAACGCTGCCACCGGGGTAGGCTATTTCGTAAGGACCCATGGTGGCATCACCAACAAAGATCACCTTGTAGTCGCTGGTGAACTTGTTAATCAAGGTCATGGTATCAATGACGTTAGAGTGACGACGTTCGTTGTCTTGCCAAACATGCTCATACAAACAGTTATGAAAATAGTAAAACTCAAGATGCTTAAATTCGCTGTGGGCGGCACTAAATAACTCTTCACAGGTATGAATGTAATCATCCATTGAACCGCCGATATCAAACAGCATCAATACTTTTACCGCATTATGGCGCTCTGGTGCCATTTTTACATCGAGCATGCCGCCTTGCTTTGCGGTTGCGCGAATGGTTTCGGTTAAATCGAGAGTATCGCTTGCACCAGTACGGGCAAATTTACGAAGTTTTTTTAGAGCGAGTTTAATGGTGCGCGAGCCGATTTCACGGTCACTATCAAGGTTTCGGTAGCTGCGTTTATCCCATACTTTTACCGCACGGCGATGTCGGTTACCGTCTTGACCAATACGCACACCTTCAGGGTTATAACCATAGGCGCCAAATGGCGAAGTGCCACCGGTACCTACCCACTTATTACCTCCAGCATGGCGCTTTTGCTGCTCTTCAAGGCGTTGCTTGAGGGTTTCCATGAGTTTATCAAGGCCGCCCATGGCTTGTAATTGCGCTTTTTCTTCTTCACTTAAGTGCTTTTCAAACTCTTTGCGTAGCCAATCATCAGGCAAGGCATGTTGCTGTTTTAAGCTTTCGAGCAGATCGAGGTCGGCCACACCACTAAAGTAATCTGCAAAGGCTTTATCAAAACGATCAAAGTGGGTTTCATCCTTGACCATGATGGTACGCGCTAAGTAATAAAACGCGTCAACATCGGCAAAAATAACCCCTTGCTTGAGCGCATTGATCAAATCAAGTAGCTCTCGCAAACTAGCAGGTAAGCGGTATTCGCGAAGCTTGAAGAAAAACGCAATTAACATCTTAACGGCGGCTCATAAACGCAAGTTTTTCGACTAAGCTAATGTCTTGCTCGTTCTTTAATAACGCGCCAAACATTGGCATTAAGCCGCCTTTTTGGCTTTTATCATGCAGTGTTTTAGCATCTATATCTTCAGCCATCAGCAGTTTTAACCAATCAAGTAATTCGCTGGTTGATGGTTTTTTCTTAATGCCGTTTACGTCACGTAGATTAAAGAACACCTCAAGTGCTTGGCGAACTAGGTCTTGTTTAACGTGAGGGTGATGCACATCGATAATTTGCGCCATTTCTTCACTACTTGGAAAATCAATGTAATGGAAAAAACAACGACGTAAAAAGGCATCTGGCAGCTCTTTTTCATTATTCGACGTAATGATCACAATCGGACGTTGCTTTGCAATAACGCGCTCGCCGGTCTCATAAACATGAAACTCCATTTTATCGAGCTCTAATAGCAAGTCGTTGGGAAATTCAATATCGGCTTTGTCGATTTCATCAATCAATAGTACAGGGCGCTTGTTATGTTGCTCACCATAAGTAAAGGCTTGCCATAATTTCCCTTTTACAATGTAGTTGCTGATATCGTGCACTCGCTCGTCACCTAACTGGCTGTCGCGAAGGCGCGATACCGCATCATATTCATACAGGCCTTGCTGCGCCTTAGTGGTTGATTTGATGTGCCACTGAATTAGTGTGGTGTCTAAGCTTTTTGCAAGCTCCTCGGCCAGCATGGTTTTACCTGTGCCAGGCTCACCTTTTATTAGCAACGGTTTTTCGAGCAAGATCGCTGCGTTAACCGCTTGTTTTAATGAGTTACTGGCAATGTAGTTGTCGGTTGAATTAAAAAGCACGATGTCACCTTATCTGGTCTGAGCAGTGATTAATAGCGTCATGATGCCACAGTTAGTCGGCGTCTGAAAGGTATGCAAAACGCGGTATCGTTTTACCCTCCACAGTGACGGTTTCTGTAAACATACTAAGCGGGCGTGCCCACATGCCAAATTCGCCGTATAGCGCTTGATAAATTACCAGTGGCTCATTCGTTTCGCTATGAGTAGCAACATATTCAACTTTGTATTTTGGACCTTTGTAATGTTGGTAAATACCGGGTTTGATTGTCATGTGTTTATCTCGCATCTTGGAGTCATTTGGGTATAATTGCAGTTTGCACATTTTACGCTGAAACAAACTGCCTAAACTATGAATTATATTTCGTTAGATGAATACAAAAAAGCCTGGGTTTTTCGTCATAAAGATATGCCGATAAGCAGCGAAGACGCAGCACAAATTAAACCAATGAGCGCTGAACGCGCTGCGGTTTTATGGACTACTATGGTGAGCCGCGAGCATGATCACCCTGACTTTTTTGATAAAACAGATTGGTGCGGCAAAGACGACAGCTTTTCAGAGACCATTAACTGGGAAAGTGCATGGGAAGCGGGCGATGAGCAGTTACCAGAAGAAATCCTTAACCACTTAGAGTGGGAAGCAAACACCACTGTTTATTTTTGCATGGCTCGCGACAATATTATTGAAACCAGCTTTGCCGTTTTTAAACGTTGTTGGCAAAACTTTATGTTTTTAGCTGATGGTAGTTTGTTATTAGGTAAAAAGCGTGATGCAGTGGTGCAGTTTTTAGAAACTGGTAACGCAAAATTGGGTAAAAAAGGCGCAGTAAAGTAGCGCTCAATAAACGCTCTATGCTATAAAACAGTCAAGCAATTGTTTTATAAGAGCGCGCATTGTCTAAACCAACTTCACAGAGCGAACACTCGCAACAAGCCGAAATTTGGCAAACTGATGCCGAGCAAGCTTTGTATGCGCAGTTATGTAATGCATTTTATGCTCGTGAGATCCCGCGTTTAGTTGATGAACCTGATACAGCAAGGCTAAAACGTTTATTAGCAAGCCTGCCTTACTATATTGAGCGTTTAGCTATGCGTATTGTCAGTGGTGATGCGCCACTACAGCTCGATTCACAAAATGGCAGTTGGCTTGAAAAACAAAAAACAACGCCGCCTGTTTATAACAAAAGAGACTCAAAAGACTTTTATAGTCAACATGCTAAGCGCGGGTTAATTGTTCCCGTGTTAATTAATGACGAGCAATGTACAACCGTTCGCATAGACAGCTTAGATCAAGTAAGCGACAATAAGGTACATTGCAACGAGCTTGGTTGGTTTGATACTTCCGGTGAATCGCTAGAAAACACGCATATTCAATTGCTTAAGCCTGCAAAGGCGGTGATGGCAGCGGCGTGTTGCGGTCATCAATGGCAATTTAATAAACGCATCACACCTAAGCGTTTGTCATTAAGAGAAATGCTGTTAGCAAGCAATATAAATTGGCGTAATTTAAAACGCCCTTTGACTTAATTTAACCGCGAAGGAGTGTTCAATGCGGGTTTTTCAATTCGCCTTGTTGTGTTTGGCTTTATTTATTCAGTACCGCTTATGGTTTGGCCATAATGGGGTGCAAGATTACACTCGTTTAAAACAAGCGGTTACCTCTCATCAAGACACCAATGCGAAATTATTAAAGCGCAATAAAGTGCTCAAAGCCGATATTGAAGACTTAAAACTCGGTCAAGAGGGCATCGAAGAGCGGGCGCGTAATGAATTAGGAATGATTAAACCTGGCGAAACCTTTATTCGCGTATTACCAGGTCAACAGCAAAATGAACACTAAGCAAACTATCACCGCCATTGTTCCCGCTGCGGGAGTTGGCAGTCGAATGCAGCATTCGGCGCCAAAGCAGTATATTGAACTTGCGGGTAAAACTATTTTAGAACATACCCTAAGTAAACTTGCAGAACTTAACGAATTAAACACCATCAAAGTAGCAATTAGCGATGATGACGGCTACTTTGCTGATTTACCACACATAGATAAGCGTATTGAGCGTGTGAGTGGTGGTAAAGAGCGCGCTGATTCTGTGCTTAACGCCTTGCTATCACTTGCTGACAACCCACCTGATTGGGTACTTGTTCACGATGCGGCAAGGCCGTTAGTGTGTCTTGCTGATATTCAGCGTTTAATAACTGAATGTATCGCTGCCAATGAAGGCGGTATTTTAGCGTCAAAAGTAAAAGACACCATTAAGCGCGGTCATACCCACAGTGAGCAAACGGTGCCACGTGATGATTTATGGCAGGCACTCACCCCTCAGCTTTTCCCTTATCAAGCGCTTACTAATGCGCTATCAAGTGCCCTTAAAAATGGTGTGACTATCACTGATGAGGCATCGGCAATTGAATGGGCTAAGCAGCCTGTTAAGCTGGTTGCAGGTCGCAGTGACAACATTAAAATCACCACCCCAGAAGATTTAGATTTAGCAGCATTTTTACTGCAAAAACAACAAAACGAGAGTACCTCATGATTCGAATTGGCCATGGCTTTGATGTACACAAATTTGGCGGCGAAGGCCCGTTGGTAATTTGTGGTGAAAAAATAGATTACCCACAAGGCTTTTTAGCTCATTCAGATGGTGATGTTGCCATTCACGCATTGTGTGATGCCATTTTAGGCGCATTGGCAATGGGTGATATTGGCAAGCATTTCCCTGATACTGCTAGCGAATACGAAAATATTGATAGCCGAATTTTACTACGCCACGTGGTTGGGCTTGCTAAAGAGCAAGGTTATGTACTTGGCAATGCCGACGTCACGATTGTTGCGCAAGCACCAAAAATGTTGCCACATATTCAAGCTATGCGTGAAAACTTATGCCAAGACCTTGAAGCTGATATTTCACAAGTTAATGTGAAAGCAACAACCACTGAGAAGCTTGGGTTTGAAGGTCGTAAAGAAGGTATCTCAAGCCACGCAGTGGTGATTATGAGCAAACAAAGCGCATGAGTGAGTTAAACTACCTATACGGTAAACCTCTTTCTAAGGCTGACTTTAAAACCCATGCTGAAGACTTCATGGTTGATGAAGACTTAGGTATTGAGTTTACCGGTTCTGGTGAACATGTTTGCTTGCAGGTTGTAAAAAAAGGCGAAAATACTCAGTTTATTGCGAAACGCATTGCCGAAAAAGCAGGGGTATCTCCACGTGATGTGAGTTATGCAGGCTTAAAAGACCGTCATGGCGTGTGTACCCAATGGTTTAGCGTGCCAGTTCCCATTAAAAAGCACATAGAATTTAGCGAACTGAATAACGAGCAGTTTTTTGTAATATCGCAACAGCGCCATAACCGTAAGCTCAGAACCGGTTGTCATAAAGGTAACCGCTTTACCATTACATTACGTAATGTCACTGAGCCGCTGGATATTTTGTGCCGTATCAACGCGGTGCGTGCTGGTGTGCCTAATTACTTTGGCGAGCAGCGCTTTGGGCATGGTGGTCACAACCTTGAAATGGCAAAGCGCATGTTTGCTGGAGAGCGTATCCGCGATAAAAAATTGCGTGGCTTAGTTATTTCAGCTGCGCGCTCTTATGTATTTAATGAAATCGTGAGTATGCGGGTTGCTGAGCATGGCCTTGCGAAAACAATGCACCGCGAAGTGTTTATGCTCAGCGGCAGTAATGCATTTTTTGAAGACAATATTAGTGATGACAATATTGCGCGCTTAGCGTCTGGCGATATTGTGATGTCGGCACCTATGGTTGGTAAAGGCGAAAAAGGCCTGACCGAAACCGAAAAAGTGTGGCTCGAACCTTATCAGTCTTGGATAGATGGCCTTAGCGAACTTGGCCTTAAGAATGAGCGTAGAATGTTACGACTTATTCCTGATTCATTAGCTGTTGAAACGATTGATGAAACTACTTTAAAGTTAAGTTTTGGTTTACCAAAAGGCTGTTTTGCTACCGCCCTGCTGCGTGAGCTGGTGGACTATCAAGATGCAAGCCCCAGAGAACAAAAACAAAAGGATGCGTAAATGAAAATCTTATTGAGCAATGATGATGGCGTACATGCTAAAGGGATTGCGGTTTTGTATCATGCATTGACGCAAATAGCAGATGTGACCTTAGTAGCGCCAGATCGTAATTGTAGTGGCGCAAGTAATTCATTAACGCTCATGAACCCATTGCGTGCAACCACCCTTGATAATGGCTTTATTTCGATTAATGGCACGCCGACTGACTGTGTGCATTTGGGAGTTAATGAATTAGTCGAGCAGCAGCCAGATCTAGTGGTTGCAGGAATAAACCACGGCGCCAACCTAGGTGATGATACCTTGTATTCAGGTACCGTTGCCGCTGCCACTGAAGGCCGTCACTTAGGGCTACCTGCCATTGCAGTGTCGTTATGTTCTAAAAAAGGAAATCACTTTGAAACTGCAGCTGCGGTTGCGGTGAGTATTATCAAAGAGTTGGCATCGCACCCATTACCGAAAGATCAAATCATCAACTTAAACGTGCCAGATATTCCGCTTACAGAGCTTAAAGGAGTTAAGGTAACCCGTTTAGGTTCGCGTCATAAAGCTGAAACCATGACGAAGCAACAAGACCCATGGGGCCGTGACATTTATTGGTATGGTACCCTTGGTGCTGAAAGTGATGCAGGTGAAGGCACTGATTTTTATGCCATTAATAATGGTTATGCATCAGTGACCCCACTTAGTGTTGATATGACGGCGAAAGAGAGCTTACAAGCCGTCGATAGCTGGTTAGCAAATATGGAGATTAATAGTGCTGACTAATTATAATCGCAGTGCATTGGCATTAGCTGAATTATTAAAACGCGAGGGTGTAGAAGACAGTACGGTGCTTGAAGCGATTGCCTCAACACCCAGACACATTTTTATTGATGATGTTTTGCAGCACAAAGCTTATCAAAATACCGCATTGCCAATCGGTCAAGGACAAACGATTTCGCAGCCATATATTGTCGCACGCATGACAGAGCTGCTTCGCTTAGCAGGCGTACGTGATAAAGTGCTCGAAATTGGCACAGGCTCTGGCTACCAAACGGCAATATTGGCAAAAACCTTCACTAAAGTGTGCTCGGTAGAGCGTATTAAAGCATTGCAATGGCAAGCAAAACGCCGTTTGCATAAGCTTGATTTATATAATGTCACCATGAAACACGGTGACGGTTGGCAAGGCTGGCAGTCGCAAGCTCCATTTGAGGGGATTATTGTTACTGCCGCTGCGGCCACTATGCCACAAGGACTTCTGGCACAACTTGCTGATGGGGGCGTTATGATTGCACCTATCGGTGAGCAAGATCAGCAATTAATGATGGTCGTTAGAAATGGCGATACATTTACAGAACATAAAGTTGCACCAGTAAGATTTGTACCTTTGGTACCTGGTGATATTGAATAGGACGTTATACTTTGAAGTTGTTTACTAAGTTATATGATATGGCGCTGGTATGGGCTAAACACCGTCATGCGGAGCGTTATTTAGCAGGGATGAGTTTTGCTGAATCTGTTTTTTTTCCGGTGCCACCGGATGTCATGCTAGCCCCTATGTCGCTTGCTCAGCCAGATAAAGCATGGCGCTTTGCCAGCTTTACGACTATTGCTTCAGTGATTGGCGGTATTTTAGGTTACTTACTTGGCTTTTGGTTATTCGAACCTGTAGTTGAGCCGCTGATTGCGCAAATGGGTTGGCAAGCTAAATTTGACACAGCGCTAAGTTGGTTTGAAAACTATGGTGTATGGGTGGTGTTTTTAGCGGGCTTCTCTCCTATACCTTATAAGGTTTTCACCATAGGTGCAGGTTTGATGCAAATGGCATTCTTGCCATTTTTAATTGCCTCGGCAATAGGTCGTGGCGCGCGTTTCTTCTTAGTGTCGGCTTTAATGAAGTGGGGCGGCGTTAAAATGGAGCAAAAATTACGTCAATATGTTGAAGCGCTTGGCTGGGGATTAGTTGTTTTAGTTGTGGTTGCGTACTTTTTACTACGATAACCCGCAAAACCATTAAACTAGTACGATAAGGAGCATTTTACGATGAGCAGGCAGTTAACAGTCTATGTTACTTTGTTTCTTAGTATTTTGCTCTTTGGTTGTACTTCTCGCGAAGCACCGGCACCGGTTAGTAGTTTAGATAATAAAGTTAAACCCGCCACACGCAAAGTAAATATCTCTGGCTCAAAATATGTAGTCAAAAAGGGCGATACTTTGTATTCAATTGCTTTTAGCGCTCAGCAAGATTTTCGAACGCTCGCAAAAATAAACGATATTCCAGCACCTTATACCATCTTCCCTGGGCAGAGTATTTCGCTCACAAAATCGGCACAAAAATCAAAAAAGACGAAAAAATATACGAATTCGAGTAAAAAGTCTACTTTTTCTATACAAAAAAATAACAAAAAATTAAAGAAAGGGCTTGATCAGCCAAAACAACGAGAGTATGTTCAGAAACAAGCCAACAAAATAATTAGTGAAAAAAAGCGTAATTCTAATGCCAAAGTTGTATGGGGCTGGCCTGCAAAAGGTAAAGTCACAAAACGCTTCTCTAATAAAGAGAACGGTTTTAAAGGATTACAGATCACTAATAAACAAGGGGCTTCTGTTTTAGCTGCTGCACATGGAACTGTGGTATACGCGGGCAACGCATTGAGGGGTTACGGTAATTTAATCATATTGAAACACAATGATGATTACCTAAGCGCTTACGCGCACAATTCAAAGTTGCTTGTAAAGGAAAAACAGGAAGTAAAGGCAGGGCAGAAAATAGCAGAAATGGGCAGTTCAGACTCTTCGGTTACGGCTTTGAGATTTGAAATTCGTTATCGGGGTCAAGCAGTCAATCCTGCTAAGTATCTACCTTAGCCATTTAGGGTATTGATAAAGTGATTTAGCTCAATCACATATTTGCTCGGGAGGACGCTTATGGGTCACACAGCAAAACTTGAGAAAAAAACTGACGCGATTGACGATAAATTTGATGACACGGTAGTCGAAGAAGAGTCTTCTGAATTACTTGAAGAAGTCGACAACGAAGATGAAATTTTTGCAAAAGAAGAAGTTGCCAAGAATTTAGATGCTACACAGCTGTATCTTGGTGAGATTGGTTTTTCTCCGCTGCTAAGCGCAGAAGAAGAAGTTTATTTTGCTCGAAAAGCACTGAAAGGCTGTGAAGCCTCTCGCAAGCGAATGATTGAAAGTAATTTACGTTTAGTGGTGAAAATTGCCCGCCGCTATAACAACCGTGGCCTTGCGCTACTAGACCTTATTGAAGAAGGTAATTTAGGCCTTATCAGAGCCGTTGAGAAATTTGACCCAGAACGTGGTTTTCGTTTTTCAACTTATGCAACTTGGTGGATACGTCAAACTATCGAACGTGCCATCATGAACCAAACACGTACGATTCGTTTACCTATTCACGTGGTTAAAGAGCTTAATGTTTATTTAAGAACAGCCCGTGAATTAACGCAGAAACTTGACCATGAACCAACCGCAGAAGAAATTGCAGAGTGCTTAGATAAGCCGGTTGAAGATGTCACTAAGATGCTGCGTTTAAACGAAAAAATCACCTCGGTGGATACACCTATCGGCGGTGAAAATGACAAAGCGTTATTAGATATTATCGCCGATGAGAAAGACTATGGTCCAGAGGGCGAAGTACAGAGTAATGACATTAACAAGCACATTGTTGATTGGCTTGGAGAGTTAAACCCGAAACAGCGTGAAGTACTTGCTCGTCGTTTTGGTTTACTAGGCTATGAGCCATCAACCCTTGAAGATGTTGGTCGTGAAATTGGCTTAACACGGGAACGTGTAAGACAAATACAAGTTGAAGCATTACGTCGCTTAAAAGACATTTTGCAACACGAAGGGTTAAGTACAGATAGCCTATTCGACCAATTCACCTAATTTGACAACAATACATAGGCCTTCGGGTCTAGAACACACAAAAAAGCTGACGTTACGTCAGCTTTTTTTATGCCTCTTTTATTTCACTACAGTAAATCTTTTAATTGATACAGTAGTTGGTGTGCTTGTCTTGGCGTTAAGCTATCTGGATCAAGCTGTTTTAAGGTTAATTCAAGCTCAGAAGGCTCATCATCAAAACTTAATGTTTGCTGTTGTTGCTCAATAGGAGCAGTAACAGGTTGATGGTTCTCAAGCATTTTAAGCTTTTGTTTTGCTTGTTGGATAACCGCTTTTGGTACACCAGCCAAGGCAGCAACTTGTAAACCAAAGCTCTTGCTTGCTGCGCCTTCAAGCACGGTATGCATAAAGGCAATGGTGTCGTTGTGCTCAATGGCATCTAGGTGCACATTAACTAACCCCGTTTTTTGCTCGGCCAGTTCGGTTAACTCAAAATAGTGGGTTGCAAATAAGGTCTTAGCGGCAATTTTTGATGCTAAATAATCAGCCGTTGCATAGGCAAGCGATAAGCCATCATAAGTTGAGGTACCGCGACCAATTTCATCCATCAGTACCAGTGATTGTGCTGTGGCGTTATTTAAAATAGTTGCTGTTTCGGTCATTTCAACCATGAAGGTTGAGCGTCCTGATGCTAGGTCATCACTTGCGCCAATACGCGTAAAGATACGGTCAATATTCCCAATTTCTGCACTATCAGCAGGAACGTAACAACCAATGTGAGCCATTAGAACAATAAGTGCAGTTTGGCGCATATAGGTCGATTTACCACCCATATTTGGACCTGTGATAATCAGCATTTTACGGTCGTTATTAAGCTCTACAGGGTTAGCTATAAACGGGTCTTTCATTACCTGCTCTACTACCGGGTGGCGACCTTGCTTAATACTGATGTTATCGTTATCGCACAGAGTTGGCTTAGCATAATTAAGCGCTTGTGCACGTTCGGCTAAATTGTTCAGTACATCTAAATCTGCTAGAACAGCTGCCATTGTTTGTAGCTGCTCAATGTGCGGAGCAATAAACTCAAAGAGTTGCTCGTAAAGCTGTTTTTCAAGCGCTAGCGCTTTTGACTGGCTACCAAGTACTTTATCCTCATGCTCTTTAAGCTCTGGGATAATATAGCGCTCATTATTTTTTAGCGTTTGGCGGCGAATATAATCCGCAGGAACTAAATGTGAGTTAGCGCGGCTTACTTCAATAAAAAAGCCATGCACTTTGTTATAACCAATTTTTAAGGTGCTAATGCCAGTGCGCTCACGCTCACGCTCTTCAAGCTTTTCAAGAATATCGGTAGCACCTTGGCTTAGCGCTCGCCATTCATCAAGTTCGCTGTTGTAACCTGGTGCAATCACACCCCCATCACGAATAAGCACCGGTGGGGTTTCGATTACAGCACGCTCTAGTAAATCTTGTAGTTCAGGTAACTGTTGCGACTTAGCAATAATTTGACTAATACGCGGATCGTTAGCATCTAGTAATAGTTCGTGAAGTGGCGCGAGAGCTTGCAGCGCGCTACGCAGGCGCGTTAAATCTCGCGGCCTAGCAGTGCAAAGCGCTAGGCGTGCAATAACACGTTCAATATCGCCAATTTGCTTTAATGACTCTTGTAGCTCACCACATAATTGCGCATCGATAATTGCGCTAATTGCGTTTAGTCGAGAGTTGAGCTCTGTTTTGCTGCGCACAGGGGTATGAATACGACGCTTTAATAAGCGTGACCCCATAGCTGTGGCTGTTTTATCAAGTACTTGTGCAAGAGTGTTTTCGTAACCACCCGATAAATTAACCGTTAGTTCAAGGTTTTTACGAGTTGCTGCATCTAAGATCACCGCGTGTTCGTTTTGTTCAAGGGTGATTGCACGAATATGCGGCAGGGCTATACGCTGAGTGTCTTTTACGTATTGCATTAAGCAGCCTGCAGCGACTAAAGCTGCGTGTGCTTTGTCTACTCCAAAACCAACTAAATCTTTGGTGCCAAATTGATCGCAAAGTAAATGCTGCGCTGTATCTAGATCAAATTCCCATTCTGGGCGACGACGCGCACCTTTGATATGTTCAATTAAGTGCACATTTGCAAATGTTTCACTGTAAAGCAGCTCAGCAGGGGCTAAACGCTGTAATGTTGAGCTAAATGCTTCATCGGTATTAACTTCTAACACATTGAATCGGCCAGAGTTAATATCTAAGTAAGCAATACCATATAGGCCTTGTTTATTTTGCCATACACTGGTTAGTAAGTTGTCTTGGCGTTCTTGTAATAACGCTTCGTCAGAAATTGTGCCCGGTGTAACAATACGTACAACTTTACGCTCAACAGGGCCTTTGCTAGTCGCTGGGTCACCAACTTGTTCACAAATAGCTACTGACTCACCCATTTGTACAAGGCGAGCTAAGTAGTTTTCGACTGCGTGATAGGGTACGCCTGCCATTGGAATGGGATCGCCACCGGCTTTACCTCGATGGGTTTGAGAAATATCAAGAAGTTGCGCTGCACGCTTGGCATCATCAAAGAAAAGTTCGTAAAAGTCGCCCATACGATAAAACAATAAAATATCCCGGTGCTCGGCTTTTATTTTTAGATACTGCTGCATCATAGGGGTTTGTTGTTTTATAGTGTGCGGTGCATAAAGATCAAACGACATGTATTTACCCAAAGGCTGAATATGGAATTACATCAAGAGATTAAAACACTTGCTGCGAAATTAGGAGCTATTTTAACGGATAAACGCTTATGGATCACTACCGCAGAGTCATGCACTGGTGGTGGAGTGAGTTATGCACTAACCGATACCCCAGGCAGTTCTAATTATATTGATCGAGCGTTTGTCACTTATAGTAACCAAGCAAAACATGAGCTCATTGGCGTTAGCGAGCAGACCTTAAACAGCTTTGGTGCGGTGAGTGAGCAAACCGTTGTTGAAATGGCATCGGGGGCAGCAAAAGCAGCAAATTCAGATATCGCAATAGCTATTTCGGGAATAGCAGGCCCCGGTGGTGGAACACTGGATAAACCTGTGGGATTAGTATGGTTTTGCATTCATTTTGCTGGTCAAAACTACCCAAGTCAGCAAGTTTTCTCTGGCGATCGAGCTGAAGTTAGACTGCAAGCTATTGTTTACTCATTAAAAAATATAATTGAATTGATAAAATCTGAAAATTAGCTTGATACTGTGATTTCATACAGTATACTGTCTGCATTAGCCGGATTTGGAGAACAGAATGAACGATAACAAACAAAAAGCCTTAGACGCTGCTTTATCACAAATTGAGCGTCAATTTGGTAAAGGCTCAATTATGAAACTGGGCGACAATAAAGCCCTAGATATTGAAGCAATCTCAACAGGTTCACTAGGTATCGATATCGCACTAGGTATTGGTGGTTTGCCTACGGGTCGTATTGTTGAAGTGTATGGTCCTGAATCATCAGGTAAAACAACGCTTACTTTACAAGTTATCGCTGAAGCTCAAAAGCAAGGTAAAACGTGTGCATTCGTAGATGCTGAGCACGCTCTAGATCCTGTATACGCACAAAAATTGGGTGTAAACATTGATGACTTACTTGTTTCTCAACCAGATACTGGTGAGCAAGCATTAGAAATCTGTGACATGTTAGTTCGTTCAAGTGCTGTTGATGTTGTGATTGTTGACTCGGTAGCAGCTTTAACACCTAAAGCTGAAATCGAAGGTGACATGGGTGACTCACACATGGGTCTACAAGCTCGTTTAATGTCACAGGCATTACGTAAGCTTACAGGTAACATCAAGCGTTCAAACACACTATGTATTTTCATCAACCAAATCCGTATGAAAATTGGTGTTATGTTTGGTAACCCTGAAACAACAACAGGTGGTAACGCACTTAAATTCTACTCTTCAGTACGTATCGATATTCGTCGTATTGGTTCTGTGAAAGAAGGCGACGAGGTTGTTGGTAACGAAACTCGCGTTAAAGTTGTTAAAAACAAGGTTGCTCCGCCGTTTAAACAAGCTGAGTTCATCATCATGTATGGCGAAGGCATTTCTAAACAAGGCGAGTTAATTGACCTAGGTGTTAAGCATAAGATTGTTGAAAAATCAGGTGCTTGGTACAGCTACAATGGCAGCAAAGTTGGTCAAGGTAAAGCAAACTCAATTAAGTTCTTAAAAGACAACCCAGAGATCGCAGATGAGATCGAAGGTAAGTTACGTGAGATGCTATTACTTCAGGCAACAGAACAACCAGAAGATGGTGAAGATGCAGGCCTATTAGCTGAAGACGAGCTATAAACACCGCAAAAGAGTACAGTTAAGCGTGATTTGACCCGCACTTAACACAAAAAAGACCGCTACATAGTTAGCGGTTTTTTTATGGGTGAAAGTTAGCGAGAGTAAAGTTAGCAAGGGGAAAGTTAGCGAGAGTAAAGTTAGCGAGAGTAAAGTTAGAAAAGGTAAACTTTACTCTTGCAACTCTTTCATGTGCTTAAAGCTTAAAGCTTAAAGCTTAAAGCTTAAAACTTACAGCTTACAGCTTAAAACTTTCAGCTTACAGCTTACAGCTTAAAACTTACAGCTTACAGCTTACAGCTTCTAGCTCAAGCTTACAGCTGCCAGTTGAAAGACACTGAGTAGTTACGCGGTGCGCCGTAATAACCTTGAGCCCAGAAAAGACTATGGATGTACTTTTCGTTGGTCACGTTATTAACGTTCAAGTTAACGCTCATATTGTCGTTAATATCGTAGGTTGCCATTAGGTTTAATAGGCCGTACGCATCTTGCGTTGTGGTGATAAGTGCAGCATTTGTTGCCGCATCACGCACTTGTACGCGCTTTGTATCGTCTTGCCAACGATAGTTTAGGCCAAAGGTTAAACCATCAATCTCAGGCACTTTATGAGTTACAGCAAGTTTGAACTGGTTTTCAGGTGTGTAGTCTTTTACTAACTCATCACCATCAATGTTTAGGTTGCTGTAGCTAAAGCTCGCACTCAGTGTTTCGTTGATTTGACCACTAAGTTCTACTTCAATACCGTCGCTGTTAATGCCATCTGCGCCATAGTAGCGAGTGTCATCAGGTAATGAATCAGGGATAGCAACAGCAAGGCCAACTTGTTTAGCGTCAAAGTAAGCAACTGTTACAAATAAGTCGTCATCAAGTAGCTGTGCTTTCACACCAACTTCGCTGCTTTTACCTGTGATTGGATCTAAGTAATCGCCATTGATGTCACGCTCTGTTTGCGGTACGAAGGTTTCTGTGTAGCTTGCATAAGTTGAGAAGCTTTCGTTGATATCATACACAGCACCGAAGTAAGGCACAGTTTGGTCGCTATCTTTGTCTTTTGCAACGCCGTAAGAGGCACCTTCAGTTTCCCAATTTACTTGGCTCACACCTGCTAACACACTGAATGAGTCAGTTGCACGGATACGTGTTGAAATATACGCTGAGCGTTGACGGCTGGTGATATCAGCACCTGTTAAACCATCGGTAAGTGTTGGCACTGGCGCAACACCATCCCAACCACCTAGCTCAGGCATTGCAGGGAAACCATTGCCTGTTGTACGGTCATACAATGATTTATCTTTGTTATCCATATCTGCTTGGTTTACACCAAACGACAGATCATGTTCCATACCAAATAAATCAAATTTACCCGTTGCGTAAATATCTAAAATATCGTGCTTATCTTTGTGGTCATATTCACTCGCATAACCCGTTAAGCCAAGACCTGTTTCTCTATCAGGTGTACCATAAACATAGAAAAGCTCTGAGTCTTGCTCATTTTCTAGGTGTGCGTAGCTGGCTTTTAAGAACCAAGTATTGGTAATTGCTTGCTCAATTGATAAGAACAGCTGCTCAGTTGTGTTATTCCAGTATGACCAATCAGACGCTGTGCTAGTTGAAGCGTCAAAGTTTGTTGCTGAACCATCGCTGTAATAAAGCGGTAAGGCACCCCACAGTGGGCTATCAGCATCTTTCTTTTGATTTACATAGTTTGCAGTTACTACTGTGCTATCAGTTAGCTGGCCTTCGTAGGCTAGGTAATAAATTGTTTTATCTTGCTCGTAACGGTCAAGGTATGACTCAGTTTTGTGCTTGGTAAATACAGCACGTACAGCGTGGTTTTCGTTGATAGCAGTTGAAGCGTCAAGCTCTAAACGCTTGTTATCCCAAGAACCATACGATACAGACGCATTTACTTGCGTTTGATAAGTAGGGCGCTTTAGAACCATGTTGACTGTTGCTGATGGGTTACCAGCACCTGTCATTAAACCATTGGCACCACGTACAATTTCAACACTATCGAAAATAGAAGTATCAAGAGTACCTTGGATTGAACCGTTGTCTTGCGGCATACCCATGCCATTAACTTGGAAGTTGGTGATCTCAAAACCACGAGCTTTAAAATAAGTACGGTCAGTTTCTATTTGCTCAACAGTGACACCCGGTGTGCTTTCAAGTACAGCATTAAGGTTATCGAGTGAGAAGTCATCCATTAGCGCACGTGATACAACAGAGATTGACTGTGGCGTTTCTTTAATTGTTAGCCCTAATTTGGTTGCTGACTGTGCTTCTTCAGTGATGTAGTTTTTATGATGCTGGCCATACACGGCAATTTTTTCAATTGCTTGTTCTTCTTTTTGTTGTTCTGCAAAAGCGTGGCCACTTAAAAGTGCTGAGGTCACAAGGCTTAATTGAGATAAGCGCAAAAATTTTGTTGATGACATGCAAAGTTCCAATTAGTTCAATGAATAGTGAAATTAATGCGTAATTTAATCTAAATGAAAATAATTTGCAATTAGGGTTTGCTGTTTTAGTGAGTAATTGTTTGCAAAAAAGTTTAAAGGGCACAGAAATATAAAAAGGAGATATAAAAAAAGCGGCCGAAGCCGCTTCAGGAAGTAAAATAAGTTTAAATCTTAAAATACGTATTTTGCAGAGAACTGCAGACGGTCCATATCGCCGTCAGCACCGCTTTCTAACTCACGCTCAGCATGTTTAAACTCAACACCAAATGTAAGCTTTTTAACAGGCGAATACAAAAGGTTGGCACTATAGCTTTGGCTCATTTCTGTAGGGTCGCCAGTCACAGCAAGTAAATCTGTGTTGTTATCTGCTGAAAAGAATGAATAAAGGAAAGTTGAGCGCCATTGGCTGTTCCAGTGTTGTTGATAGGCAATGAAACCTGATGTTGAATCAATTGCATCTAAATCATCACCGTCAAGCACAGCACCATTGGCTACGTTTAAACCAATGTAGCGGCCTAAACCTGAGCCTTGAGTTAACATAAATTTAAGGTTGTTTTGGCCAAAATTTACTTTACCAGATGCACTGATACCGAACGATGATGTATCTGCATCAATGCCATTTTGTTTATAAGTTAACTGGCGAGCAAGACCGGTAAATACTAATTCACCCCAGTCAGCTTTATGTGCGTAACGTGCTGTAAAGTCAGGCATTGATGCATCATCAGTAGCTACACGTGCGCCGCCAACTGTGACTGTGCTCTCTGGGTTTTCGATAGAGAATGACCAATTACCGGTAGTGTAACGTGCCTGTGCTTGACGTACGAACACAGTACCTTCTGCAGGACCGACGAAGTCGAGTGTTTCTGGTAATGCACCTACGTTTTGAAAGTTTGACCAAGCTTGACCAAATAACCAACCATCATAAGTCACAAATGCTTGACGAATACGAGGCGCGTAAGAGTTACTAACACGTTCGTTACCGCCCGGCGCTGAAGCAATAAAGTCTATTTCAATTTTAGTTTTGATGGTTTTCCCATCGTCTAATTTTGTTGCTGTACCTAGGTTAAAGCGAGATTGGCGGGCATGCATGTCAAATACTGCATCGCTATCGCTGTCTACGCCTACCGGTGTTGTACCTGGTACATAGAAGTCACGGCCAATGCTGCCGCCAGCTGGTACGCCTGCAGAGTAATCACTCCACATAGCATCAAGTTTTACATAGCCACCATAAGAAACGTCTGTGTTACCAATGGTTGCGGCGTTAGCGGTACCTGCAAGTGCACATAAAACAGCTGAAGCTGTGAGTGTCTTTAATGCGGTTACTTTTGTTGTTGTCATAATGTGTATTCCTGTCGAAGCTACTTGTTGATTGCATTAATGTTGTTGTATCACTGTTGTTTAAGAAATGACTTCTCTCAATTATCTATTGGTCTATTAGACTAAGGTGGAATGGGTAGTTAAATCGCATCCAACCTAACATTGGACTAGATTATAGAAGGCAATTTTAAAGTTTTTTGTTAAATGACAAGATATACAACTAAGGTCTAATACTTTCAGGGGCTTTGCTGAGTGATCCTTGAAGCAGGCCGTAGGCAAGTAATTAAAATGGAGACGACAACAATGTCAGAAAGTATCTATCCAGTACCAGCGCATATCAAGAATGCAGCACTAGTTGATAACGATAAATATAATACACTGTACAAGCAATCTATTGATGACCCTGAAGGATTTTGGCGAGAGCACGGTAAACGCCTTGATTGGTCAACTCCTTATAACAAAGTAAAGAACACCTCATTCGACAAAGGCCACATCAGCATTCGCTGGTATGAAGACGGCCAACTTAACGCTTCTTACAACTGTATTGACCGCCACCTTGCCACTAAAGCCGATAAAACAGCTCTTATTTGGGAAGGCGATAACCCTGAACACAACGAAAATATTAGCTACCAACAGCTTCACGACGAAGTAGCTAAGCTAGCCAACGGCCTTAAAAAATTAGGTGTATCAAAAGGTGACCGTGTCGCTATTTACATGCCAATGACACCGCAGGCTATTTACGCTATGCAAGCGTGTGCGCGTATTGGTGCTATTCACTCTGTAGTATTTGGTGGTTTCTCTCCATCAGCGATTGCTGACCGAATTAATGACTCAGGCGCTAAAGTGGTAATTACTTCAGACGAAGGTCGCCGTGCTGGCAACTGCGTACCACTTAAAGCAAATGTTGATGAAGCGGTATCACAAGACTCTGTAACCACCGTTGAGCACGTTATTGTTCATCAGCTAACGGGTGGTGAAGTTGAATGGAATAGTCATGATGTTTGGTGGCATGAGCTTGTCGCTGACTTACCGGCTGAGTGTGAACCAGAGCCAATGAATGCAGAAGATCCGCTTTTCATTCTTTACACTTCAGGCTCAACGGGTCAACCAAAAGGTGTGGTTCATACTACCGGTGGTTACCTTGTTTATGCATCAATGACACATGAATATGTATTTGATCTTAAAGAAGACGATATTTTCTGGTGTAGTGCCGATGTGGGCTGGATCACAGGTCACAGCTACATTGCTTATGGCCCATTAGTGAATGGCTGCACGCAAGTCGTATTTGAAGGTGTACCAACTTACCCAACAGCGGGCCGTATGGGTGAAGTAATTGATAAGCACAACGTGACTATTCTTTACACAGCACCAACTGCTATTCGTGCTCTAATGGCGAAAGGCGATGAGCCAACAGCGACTTCAACTCGTAAAAGTCTTCGTGTTATGGGTTCTGTAGGTGAGCCAATTAACCCAGAAGCGTGGGCATGGTATTACGAACATATTGGTAACGAAAACTGCCCAATCGTAGATACTTGGTGGCAAACAGAGACTGGCGGCATCATGATCACACCATTACCAGGTGCGACAGATATGAAGCCAGGCTCAGCAACACGTCCATTCTTTGGTATTGCACCAGCATTATTTGATGCTGAGGGTAATACACTAGAAGGTGCGGTTGACGGTAACCTTGTTATTTTAGATAGCTGGCCATCACAAGCACGAACAGTTTATGGCGACCATGAACGTTTTGAACAAACCTATTTCTCAGCATACCCAGGCGTGTACTTCACAGGTGATGGTTGTCGTCGTGATGAAGATGGCTACTACTGGATCACAGGCCGTGTAGATGACGTACTTAACGTATCAGGTCACCGCCTAGGTACTGCAGAAATCGAAAGTGCATTGGTTGCTCACGAAGCAGTAGCAGAAGCTGCAGTCGTAGGTTACCCGCATGATATTAAAGGTCAGGGCATCTATGTTTACATCACTCCAAATGAGGGTGTTGTAGTGAGCGATGAACTAACAAAAGAGGTACGTAACTGGGTTCGTAAAGAGTTAAGCCCAATTGCATCACCAGATATGATCCAATGGTCTCCAGGTTTACCGAAAACTCGTTCTGGTAAGATCATGCGTCGAATTTTACGTAAAATTGCGGCAAATGAGCACCAACAGCTTGGAGATACTTCTACACTGGCCGACCCGAGCGTTGTTGATGAGCTAATCGAAAACCGATTAAATCGTTAAAATCGCGTTAAAAACTTGATTAGAAGTTGATTCTAAACGTAGTATATCGGCTGTCACTTAGAAATAGGTGTCAGCCGAATTTATTAGGAGTGAACCATGAGTCAGTTTTTAATAGCGGACGATCATCCGTTATTTCGTGAAGCGCTGAAAGGGGCATTGAGTGCTAAGTTCGCTGATTTAGAAGTGTTTGAATCGGAAAACTTTGATACCACCTTGCAGGTGCTGAGCGAGCAAGAAGATCTTGATATCTTACTACTAGACCTTCACATGCCAGGCAATGGCGATTTATACGGCCTTATTCGCATTCGCGAAGACTATCCAAGCTTACCAATAGCTGTTGTTTCTGGCAGCGAAGACATCAATGTAGTTTCTAAAGTAATGGGTTATGGTGCGATGGGATTTATTCCTAAATCATCTTCATCAGATGATATTGCGCTGGCAATTAACCACATTCTTGAAGGCGATGTTTGGCTTCCACTTGAGCTTAAAGATAAAGTGGCTGCCGTAGATGGCGAAGACAAAGAAATTGCAGCGCAAGTGGCTTCACTGACGCCGCAGCAATACAAGGTGTTGCAATACTTGCACGAAGGCTTGTTAAACAAACAGATTGCTTACGAGTTACATATTTCTGAAGCAACCGTTAAAGCACACATTACAGCAATTTTTAGAAAGCTAGGTGTGTATAACCGTACTCAAGCGGTATTAATTGCCTCTAAGTTACAATTAGAGCCTATTGAGTCGGCATAACAAAAGATAATAAAAACAATAAAGAGGCCACTCAGCCTCTTCATTTTATTGCTTAAGCGAACACCACGGTTCGATTACCATTGATAAACAGTTTATGTTCAGATGCGAGTTGCAGCGCTTTACAGAACACAGTTTTCTCTACATCTTTACCCATTTTTGCCATCATCTCTGCGGTATCAGCATGACTGACATGCGTCACATCTTGTAAAATAATCGGCCCTTCATCGAGCTCATTATTAACAAAGTGAGCGGTCGCGCCAATAATTTTTACACCGCGCTCAAATGCCTGATGGTAAGGCTTTGCGCCAATAAAGGCTGGCAAAAATGAATGGTGAATATTAATAATCTTACCTTCAAAGCGCGCCACAAATTCAGGGCTTAAAATACGCATATATTTAGCAAGGCCGATGATATCAGGCTGATAGCTGGCAATTAAATCACCGACTTGTTGATCATGCTCCGCACGGCTTAAGCCTTCGTGCGATACCACATGAAATGGCACATCAAAGCCTGCAGCCAGTGGCGCTAAGTCGGCGTAGTTGGCAATCACAGCCAGTACTTCGATGTTTAAGGCTTTTTCGAATTGCTTTAGTAATACACCACCTAAACAGTGCGCTTCTTTAGTGGCAAGCAATACCACTTTAGTTTTTTCGCTGCTGTGCAGGGCAAGCTCTGCGCCATCAGGAAGTAGCTCAGCAAGGCTTGATAAAAAATCATCTGAAATAACGCCGCTTAACTCTGTACGCATAAAAAAGCGTTTAGCGTCTTTATCTACAAATTCGTTATTACGTGTAATGTTTAAATTATGCTGATGACAAAGACCGGTGATCTTGGCAATTAGACCAACATCATCATCGCATTGTGTGGTTAAAATCGTGTTCATAGTCCTCATTCTAATCCCGTTTGTGTGAACACCATTATTTGCTAATTTTTTTGTGCTGCATAGCGCAAATTTAACTATCTAATAATTTATCTGATTTGATTGCATAAGCGCCTAAAATGTAATCATTATTTACTTTTCGTGTAAAAGTAAGCTGCTTTCACTATAAATATGATTTTCTGTCCATAATTATGATTAATTAAGTGCTTTTCTACATCATTTTCTACACTTTTTAACCTTATCGTAAGTAACTGTAAGTGAAGGTAATAGTTTGTAAAACATAGAATTTTTTCGCACTATTCGAGTCAGAATGGGGTATTACAAACAATAAGGAAAAAATTCCATGAAAAGCACTCTGCTTAAAACAATTGTTGCCTCAAGTTTGCTTTCGGTACTGGCTGCCTGTTCAAGCGATGACAGCAGCAGTAGCAACAGTGGCTATGTGCAACTGTACAATGGCTCTTACAACAGCCCATACACACGTTTATTTGTTGATGACACTGAACGTTCGGGCGCAGATTTTGGTGATGTATCAACTCGTCATAACTACAGTTCGGGGGAGTATGAACTCAGTTTTGAATATGTTGATGCCAATGATAGTTATATCACCATCGATGAAGAAACAATCAAAATTAAAAATGATCAAACTCAGTTGCTAGTAATGAACGGTGATTTTGCTGAACCAATTTTTACTGAGCTCAGTGTGCCGACGTCAAGCGATGAAGATGAATTCAATGTTGGCTTTTTTAATATCGTTGGTGAAGATAACCTTTACGATGTATACGTTGCTACTGACGACGGGTTATTTGATACCGCTGAGTTATTAATGACTTCGCAATACCTCGTTGAGCCAGAATTAGCGACGCTTGAGGAAGGTTATTACACTATTTATATTACCTCTAGCGGCAGCACTGATGTGATTTTTGAATCACCAACCGTGTACTTTAATGATGAAGCAACGTACATGGCGATGATCCGTCCAAGTTATGCAACAGAAGAAGATGGCATTACGCTTGATGTTGTGACGGCTAGTAGCTCAGTAACACAACTAAACCACCAAGACGCGCAAGGTCAGCTGCGTTTTATCAATACAATAGATGATTACACGCAAACCCAGTTTAAAGTAACCCGAGGCACAACGGCGACCAACACCGAAGTTGTTAGCAACGATAGTTACTCTGAATACATGAGCATGTCACCAAATAGTTATAGTGTCGCTATGTTAGATGAAGCTGGCGATACTATTGTTGATAACTTCTTAATGACATTAGAGCGTGAGCAAAGTGCGGTTGGTCTTTTCTACAATGACAAAGATTACGGCCCTCGTATGATGACCATTGAAGAAAACCTAACTCCAAGCAGTTACAGTCACGCAGTTACTGTGGTTAACTTAATTGATAGCTATGCAGGGCAAGAAATTGACGAAGTTGATGTGTACTTCACCCTCAATGGTGAAACGGTTGAAGATACTAGCAATGTTGTTGAAGGGTTAGATCAATACGACCAACAAGAGCAGGTAGTTGATAACGAAGTTTATACAACTTATGTGGTGTTTGAAGATAATGGTCAACAGATTGTGTTATTACAACAAAGCGATATGGATTTTACTGAAGAGGGTAACTATATCTTAGTGATTGAACACGATGAAACCACAGACTCAGGTTTTAAAATGACCTTAGAGCGTACGGTGACTGAACAGTCTTAACCGGCTAAAACGCAATATCGTTGTTTATTTACTCTTGCTAAGTGTTTATTGTATAAACAATTAAGGCTTTTGCTTTTTTTGTTTAAAGCATACACAAGGAGAGAGTATGGATGGCGGTATTGCGTTACTAGTATTACTAGCACTAGTTGTTGTCGGTGGCTCCATTGCGGGTATTTTTGCCTTTTTTCAACTCTCCAGTTTAAAGCGAGAAGTAGCTGCTCTTCGAGTAAAGCTTAACGCGACATATAGTCATAATCCACAAGCAAATACTGCAAACCAGTTTGATAATTCAAACGCCGAACTGACTGACACAGCAAAATTTGAACCAGAGCCGAAAGCCGTTATTGAGCCGATTGAGGCTATCCCTAAAAAGCCAGAGCAAACAAAATCCAAGCCTGCGACTTTAAATCAGCTAGTAAGCCAACTCGTTACACAAATCAAAGCCAATTGGTTAACTTGGGTAGGAGCGGTTGCACTTGCCTTTGGCGGTATCTTTTTAGCCCGCTATTCACTGGAGGCAGGCTTATTATCTGAAACCATGCGACTCACGCTTGGCGCTATTTTTGGTTTGAGCTTAATTGTTGCGGCGGAGGTTTTACATCGCAAAGGTATTATCTTTGATGGGTTTAGCAACTATATTCCCGCGGCGCTGGCAAGTGGCGGCTTTATTAGTTGTTTTGCATTGACCTTGCTGGCCTACAGCCATTATGGCTTACTGCAAGCTTTACCTGCATTTAGCATTTTAACCTTAGTTTCTGTAGCAGCAAGCTGGATGGCTCTGCGTTTTGGTCCAGTGCTTGCGGTCATTGGTATTATTGGCGCCTACAGTGTCCCGGTTTGGGTCAATACCGGGAGCAATGACTTTATAGCGCTGCTAACCTATGTTGCTTTTGTTAGTGTTTCTGCTTCGCTAGTCGCGCATTACGTAAAACGGCATTGGCTGTGGTATCTGTTATGGGCAGGTCATTTAGGCTGGTATTACTTAGTTGCGATGAGTGCAGCTAAAAACCTGCATTGGTTTATTAATCTTTATGCTCTATTTAGCATCGTATTGTTAATTGCGATTCCGCGCCTAGGGCTGAGTATTAAACAAATAGAATACCGTCCACATCGCTTTAAAACACTACTTAAGCAACTGCCCGACAACCCTCTGTTGATAGCTGTTGTCGTGCCACTTTACCTTTTACTCATCAGTCATAATGATCTGCTTACTTGGCAGCTTAGTATGTTGTCGTTAGTGGCTTTACTGCTTCTTTTGGTATTAAAAAACAGTGCATGGGATCACTGGCTGATACTAGCTGTGGTGAGTGTAATGTGTTTGCTAACAGGGCAATACAATTCTGTTGATTACTCTGAGCAGCTTTTTGTATTTCGGCAAAATTACGGAGCAGGGCTGTTTTTTATTGCTTTGTTTGCGGGTTATGGGTTTTTGTTTGGTCGTAAATACCCTAAACGCTTAGGTTTTGCTTTACTTGCTTCACTTTCAAGTTTTGTGATTATTAGTTGCTTATATGTCATCACTCCCGAACATGCCTTGATGACGGCGTATCCGGTTTGGTGCTTTGTATTACTGGCACTGTCTGCTTGGTTATTTAAGTTATCAATTAATAGCACAAATCCAATGCGGGTATTTAGTTACTGGCTTGGCGGTAATGCCAATATTAGCTTAGCGTTAACCATGCTCCTTGAAGGCAACAGCTTGACCTTAGCGCTTGCTGCGCAAGTGTTGTTGATCAGTTTTTATGTCAATAAACAGTCACTCAGCATACCTACTTGGCCGCTTAAGAGCTTAGTTGGCGCTTTACTAGTTAGGTTAAGCTTTGCACCTTGGTCAGCTGATTACAGTGGTGCGTTGCTGCTCGGTGTGCACTGGAGTTTGGTTGTATACCCAGTTTGCGCTTGCTTATTTTACTTTGCAGCGAGGCACTGGCAGCAGCAATCTGTTCGGGTGTGGCTAGAAGGTGCAACGCTTCATTGTATTGCTTTATTTCTTACCACAGAGACGAGCTATCAGTTGGTGGGGCACTACCCAGACTTTGAGAACTTGTCTGTGTATGAGCATATTTTATTAACCTGTAACTGGGGTATATTAGGTTGTATTTATTTACTGCGTTCACGCTTTACTGCGCAATTGGCAAAACTCTATCAAGTAGCAGGTTTTGCGTTATTAACACTGAGTGGCTTACTAATACTGAAAAGCTTTACTGCTGTAAATCCGTTTTTTGAGCCGATAAATATAGGCAGTTGGCCGATTATTAACTGGTTACTATTACTTTGGTTAGTCCCCGCCTGTATTGCAATTTGGGCAAGCCAACTGACTAAATCTCAGCACTATTTACAAAAGCTGTTTACAGCACTTGCAGGTGTGATGAGTGTTTTATATATCAATGCGGAAATTCGCCATAACTGGCAAGGCGAGTTTATAAATATTGCTTTGCCAACCTCAGATGCCGAGCTTTACAGTTATTCTTTAGTTTGGCTTGTTATCGGTGCCTTGGTGGTTGTGGTGGGGCAGTTAAGAACCATTACGGTATTACAAAAGCTCGGCATTGGCTTATTGGCGCTGGTGGTGTTAAAAGTGTTCTTGATTGATATGGCAAACTTAACCGGGTTGCTGCGAGCTATTTCGTTTATCGGCTTAGGCTTGTCGTTAGTTGGGCTTAGTTGGTTGTTCCAAAAATTTAAGGCAAAGCCTACTGCTTTGCCTTAAATCGATGTTGTTAAAAACGTTGGTTAAGTACTGTGGTTAAGCAGTGCTTTAAGTTTTGCGGGCTTAACAGGTTTACTAAGGTAATGAATTTGCTCTTCTTTGGTTTGCTGTTTTAGGGCTTCATCACGCACCGCTGTGATTAAAATGGCAGGCACTGGGCTTTGCCAAATTTCTCTTAGGGTTTTAATAAGCGTGATGCCATCGCAATCATGACCCAACTGGTAATCCATTAAGATCACATCGGGCGCTCGGTGCTCTTTGGCATAGGCCATCACGGTTTCAACTTGATCAAAGAGCTGATAATTTGCCTGCCACTTTTGCAATAGGCTTGCCATGGCATTAAGGTTTTCAGGGTCATCATCCACAGCAATAATGTTCATTGCACTGCGGTTCTCAACCCCTTTTTTAGGCGTATCTTTTTGTTGAATAAATTGGCTTTCACCATAAGGTACTTCAATACTAAAGCGGCTACCTTTGCCAGGTGTTGAACTTACATCTAAACGTAAAGAAAGTAAGTCGGCCATTCGTTTTACAACTCCTAAGCCAAGGCCAACCCCTTTGTTATCACCGGCTTCAATACGATAAAAGTCATTGAAGATTTTCGCTTGCTCTACTTCTGTAATGCCGGGGCCTGTGTCCCATACTTCAATCCGTAAATGATGTTTGCGTTTGCGACAAGCAATTAAAACTCTGCCACTATCGGTGTATTTAACCGCATTTGACACCAAGTTTTGAATAATTCGGCGTAAGTAAGTGATATCACTATGAACGATAATTCCCTTTGAACGCACTGTCAGTTTTAAGCCTTTTTCGCTCGACATAATGGCGTATTCATTTTTCAGTGGGGCAAGTATGTCATCAATACTAAAGTGACGCGGAGTAGGGGTCATTGCTCCTTGCTCGAGCTTGGCAATTTCTAACAGCGCCGACATCAAATGCACCGTTGAATCTAAGCTTGCACCCAGCTTTTCAAAGTTATTTAAGTTGTTGCTCGAAAGGGTTTTATCATCAATAGCTGCAAGATATAGGCGCGCCGCATTCAGCGGTTGTAAAATATCGTGGCTAGCCAAGGCTAAAAATCGCGTTTTACTGTCATTAGCTTGCTCAGCTTCTTTTTTGGCTAAAGTAAGTGCTTGCTCAGTTTGTACTCGGCTATCGATTTGTGCTTGTAAATCTTTATTGATAGTACGGATTTCTTGAGTACGCGCTTCAATGCGGTTTTCAAGATCCATGTTTACTTCTTCAAGCGCATTTTGCGTTTCGATATGCGTGGTAATATCAGAGAAACTTGTTACAAAGCCGCCATCAGGCAGTGGGTTACCAATCATTTCGAACACTTGGCCATTACGGCGGTGACGAATAAAGTGATGGGGCGTGCCGTTTTTAAGATGCTGCACGCGCTTTTCTACATGGCGTTCAACTTCACCGGGGCCACATTCACCGCGCTCGGCATTGTATCTAAGCACATCTTCAATTGGTTGGCCTACTTCGAGAAAGTCATCTGGGTAGGCAAACATCTCTGCGTAGCGCTTATTCCACGCCACTAAATTAAGTTCTTTATCAACAACCGAAATACCATGGCTGAGGTTTTCGAGAGAGGTAAATAATAAGTTTTGATTAAATTGCAGGGCTTGTGTGGTTTCATCAAAAAAGTTAACCACTTCTTCAAAGGCCATACGTTTACCAGAAGCAACCGTGTGGATCAGCGCTTGTGCTGAAGAGGCGCCAAGTACACCGGTTAAGGCGCGCTCACAATAAGCAATAAACTCAGGTTCTGGGTGCGCGTTGTTGTCGTCTAAGTTATGCGACAACGCAAAGTGAGCCAGCACTTGCTGCGAGCGCTGCACACCTAAGAAGGTCTGTAGCAGTACTTTAAAGTCGTAAACAGTGGCTTTTACGTTTTTATTTAAACGTCTTGCGAATACCGCTTGCTCTTTTGGATTAACAAAAGCAGCTGCTTGAATTTTATCAATTAAACGCTCATCTGCACCGAGCGAAAAACTTATGTAACAGCCAATATTGGCAAATAAGGCGATTAGGGTGCCACGAGTAATAAGTGTTTGTTGCAGCTCTGCGTTTAAGGTATTGCCTGCATCTAAAATAGGCAGCATTAAGAACAAAACCCAGCAAATAAAGCCTGCTAATAACCCAGCATAAACACCATAAGCATGGCCTTTTCGCCAGTATAAGCCGCCAACAATAGCTGGGAGTAATTGCGATACCAAAGAAAAGGCCACTAAACCCATACTAGCCAGCGCTTTACCATGGCCAAACCATTGCTGGTAGAAATACGACAAAATCAAAATGCCAGCAATTGTGAAGCGTCTCACTAACAGGATTTGCGACTTATAGCTGCTAGTAATGAGGTTACGTTTAAACTTACGACGCAGCATTAACGGCAGCACTACATCGTTTGAAATCATGGTACTGAGCGTGAGTGTGGCTACAACAATCATCGCTGTAGCCGCTGATAGACCTCCGATAAATACAAAGGTCGTTAAAAAGGCGTTTTCGTGCATCAGCGGTAGGGCCAATACAAAGCTATCTGGTGAGAAGCCACTGCCAATGCCTGGGTGAATAGCTGCCGTTGCAATAGGGAATATCATTGCAGCAGTCAGTAATAAATACAGGGGGAATGCCCAGCGGGCTGTATAAAGGTGGCGTTTATCTTGGTTATCGACCACAGTTACGTGGAATTGCCTTGGTAAACAAATAATCGCCGCTGCTGCCATTAATGACTGGCCGATAAAGTTAAAGCTAAAAAAGTCGAAGTTCTGCCAGTGCTGCCAAATTGAGCCCGTTAGCTGCTCTGTTTGCACCGTAGTTAAATTAAATAATGTGTATAAAGCAAGCCCAGCAACGGCCACCAAAGCTAATAACTTAATCATAGATTCAAAGGCGACAGCGAGCATTAGCCCTGAGCGATATTCGGTTACATCGACTTTACGAGTACCAAAGAATATCGCAAACATCGCCATAATGAGTGTTGCCGAAAGGGCCAGCACAGAGCCAGAAATACGATCGTCGTTTTGCAGTAGTAAGAAGCTGCTACTCAGTGCTTTTAATTGCAGTGCGATATACGGAATCGTCGCCAATAAAGCGATAATGGTTACCATAATGGCGGTGGTTTGCCGTTTACCATAGCGAGCTGAAATAAAGTCGGCGATGGTCGTAATATTTTGTTTTTTACTGACCAGTACTAATTTGCGTAAAAACCCTTGGCCAAAGAAAAAAAGCAACGCAGGGCCGATTAAAATAGGTAAGTAATTCCAACTGCTGGTGGCTGCTGTACCAACTGAACCGTAGTAGGTCCAAGACGTACAGTAAATCCCTAATGAAAAAGAATAAACAAATGGGTGGTGACTAATTCTTTTAGCAAGAGGAGTGGTTTTGTCTCCCCAATTTGCCAACCAAAACAACACGCCAATATAGGCGAGTGCAACAAATAAAAGCGCAGCTGTCATGTTTAAATTCAGTAATTATTGTAATAACACTACCTTACCAGAATTATGCGCGATTTCGATGGCAAGATTTTTTGCAGTAATAATTAATGAAATGTAAGTTGTTGAAAATTAATGAATAGTACTGTTTTATGTATCTTTATTAGACTAATGTCGCAGATCATTCGTTTTTACTATTTTCGCTATTTCGCAAATTTATCTTTATAGGTTAAGTTGTTGTTAATTATTATTTTTTACCGTTTGTTAACAAATAGTGTTTTACAGTTTACGTAAACGTAAACTGGCTGTTACGACTATGGTCTCAATTCCATAAATCAGAACCCTTGCTAACTTAGTTAATGACAACTAATACCACTCATTACTTTCTTGTAATGCATAAGGGGATAAAAAATGGCTTTTAAAGATGAAGAACAAGCAAAAGCTTATTGGGCGGAAAACCTCGCACTGCTATTTAAATTATTAGCAATTTGGTTTGTCGTGTCATTTGGCTTCGGCATTTTACTGGTAGACGTACTTAACGAGATACGTTTCTTTGGGTTTAAACTCGGCTTCTGGTTCTCCCAGCAAGGCGCTATTTACACCTTTGTTGCTTTGATTTTTGTTTACGTTTTCAAAATGAATACGTTAGATAAAAAATACGGCGTAGACGAATAGGAGCTAAGCAATGGATGTTCAAACACTCACGTTTATTATCGTCGGTTTAAGCTTTGCGCTTTATATCGGCATCGCAATCTGGGCTCGTGCTGGGTCTACAAATGAATTCTATGTTGCAGGTGGTGGTGTTCCGCCGCTAGCAAATGGTATGGCAACCGCTGCTGACTGGATGAGTGCGGCATCGTTTATCTCAATGGCGGGTATTATCTCGTTTGCGGGTTATGACGGTGGTGTATATCTAATGGGTTGGACAGGTGGTTATGTATTACTTGCACTTTGTTTAGCACCTTACCTACGTAAGTTTGGTAAGTTCACGGTGCCAGATTTCATCGGTGACCGTTATTACTCACAAGCTGCACGAGTTGTTGCAATTTTATGCGCCATCTTTATCTGTTTCACATACATCGCAGGTCAAATGCGTGGTGTAGGTGTGGTTTTCTCTCGCTTCTTAGAAGTAGATATTGAGACCGGTGTTTACATTGGTATGGTGATTGTATTCTTCTACGCTGTATTAGGCGGTATGAAGGGGATTACATATACGCAAGTAGCTCAGTACTGTGTACTGGTATTTGCTTACCTTGTTCCAGCAATCTTCATTTCAATGATGATGACAGGTCACTTCTTCCCACAAACAGGTTTTGGTGCAACGCTTAGCGATGGCTCAGGACAGTTTGTACTCGATAAATTAGATGGGCTCAGTACCGAGCTTGGCTTTGCGCAGTACACCGAAGGCTCAAAGAGCATGATTGATGTATTCGCAATCACAGGCGCACTAATGGTTGGTACTGCAGGTTTACCTCACGTAATCGTTCGTTTCTTCACTGTTCCTCGTGTTAAAGACACGCGTATCTCAGCTGCATGGACACTTGTTTTCATTGCAATTGTTTATACAACAGCACCAGCTGTAGCGTCATTCGCTCGTGTAAACATGATTGATACAATTAACGGTAAAGACGGTAGCGGTACAGAGTACGCTGAAGCACCAGCTTGGGTTAAAAACTGGGAAAGAACAGGCCTAATCACCTTTAATGATAAAAATGGTGACGGCAAAATGTTCTACTCAGCAGGTAAGATTGATGATCCAAACAGTGCAAACGAAGTTAAAGTTGACCGCGACATCATGGTACTTGCAAACCCTGAGATTGCAGACTTACCAGCATGGGTGATTGCATTAGTAGCAGCAGGTGGTATCGCAGCAGCGCTATCAACAACAGCTGGCTTACTATTGGTGATCTCGACCTCGGTATCGCATGACTTATTAAAACGTACCTTAAAACCAGATATAAGTGACAAACAAGAGCTACTAGCAGCGCGCCTAGCTGCGATGATAGCGATTGTAATTTCAGCTTACTTTGGTATTAACCCGCCAGGATTCGTGGCCTCGGTTGTTGCCTTTGCCTTCGGCTTAGCAGCGGCGAGCTTCTTCCCAGCCATCATTATGGGTATCTTCTCTAAGAAGATGAATAAAGAAGGTGCGATTGCGGGTATGGTGACAGGTATTACATTCACAGCGGCTTATATTATCTACTTCAAGTTCGTAAGCCCTGAATTGAATGCACCTGCAAACTGGTTATTTGGTATTTCACCTGAGGGTATCGGTCTTGTTGGTATGATTGTTAACTTTGTAGTTGCAGCTATCGTACTTAAACTAACGGCTGAAACACCAGTTGAAATCCAAGAAATGGTTGAAGGTATCCGTAACCCTAAAGGTTCGAGCGCAGCACACGCGCACTAATAAAACCATTTTATAAGAACACACTCTTGAAGTTCAAAAGCCCGACTTAAGTCGGGCTTTTTATTTATTTCAAACAGGGGTAGTGTAGATATTGTCTCTATTTTATAGCGAGAATGACCATGAATACCGAGCAACAGGAAGTCGCCCAATTTGTGATGCAGCAAACGCCATTTAATCAGCTTGATGGTGCTGCCAGTGAGTATTTTGTAAACCATCTCGATATTATTTATCTGACCCGCGAAAATCAAAATCAGTGGTTAAGTTCAGATAATCTCAGATTATTTTTAATTCGCTCTGGCGATTATGATTTAGTCGACCCAAAAGGCGATGTGATTACTAAGTTATCGAGTGGCGATTACTTTGGTTTTCCTTCACTGTTAACTGGCGAAGCGATTCAAAATAGCATTTCAGTGCAAAAGGAAGGCATTGTTTACATGCTAAACCAAGCGGCATTTGATTACTTACGCCGTGAGTATAAAGTGTTTGAGCAATACTTTGTTCGCGCCCACAAAAACCGTTTATTGTCGTCTCATTATAAAAGTCAAAACGACAGTTGGTCGGAGAAGAAAATTTGCGAATTGATGAATCGCAAAGCCGTTACCTTGGCTCCTGATGCAAGTATTCGTCAAACCGCTAAAAAAATGAAACAACAGGGTGTTTCGTCGATTATGCTAACTGAACATGATCGCCTCGTTGGGGTTGTCACCGACCGAGATTTACGCAACCGCGTATTGGCCGATGAGGTTGACCCTCAAGAGTCAGTAAGTAGCATCATGACGTGTAAACCCAAGTTTATTTTTGAAAATAACCGCGTGTTTTCGGCGCTGCACTTAATGCTTAAGCATAATATTCACCATTTACCAGTGCTTGATGAACATCATAAACCGCTTGGTATGCTCACCAGTACTGATTTACTGCGTCAGCAAAAAAGCGACCCAGTACAATTAATTGGGCGAATTTACAAAGCGCACAGCGTGGTTGACTTAAAGCGTTATTCGCAAGAGATACCCGGTTTATTAAAAGGTTTTTCAAACAATATTGATGATATCTCCTTGATTGGTAAATTATTAAGTGGCTTAACCGATGCACTGACTTCGCGTTTGATCCGTTTGTTCCAAGAAGATAATGGCGCGGCACCAACCAGCTTTAGTTTTATTTGTTTTGGTTCACAAGCGCGAGAAGAACAAACACTGCATTCTGACCAAGATAATGGCCTGTTGTTACCTGATGATTTAACAGAAGAACAACACGATTACTTTAAGCGCATGGGCGAGTATGTCTGTGAGCACTTAATTGAGTGCGGTATAAAACGTTGCCCTGGCAATATTATGGCGAGCAATGCACAGTGCCGTATGGGCATTAATGCTTGGACAGAAAAGTTTCATAAGTGGATCACCTCACCCACACCAGAGGCGATGCTCAATTGTAAGATATTTTTTGATCTACGTTTTATTGAAGGCTCAACCACCTTATATGCGCGCTTTTGTGAGCAGCTAAAACGCATTTCTAAAAACGACTTATTCTATGCAGCTATGGCCAGCGACATTAAAAATACGCCAGTGCCTATTGGTTTGTTTAATCAATTTAAATTAGAAACTGACGAAAAGCAGCATAAGTACCTCGACTTAAAAAAACGCGGTGTGGTGATCATCAACGACATAGTACGTTTATATTCGCTTAAAGCGGGTATTCAGCGTGCTAATACGCAAGAGCGTATTGATGCGTTAATGAAATTTTCGCTACTCAATAAAGATGACTTATATAACCTAAAAGACTGTTGGCGCTTTTTAACCCAGCTGCGTTTAGGTACGCAAATTAACGAAGAGGGATTGCCTAGCAACTGTATTAACCCAAATGCGTTGAATTCATTAGAGCGACATCAATTAAAAGAAGCATTTTATTTGGTTAAACAGGCACAGCAAGCGGCCGCATTTAAATTTGCTCGCGGTAGTTTATAGGAGGCGTTATGGTTAAACGCTGGTTAAGTCGGTATTTAGCACGTAAGCAACTCTTGGCAGCCGATGCCTATAAAGAGCGCTACGTAGTGATAGACATGGAATTAACGGGCCTTGACCCTCGCCAGCACGAAATTGTCTCAGTGGCGTGGGTAATGATAGAAGATCAGTGCATTAAGCTCAGCGGTGCGCAGCATTTAATAAATAAAGACGTGCAAAGCTTAGAACAAAGCCCGATTTATCACGGTATTGCAAAACAAGACATAGATACTGGTGAAAGCCTCGAAATCATTCTTGGCAAGCTGCATCAGCATTTTGGTGAGTGCATTTTAGTGTTTCATAATGCGGCACTTGATTGGGGGTTTTTAAAACAGGCCTGCAGAACGCTTGGCTTAGATGCAAAAGCGCGTTTAATTCTTGATACCTTTGTTATTGAAAAAAAACGCCTGCACCAGCAAGGCCACGAAATTGGCCACGATGATTTAACACTTAGCGAATGCCGTAAACGCTACAACTTACCGCATTACAGCTCGCACCATGCCCTTACTGATGCCATGGCAACGGCCGAGTTATTCTTAGCCCAGTGTCATCAAATTAGTCGTGGTAAGGCATTGAAAGTAGGGGAGCTTGTGTGAATCAGTTAGAATTAAAAATTCCTCCAGTCGCGCTGCTGCTGATCATTGCATTGATGATGTGGGGCACAGCTGAGTTGTTTACGAGTTTTAGCTTCTCGTTTTTTGTATCACCTTTTGTAGCACTACTCATAGCATTTTCAGGTGTGATGTTTGCTTTATTAGGGGTTTATCAATTTCGCAAGCAAGGCACGACCGTTGACCCTCGAATTCCAGAAAAGTCGGCGAGTCTTGTTACAAGTGGTGTTTATCAATTTAGCCGTAACCCAATGTATGTAGGTATGTTATTAATGTTAGTTGGTTGGGGAATTTATCTTGGTAATATTGCGAGTTTTATAATGCTGCCGGTATTTATTCTCTATATGAATCGATTTCAAATTATGCCAGAAGAAACGTTTATGGCAGAGAAGTTTGGGTCAGCATACCAGCAATACAAAAAATCTGTTCGTCGCTGGCTATAAAGGAAAAAAGTAAGATTGAGGTTGCTAACGCAGTTTTATTTACCTTGCCCTCTTATAAAAATGTGTAAGGTCGATTAGCAAAACTGCGCCATCTAAAACATACTAAGCAATTTTTATTTTGGCTGACCTCTTATAAAAACTCTTCAGGTCGATTACCAAAATTGAGCCATCTAGGGTTGTTAAAGTAGTTTTATTTACCTTGCCCTCTTATAAAAATGTGTAAGGTCGATTACCAAAACTGCGCCATCTAAAACATGCTAAGCAATTTTTATTTTGGCTGACCTCTTATAAAAACTCTTCAGGTCGATTCCCAAAATTGAGCCATCTAGGGTTGTTAAAGTAGTTTTATTTACCTTGCCCTCTTATAAAAACTTCAAAGGTCGATTACAATACCGCCATCTAAAAGGCAGTTGCCTTTATCTGCAAGCAAATAGAGTGGATTTTCTTCTTCATGGCAATCAAACTTGCAATTAATGGTTTTGGTCGAATCGGGCGCAATATCGTCCGTGCACTGTATGAATCAGGGCTTGAAGATCAAATCAAAATTGTCGCTATTAACGAATTAGCCGACCCTAAGGGCATTGCCCATCTCCTTAAATACGATACATCTCACGGCCGCTTTTCATTCCCTGTTAATCTTGGCGAAGATACTTTAACGGTTGCTAACGACTCTATAGCCTTATTTGCAGAAGAAAACCCTGCAGAACTACCTTGGCAAACTCTTGATGTTGATGTGGTTCTTGAATGTACTGGGGTGTATCACTCTCGTGAACATGCAGAACTACACTTGGCTGCTGGTGCAAAAAAAGTATTGTTTTCACAGCCTGCAGATGCTGATGTTGATGCCACAATTGTGTATGGTATTAACGATGATGAGCTAAAAGCTGAACATACGATTGTTTCAAACGGTTCATGTACCACAAACTGTATTGTGCCAGTAATTAAAGTGCTGGATGACGCATTTTCGATTGAATCTGGGGCTATTACAACGATTCATGCCTCGATGCATGATCAGCAAGTGATTGATGCGTATCATCATGATTTACGTCGTACTCGCGCTGCAAGCCAGTCTATTATTCCGGTAGATACAAAGCTTGCTCGTGGTATTGAGCGTATTTTGCCTAAGTTTCATAGTCGCTTCGAAGCCATTGCTGTTAGGGTACCAACTATCAATGTGACGGCGATGGATTTAAGTGTAACAGTGAATACCGATGTGAATTTAGCGACTGTCAATCAGGCACTTAAGTTAGCTGCAAAAGACCGCCTTGACGGTATTTTAAGCTACACAGAAGAGCCATTGGTATCGGTAGATTTTAATCATGACCCACATTCTTGTATCATAGATGGCACTCAGACACGTGTTAGTCATAAACGACTGATAAAGTTGTTAGTGTGGTGCGATAATGAGTGGGGCTTTGCGAATCGTATGCTCGACACTGCGCGTGCGATGATGGCTGTAAGCCAATAATTTATAAATATAATATTAGTATCGTTAACTAAGGAGAAGTCCATGTCGGTCATTAAAATGGCAGATTTAGATTTAAACGGCAAACGCGTGTTAATTCGTGAAGATTTAAATGTGCCTGTAAAAGAAGGTAAAGTGACCTCTGATGCACGTATTCGTGCAGCATTACCAACTATCAAATTAGCGTTAGAAAAAGGCGCTAAAGTAATGGTGATGTCACACCTTGGCCGCCCTACGGAAGGGGAATATGATGAAGCGTTTTCGCTTGCCCCTGTGGTTAATTATTTAAATGATGCCCTTGAGCAAACAGTTCGTCTTGAAAAAGACTACCTAGAAGGCGTAGACGTTGCTGATAACGAAGTGGTTGTTTTCGAAAACGTGCGTTTTAACGCTGGCGAAAAGAAAAACGACGAAGCACTGTCTAAAAAACTAGCTGCATTATGTGATGTTTACGTAATGGACGCATTTGGTACGGCTCACCGTGCACAAGCATCGACTCACGGTGTGGGTTTATTTGCTGATGTTGCGTGTGCAGGTCCACTACTTGCGGCAGAGCTAGACGCACTAGGTAAAGCGCTTGATAACCCAGCTCGTCCTTTGGTTGCTATTGTTGGTGGCTCTAAAGTATCGACTAAGTTAACTGTACTTGATTCACTTTCGAAAGTGGTTGATCAACTTGTAACGGGTGGTGGTATCGCTAATACCTTCATCGCAGCGGCAGGTCACCCAGTAGGTAAATCTTTATTTGAAGCTGACTTAATTGATGAAGCAAACAAATTAAGTGCTGCGGCAAAAGCTAATAACGGTGAAATCCCGGTACCAACTGATGTTGTTGTAGGTAATGAGTTCTCAGAATCTGCAGTGGCGACATTAAAAGATGTGAATGAAGTAACAGACGAAGACATGATCTTCGATATTGGTCCTGATACAGCAAACCAATTAGCAAAAATCATTGCTAATGCGGGCACTGTTGTATGGAATGGTCCAGTTGGTGTATTTGAATTTGACCAATTTGGCAACGGCACACGTGCTATTGCTGATGCGATTGCTAACTCAAGTGCATTCTCGATTGCTGGTGGCGGTGATACGCTTGCAGCGATTGATAAATACGGCATTGCCGATAAAGTTTCTTACATTTCAACCGGTGGTGGTGCTTTCCTTGAATTTTTAGAAGGGAAAAAATTACCAGCAGTTGCTATGCTTGAAGAACGTGCTAAGTAATTAGTGCGTATGCCAGCGTAGTTATTAGGTAATTACGCTGGTTTAGCTGTTAATAAAATACCTCTCACCCTCGTTTTATTTACAGCTGTTACGGTAGGCGCGAGCTTTTCGTGATGCAGTGATGCATCAAAAAATAACTTATCCGTTCAAACTAGATAGTAGGAAACTACTGTCGATACAATTTGGAGAATACCAAATGGCTTTAATCAGTATGCGACAACTTCTTGATCATGCAGCTGAAAATGGTTACGGCGTACCTGCGTTTAACGTTAATAACCAAGAGCAAATGCGTGCAATTATGGAAGCGGCTGACAAAACAAACAGCCCGGTAATTGTACAAGGCTCAGCAGGCGCACGTGCCTATGCTGGTGCCCCTTTTATTCGTCATATGATTTTAGCAGCCGTTGAAGAATGGCCTCATATCCCAGTTGTAATGCACCAAGACCACGGAACTTCACCAGGTGTATGTCAGCGCTCAATCCAGTTAGGCTTTTCGTCAGTTATGATGGATGGCTCATTAATGTCTGATGGTAAAACCCCTTCAAGCTACGAATACAATGTTGATGTAACACGTCAAACAGTTGAAATGGCACATGCTTGTGGTGTGTCTGTTGAAGGCGAGTTAGGTGTTTTAGGTTCACTGGAAACAGGTGAAGCAGGTGAAGAAGACGGCGTTGGTGCTGAAGGTAAATTGTCTACTGATCAAATGCTAACAGATCCTGAAGAAGCCGCTGATTTCGTTAGTAAAACTAAGGTTGATGCACTTGCTATTGCTTGTGGTACATCACATGGTGCGTACAAGTTCACTCGTCCACCAACAGACGATATCTTAGCGATTGATCGCATTAAAGAAATCCACGCGCGTATTCCTAACACACACTTAGTAATGCATGGTTCGTCTTCTGTGCCACAAGAGTGGTTAGAAGTGATTAACCAATACGGTGGCGAAATTCCTGAAACGTATGGCGTGCCAGTAGAGCAGATCATCGAAGGTATTAAATATGGTGTTCGTAAAGTTAATATCGATACCGATCTTCGTTTAGCATCAACAGGTGCAATTCGTCGTCACTTAGCTTTAAACCCAGCTAACTTTGATCCACGTAAATACTTAGCTGAAGCAACGAAAGCAATGACAGAGATCTGTGTTGCTCGCTACGAAGCATTTGGTACGGCAGGTCAAGCTGGTAAGATCAAGCCAATCTCTTTAGATGATATGCATCTTAAATACTTATCAGGTGAACTTGATCCACAAATCAAGTGATTGATAGTAAAGTGAAAAAGCCGGCTTTATGCCGGTTTTTTATATGATTCGATCAAGGCGGATCAGCGATATACTTACTCGTGTTTTTCAGGATCACTGTTTTACTAACCTTAGCTTTCACGGATCATGATTTTACTAGTTGTATACTGATCACAGGCTTTTCTTTGCTCATCTTTTAAACGAAATGCTGAGCGCCTTAACATTAAATCAACAAGTTATCTTATTCTCTAAGTAAAAAACTGATCTGAAGTTGATCTTCTTAGTAAAAATCTGATCCTGATCTGATTAAGTTGGTAGATCAGTGATCCGTGATTTTTATGTGAAATATCTCCTCCTCGGCTTGACCAAAAGCCCTTTATGTTCGATTTTTAAGTTATTGCTTAAATTGAGGATCGCTACCATGAATAAACCTGCCATGATGTTGTCGAGCTTTGCAATGTGCATTATTTCTTTTCATAGTGCTGCCGAAGCTGTAGATGTGTATGGTCGGGCCCATTTAGGGGTTGCTAATAGCGACACTGGCGATGGCAGCGAAACTTCTATTGAGAGCTATAACTCTCGTATGGGGATCAAAGGCAGCGGTGAAATAAGCGATGGGTTAAAAGCCGTATATAAGTTTGAATTTGCAGTAAATGCGGCAGATCAAGATAGCGATGGTAAAACTGAAGAGAATATTACTGCGCGTAATCAATATGTTGGTCTACAAGGCAGTTATGGGCAGGTAGTGCTTGGTCGTCACGATACGGCGTTAAAAGTATCGCAGGGTAAAATTGATTTAATGAACGACTTTAATGGTGATGTTAAAGCCTTGTTCAATGGTGAAAATCGCCTTGGTGATGTGGTTCATTACAGTTCGCCAATTGTTGGCAATATGCAATTTGTGGTCACCTATATTGCTGAAGATAACTCCAAACAAGATGAAGAAACCGGTGTTTCTGCGGCATTTATGTATGGTGATAGTAAATTTAAAAAAGCGCCTTACTTTGTAAGTGTTGCCCACGACAGTAAAGTAGCCGGTTATGATACAACACGGTTTACGGCGCAAGGCCAATTAGGCGATTTAACCCTAGGCGGTATGTATCAACAAAGCGAAAAAGTCACAGGTTCTGACAAAGAAGATGGCTTTTTGGTGAGCGCATCTTACAAAATAGATAAATATAAGTTGCTGGCGCAATATCAAGATACTGATGGCAGCTTTGGTAAATTGAAAGATTCGGGTAGCGGTACTTCTGTTGGTGTTGAACGAAGCCTGTCAAAACAAGCACGTATGTACATGTGGTATACGCAATTTTCACTAGATAATAATGCTGATGAAGATCATCTTGCAGTCACTTTAAGGTATGACTTTTAATCCGAAATTTACTATTTAAGCGTAAAAAATGGCTATTTTTGCTTTGATTCTTTTGCGCTTTTTCAATTACTCGTTAGACTTTCATAAAAATGTCATACTTAGTCATAATAATGAAACCAGTTCGCTAACGAAAGAGATAAATTGGAATGTCACGTAAAGTACTAGTCGTCGATGACGAAGCGCCTATCAGAGAGATGCTGGTTTTTGTTTTAGAGCAAAATGGTTTTCAAGCAATTGAAGCAGAAGATTATGACTCTGCGATTGAAGCTATGGTTGAACCATACCCAGATATGGTTTTATTAGATTGGATGTTACCTGGTGGTAGCGGTATTCAAATTGCTAAGAAATTTAAGCAAAACGAATATACTCGTCAGATCCCTATCATTATGCTGACTGCTCGCGGTGAAGAAGAAGACAAAGTACGCGGCCTTGAAGTAGGTGCTGATGATTACGTAACCAAACCATTTTCTCCTAAAGAATTAATGGCGCGCATTAAAGCGGTTATTCGCCGTGTTTCACCAACCTCATTAGAAGAAGCCATTGAAGTTCATGGCTTACGCCTTGACCCAATCTCACACCGTGTAACATCAGAAGGTAGTGAATTAGATATGGGGCCTACTGAATTTAGATTACTACATTTCTTCATGACGCATCCTGAACGTGTTTACAGCCGTGAACAATTACTTGATCATGTATGGGGAACAAATGTATATGTAGAAGACCGTACTGTTGATGTACATATTCGCCGTCTACGTAAAGCGATTGCACCATTAGGGCATGACCGTTTAGTGCAAACCGTTCGCGGTGCAGGCTATCGTTTTTCAAGTAAATTATAAGTGTCATGGCAATGACCTTAACAAGCTAATTTACATACTTAAGGTAAAGTGAGTGTATGTATCGAGTAGTGAATAAACAGGCGTTAGCAAAACGCCTGTTTATGTATTTCTTACCCTTGTTATTAGTTGGCGTACTTGTAGGTGCGCCTTTTTTGCTTTTATTTTTAGGCTCTTTTGCACTTTTAATTTGGCATTATCATCAATTATATCGCCTCAGCGATTGGCTCCTTAATCAACGTAGTTTTAACCCACCCGAAGGGGAGGGAGCGTGGGAGCAAGTCTTTGAAGGGATCTATCATTTACAACACCGCAACCGTAAAAAACGCAATGAATTGGCAGACTTAATACGCCGTTTTCGTGATGGTGCCGAAGCTGTGCCTGATGCGGTTGTCGTATTACAAAAAGATCTTAGCATTATTTGGTGTAACCAATTGGCTTTAAAGGTTTTAGGTTTACAATGGCCTACCGATCATGGGCAACGCTTAGATAATCTTATTCGCGATCCTAAGTTTGCAAAGTACATGCATAAAGCTTGTTTCGATGAACCGCTCGAGCTTGATGGTGGCCACAGCTACGATCAAACCTTAGAGTTTCGTGTTATGCCCTATGCGAGTTCACAGTTGATGATGGTGGTGCGTGATGTTACTCGCTTAAAGCAACTTGAGCAGATGCGTAAAGACTTTGTGGCCAATGTTTCTCATGAGCTGAGAACACCGCTTACTGTGGTAACCGGTTACTTAGAAATGCTTGATTCAGATAGCTTACCACCTCCTGCAATGTGGCAAAAAGCGCAAACAACCATGCTTGAACAATGTAAGCGTATGGATAGCTTGGTCAATCAATTACTGTCTTTGTCGCGTATTGAAGGGGCACGTCGTCAAGATAACGATAAGCCTGTCAATGTGCCGCAGCTTCTTACCTATATTCAAACCGAAGCACAGTCATTGAACCAAGACAAAGGCCATGAGCTTATATTTAATGTTGATACGAGTTTAGACATTAAAGGGGCCGAAGACGAATTACGTAGTGCCTTTTCTAACCTTGTTTTTAATGCCATTCATTACACCAAGCCAGGTGGCAAGATTGTGGTTGATTGGCAGCTTAAAAATAACCAAGCCGCATTTAGTGTGACTGATAATGGTGATGGTATTGCCGCAGAGCATATTAACCGTTTAACCGAGCGTTTTTATCGTGTCGATAAAGCTCGTAGCCGAACGACAGGTGGGTCTGGGCTAGGTTTAGCAATTACAAAACATGTACTTACAAGGCATGACAGTCGATTAGATATCAGCAGTAAATTAGGACAGGGCTCTACCTTTGCGTTTGCATTTGGTAGCGAAAAAGTCGTACGTATTGAAGAAAAAATAGAAAAAACTGCAAAGTCATAAAAATGTCATTTAAGGGTAATCTAACTGTCATCTAGTGTCATTAGAGTAGACCGCAGTTAGGAAATGGGACGAACAAATCGGAGTAACCCCTATGAAATTCAAAAATCTCGTTGCCGCAATGGGTGTGGCTGTAACAACATTTGTATCAGCACAAGCAGCTGCAGTTGATAAAGATATGCCTGAGTACACTAAAACAAGTGGTATCTCTGGTAACTTCTCATCTGTTGGTTCTGACACTCTTGCAAACATGATGACGTTCTGGGCAGAAGAGTACAAACGCTTCTATCCAAACGTAAACATTCAAATCCAAGCAGCGGGTTCTTCAACTGCTCCTCCAGCATTAACTGAAGGTACAGCAAACTTCGGCCCAATGAGCCGTCGTATGAAGTCAAAAGAAATCGAAGCATTCGAAAAGCGTTACGGCTACAAGCCAACTGAAGTTCGCGTTGCAATCGATGCTCTAGCTGTATTCGTACACAAAGATAACCCAATCAAAGGTTTACGTATTGACCAAGTTGATGCGATTTTCTCTTCTACACGTAAATGTGGTGCAAGTGAACAAGTTAACCGTTGGAGCGAAGTAGGTCTTGAGGGTGATTGGGCTGCAAAAGATATCCAGCTTTACGGTCGTAACTCAGTATCAGGTACTTACGGTTACTTCAAGAAGAAAGCCCTTTGTAAAGGTGACTTCCGTAACAATGTAAACGAACAACCAGGTTCTGCATCTGTAGTACAGTCAATCTCTTCTTCTGTGAACGCGATTGGTTACTCAGGTATCGGTTATAAAACATCAGGTGTACGTACAGTACCACTTTCTAAGAAAGGCGATAACTTTGTTGATGCAACATTAGAAAATGTAGCAACAGGTAAATATCCACTATCTCGTTTCTTATATGTTTACGTGAACAAGCACCCTAACAAGCCGCTTTCACCAATCGATGCAGAGTTCTTAAAAATGGTTCTTTCTGTAGATGGTCAAAAAATTGTTGAGAAAGATGGTTATGTGCCACTTTCAGGCAAAATGGCAATGGCTGAACTTAAAAAGCTAGGCCTTCTGTAACAACCATACAGACATAGATGAAAAAACCGCTCATTGAGCGGTTTTTTTTCGTTTAGCTTTTGGCAAAGAGCTTGGCTTTAATACGTTGCTGAGCAATACGTACTTGCTTGCGCTTTTTGCCTGAGGGTGCCTTAAAGCTTTGAATAGGCATTACCGTTGGGTATTCATTAGGTAATGCTGGTACATTAAAGTCAGCGTGTTCATCTTTTGGCAAGCCAATTTCTTGTTGATGTACACGAAGTGCCGCTAAGGTATCATCGTTTTCAACTTCACTTGGACATAAAAATAAACCCATTTTTCGCATTTTCACACCTAAGCCGATGCTGCTTGAATAGCGTACAATTGGCGCTGCTAAAATAAGGCCTACTAAAATAGGTGATAACCACCAAAAGAAAGTCGGTGTGTAATAGTAGGCAACCGAACCCCAGATAATCGCGGTAATAGTCGAAAATAACGTATAACCAATCGCTTCTTTCCACGGCACCATTCTGCCTTCGCGAGGTTGTGCATCCCAGCTAACTTTTTTGCCTAAAAATACGCACACTACAAAGTAGCTATGAAACACCATCATTAAAGGGGCAATCACAATCGCAAAAATAGTTTCGATGAGTGAACCGGCAATTAATTTCATCGTACCGCCAAAGGCTTTATTACGATGCACTAAAGTCACAATTACGCCCATTAATTTAGGCAGTAACAACAATACAGCTGTAATAAATAACAACGAATCAATTAAATCCGTTTTAGCAATTTGCCAGGTTGGGAAAAGTTGATAAGCATGATTAAAGTACACGTCGCTATTAAGTGCACGAGTTACTGCATCTAAGGTACTTAATGCCAGCATAGATAACCAAATCAACGATGAAATATAAGCTGTGGCACCAAATAAAAAGTGCATTTTACTCATTAGCTTAAGACCTGATTTAGGCAGTAAACCTAAATGCTGGATATTACCTTGCACCCAACGTCTATCACGAATCGCGTAATCGAGAATGTTACTTGGTACTTCTTCGTAACTGCCTTCAACATCGCTAAGCAGTAACACATCCCAACCACTGCGGTGTAGCAGAGAAGCTTCTACAAAGTCATGACTTAAGATCTCACCACCAAATGGGGCATTACCTTTTAAAACAGGTAGGCCGCAGCACTTTGTGAATGCTTCAACGCGAATAATCGCATTGTGGCCCCAGTAGTTTGCTTGGTTTGTTTGCCAAAAAGCAGAACCAGTTGCCAGCATTGGGCTATATAAAATTGATGCAAACTGTAAAAAACGACCAAAAAACGTGTCTTGGCGAACTGGAATAGGGATCGTTTGGATCAAGCCTGATTTTGGATTGCTGATCATGCTAGAAGTCAGTTCAAGCATACATTGACCCGTCATAATGCTATCGGCATCAAGCACAATCATGTGATCGTACTGGCTACCCCAACGTTCACAAAAATCAGTTAAGTTACCCACTTTACGGTGTTTATTATCTTCACGGCGACGATAAAAAGTATGCTTTGCTAAATCACCTAAGCGCTCAGTAAGTGCATTCCACGCTTTAAGTTCATTACGTGCAATTTCAGGGTCTTGCGTATCACTTAGCAAGTAAAAGTCGTAATGCGGCATTTGCCCTGTTTTAGCCAGCGAGCGTAAACTTACTTCAAAACCGGCGATGACACGCTCTGTATCTTCGTTGTAGATAGGCATAACAATGGCTGTTTTAGTTTGGCTCAAGGCATGCTGATTAATCTCGATTGGCTTTTGACGTTTTAAGGTCAACGGGTCAATACGAAATAATTGCAAGATAAAGCCCATACAGCCACTACAAAAGGCTGTAACAATCCACGCGAAGGTAACTGTAAATAATGCCAGTAAAGCGTACTCAAGCGGTGTCATGCCGTTTGAATTTAAAATATCGAACATGATCCACACGCCATAGGCGGTAATGGTAAGCGCTAGGCTCGAAAAAAGCCAAGCGCGGGTCTTCTTAAATGGCATTGCTGTTGCCTTTAATGCTTTACTATTGGACGTCGTTTGGATACCAGACATAGCTCCATACCTCGCTGATTTCTTTATCACGTAGTTTTAACGATAAGCGCATATCAACAGGCTTATCTCCCTCTGGCGCCACTTTAAATGCTACGCGCCATCCTTGATTGTTTGGTAACTGCTGTACCGTTTTATCGCTTATTTGCCCAGCTGAGAGTGTAAGATCCGCCTGCATGGCAAAATTAGCAGATAGTTGATTAATCGTTTCGCCACTAAAATCAACGGTAAATTGGCGGTGGCTTTTTGGTGGTGGATTGTCTTCACCAGGTAATGCTGCACTACCAATTCGAGTTCTTAACACACTCGCTTTATCTTGAGTTGCAAGTGTGGCATTGAAAGTCGACAGCTTGTAACTAAAACTTAAGCTGTCACCAGCTTTCATTGGCTGCTCTGGCACCCAGTAGCTAACAATATTGTCGTTAGTTTCGGTATCTGTTGGGATCTCTACTAACTCAACACGCCCTTTACCCCAATTACCCACTGGCTCAATCCACATGCTCGGACGGTTGTGATAATGCGCTTCGGTATCAAGGTAGTTATTAAAATCTCGGTCTCGCTGCGCAAGGCCAAAGCCTTTAGGGTTCGCGTAGCTAAACGAAGTCACGCTCAATTTCTTCGGGTTATTCAGTGCACGCCAAATCCATTGACCTTGTTCTGATTGCATTAATAGGCCATCAGAATCATGTACTTCAGGGCGGTAATCATCAAAAAACTTAGTACTATTTTCACCGTGGTAAAACATACTTGTTAGCGGGGCTATGCCGAGCTTTTTAATGTCTTTACGGGCAAAAATTTGCATCTCGGTTTTTACTTCAGTGTTAGTAGAAGGTGTTAGTTCAAAACGATAGGCTCCCGACACTGAAGGGCTATCTAATAATGCATAAAGCACGATGGTAGTATCTTCGGGTGCAGGTTTTACTAACCAGAACTCTTTGAATACAGGAAATTCTTCGCCTGAGCTCAGTGCTGTATCAACTGCAAGACCTCGAGCTGACAGACCATATACTTGATGCGGGCCAACTAAACGAAAATACGAAGCACCTTGGAACACAGCTACTTCGTCTTTGTACTGGTTGTTGTTCAGTGGAAAATGCAAACGAAAACCTGCATGGCCAAGTTGTGTATTGGCAATAGCGGTGCTGATCTCTTGCTCTAACGGGGCAGCAGTTGCATCGTAACGATAGTAATCTGTTTTAAAAGGTAAACTTTTTACTTCGGCATTTTGCTCAAGAGTATTAATTGCAACCGGTGAGCGATATAAGAAGCCTGGGTGGAATAACTGCACTTCATACAGGCTTTGATCTTTCCAAATTGCTTGCTCAGTACGAAAACGAATTGCACGGTAGTCCTGATAACCAATGCTAGTTAATGCTTCAAGCTCTAACTCCTTAGGGGCTACATACGGCTCAGAGGCTAATTTCTTCGCACGTGCAGTGATAACTTCAAATAGCTTTTCTTCTGGAATCGTGATCATTGCAGGCTTAAGCTCAACCGCAGCACTATCCTTTACTTGCTGTTTTTCATTTTCGGTTGCTTGAACCTCAGCGGCTGTTTGTTCTGTTTCAGTTGCTTTTGGCTGATCTGGTTCTTCAACTGCGTAACTATGACCTGCGCTGATGGCTAATAATACGCCCAAGAAGGTCTTCTTTTTAATAGCGCTGAAGAGCTTAGTTCGGGTTTCTGGTTTCATTCAATTTTCCTTTAGCCGTAAATCACGTTAATTCTTTCATATCTCATAGCAATTACTGGACCCAAAATAAAAACTAACAATCTCAATGGCTTTGAGTTGGTGCAGCTAAATGCGAAGAGTAAAATTTTGAAATTAGTGCGAAACAATTACACGGTTGCAGTTGTTTATTCGTCACCAATATGGAGAAGTTTAATGAACGAAAGCTTGCCCTAATATGAATAGCTTAAAGGGTAAACAAAAATATGAACAAAATTACCAGAGGCTTAATTGTGCGAGTGAAATTGTAATCGTGAGGGGGAGTGCAGGCACCGAATAGGTTTTCAGTGCCTTAAAAAGCGAGTCGTTGTTATTTAACTTCGCCTAACTTTTCTGCATTGGCTTTACATTGGTTGTAAGCTTCAATGCACTTGTTGCTACAGACTTTATGAACTAAGCCATCAGCGGTGCTTTGTTGCTCACAGCTCGCTTCGCATTGATAGTTTTGCTGAGCACATTGCTGCATTTCTGGGTTGTCAATTTTGTTTGAGCAGGCAGACAGTAATGTCATAGCAAACAATGTTGCTGCAATTGCTGGTAATTTTTTCATGCTTATCCCTAGTTTATGTCTTTTCTTTGCAATCCATCTTACCCAGATTGTTGCTATTTAATCCAGCTCAACTTGTAAATTGTCAATTAAACGTACTGAGCCCAAATAAGCAGCAGCTAAAATAACAAGTTGTTTGTCAGCCACGGTGGCTGGTTTTAGTGTAGAGCGCTCTGCAATCGAATAATAGTCAGGTTTTAGTCCTGCCTTTTCAAGTTGTGCTTTTGCATCTGCCTCAAGAGCTGCAATGTCTGCGCTGCCTTGTTTAAGTGCCGTTGCAGTATTATTTAGTGTGGCAAACAGTACTTTTGCGGTGTCTTTTTGCTCATCAGATAAATAGCCATTACGAGAGCTCATTGCTAAACCAGAGATTTCGCGGCAAGTAGGTACGCCAATAATTTCAACTGGGATAGATAGGTCGCGCGTCATGGTTTTAATAACCTGTAGCTGCTGAAAATCTTTTTCACCAAAACAAGCAAAGTCAGGTTGTACTAAATTAAATAATTTAGTGACAACGGTTGCAACGCCTTTGAAGTGACCAGGACGCGAGCCTCCACAGTAACCCATAGAAACCCCCGGTACATCGACAAAGCTTTGCTCGCCTAAACCATTTGGGTAAATTGTTTCAACGGATGGGGTAAACACGATATCAGTACCAAGATCTGCTAAACCTTGTTTATCTTCGTTTAGTGTACGCGGGTAACTATCAAGGTCTTCGTTGGCACCAAATTGCATCGGGTTTACAAAGATACTCACAACCACTTTATCAGCCAATGTTTTGGCTTTTTCAACAAGTGAAAAGTGACCTTGGTGTAAATTGCCCATGGTAGGCACTAGCGCAATGCTCAGGCCCGCTTGACGCCAAGCTTTGATTTGGCTGCGTAACGATTTAATTTCAGTGATTGATTGCATTTATTTAAACTCGTGTTCGGTACTTGGGAAAGCACCACTTTTTACATCTTCACAATACTTTTGCACTGCTGCTGGCATATTGCCGGTTTCTAATAAAAAGTTCTTTGAAAACTTAGGGATATAACCTGCCGAAATACCAACTAGGTCGTGCATTACTAAGATTTGGCCATCAGTTTGATTACCTGCACCAATACCAATGGTAGGAATGTTTAGCTCATCAGTAATACGTTTAGCAAGCTCACTTGGAATACATTCTAAAACAAGTAACTGTGCACCTGCCGCTTCAAGTGCTTTCGCATCGCTGACCATTTTATCGGCTTGAGATTGCTCACGACCTTGAATTTTAAAACCGCCAAAAACATGCACTGACTGAGGTGTTAAGCCTAGGTGGCCACATACTGGAATACCTTGTTGGGTCATTGCACGAATGCTGTCGTGCAGCCATTCGCCACCTTCAAGCTTAACCATGTTTGCCCCAGCACGCATCAGCTCTGCTGCATTTTTACAGGCATCAGCTGGGTTGGCATAGGTCATAAATGGTAAGTCAGCAATCACAAATAATTCGCGGCTACCGGCACGCACACAGCGAGTATGGTATGCAATATCTGTGTTGGTTACAGCAAGGGTGTCATCAGCACCTTGCAATACCATGCCTAGTGAGTCACCGACTAAGATCACCTCGACGCCATTATCATGAAACAATTTAGCAAAGCTGGCGTCGTAAGCCGTTAATGCGGTGATTTTTTGTTGTTCTTGTTTCATTTTATTCAAGGTTGAAACGGTGATTTTAGACATAATTTCCTCTAAGGCTTAGCCTTGGTTGATTACTGCTGAGGGAGTTGTTGTAAATCGTTTAAAGGCAACGTTTTTGTTATATCAGCAAGTGATTGATTATTCGGTAGTACAAGTGTTGGTGCAATTTCCAACAAGGGATAAACAACAAACTCTCGCTCTGTTAGGCCATAATGAGGCACAGTTAAGCGAGGGGTGTCTATCACGTCATTACCGAACAATAAAATATCTATATCAAGGGTACGCGGACCCCAGCGTTCTTCTTTTCTAACACGGCCATGCTCAAGCTCAATGGCTTGAGTTAAATCAAGTAACTGCTCTGGCTTAAGTGCAGTTTTAACACACGCGACTGCATTTACATAATCGGGTTGATCTTGTGGCCCCATTGGTTTGCTTGCGTAATCATGGGATACACAAACAAACTCAACATCTTTTAATGCTTTTAGGGCAGTGACAGCAGCATGAATTTGTTTACGTGGTGTGTTTAAGTTGGCACCTAAACCTAAATAAACGGTATGCATACTTAGTCTACTTTTTTCTTGCGTGGGCGACGACGGCGCTTAGGGCCACCTTGGTGTCCTAAGTTTTTAACCATCTCTTTTTGGCCATTAATGTCTTGGCTTAGGTAGGTTGTCCACCAATCAGCAAGCTCTTTTTGTTGCTCTTCGCCAGCTTGCACACGCAGTAATAAGAAATCATAAGCGGCTTTGAAGCGAGGCTGTTGAGTGAGCCTATAAGCGCGCTGACCACCTCGTTTATCAAGGCGTTGCTGAATATGCCAAATATCGCGTGCACCCAAGGTGAAGCGTTTTGGTACTGCTACCTGTTGCGCGTTTTCACTCAGCACTTTGTTCATTGCTTGTGCAAATGCATCGTACTCTGAAAGTTGGTCGCGTTGTTGTAACTTCTTCGCAATGCTCTGCAATGGGAACCACAATAAGGCTGCAAAAATAAAGGCTGGGGTGACTTTTTTATCAGCATTAATACGTTTATCGGTGTTTTTAAACATTTGCAGGATAAACGTATGCTCAAAGCCTTCAGGGTTGGCATCTAAGATTTTATCAAGCGCAGGAAATAATGCTTTGAATAAACCATATTGGCGTAGCATTAAGTAGTTTTCTTCAGCTTTGCCGTTTAAAAACAATTTGAGTGATTCTTCAAACAAACGAGCTGGCGGAATATGATCAAGTAAGTTAGCAAGGCTTTTAATTGGCTTTTCGGTGCCAGGTGCAATGCTCATTCCTAGTTTGGTGGCAAAACGCACTGCACGTAACATGCGCACAGGGTCTTCACGGTAACGTGTTTCTGGGTCGCCAATCAGCTCAATTTGTTTTGCTTTTATCGCGCTAATGCCATTGGCATAGTCATAAATACAAAAATCGTTAATTGAGTAGTAAAGTGCATTAATCGAAAAGTCGCGGCGCTCGGCATCTTCTTCGATGCTGCCATAGACATTGTCACGCAGGAGTTGGCCGTGTTCACTTGATTGACTAATTTGATTTTTGCTTTCTTCGGCTTCGTGATGGCCACGCATGGTCGCCACTTCAATAATTTCTCGACCAAACACGATATGGGCTAAACGAAAACGGCGACCAATTAGGCGACAGTTACGAAATAGCTTTTTGATTTGCTCAGGGGTTGCGTTTGTTACAACGTCGAAGTCTTTTGGTTGTTGGCCTAACAATATATCTCGAATACAACCACCTACAAGGTAGGCATCAAAACCACCTTCTTTAAGGCGGTACAATACTTTGATTGCATTTGGGCTAAATTGTTTGCGCGAAATACCATGTTCACTGCGCTCGATCACCAAAGGTAACTCGCTCGTTGGCAAAGCATCACTTGATGTCGTGGCATTTGGGCCAATAATCTGCCGACAAAATTGAAAAAGCTTAGAAATAATAATCTGTCTCCTACGACGCGGACTTTGCGACTCATCAAGTATAGCGTTTGTTTGATACTTCGCCGATGTGAGATTGACGTGTAATCAGTGTGTTTTAAATGGCGCTAAATTAAGGTGTTGATGATTCGCACACTTTGGGTCGCTATCATATACCAGCAGGGCTGAAAAATTAAGTTACTCGGCCTTTAAAATTGGCAATTTATTTTTCAATAGTAACAAAGTTACAAAAAGGAGAGTTTGGATCCTCGCTAACTTGTATTTCTTGCACCTTTGGTATGTGTTCAAGGCGGTAAGTTTCAATAGCCCAAACTAACATCTGTTCGATATTTAACGATAAAAGTGAGCTTTCTGGCTTTAAGCCTAAAAAGCGCAAGGCATCGAACAACGCGGGCTTTGGATCTGATTTTGCTATTGCCGGAGCGTAATTTTGTTTTGATAGCTTAAAACCGGGTTTAGCTACTGCTAAAGGTAGGTGGGCGTATTCTGGGGCCGGTTTATTTAGCTGCTTAAACAAACTGAGTTGTCGTGCGGTCGGTTCGAGTAAATCAGCTCCGCGAACGACTCTTGTAATACCTTGTGCAATATCATCGGCGACTACGACCAGTTGGTAAGCAAATAAACCATCGCTGCGCTTTATTAAGTAATCTTCTTTGGCAAGTTGGCTATCAACAGACACTTTACCTTGAATTAAATCATGGTAGTGACTGGTTGCAAATTGCTGGGTTAAACGTAGCGCTGAATCAGTTAAAGCGTGGTTTTTATAACGGCAGTGGCCTTGGTATACCCCACCGATTGCTTTAATTTCTTTGCGCGTGCAATGACATGCATAAACAAGGTTTTTCGAAATTAACTCGTCAACAATGGCTTGGTATTGCTCATGACGCTGGGTTTGGTATATAACAGGCTCGTCCCAGTAAAGACCGTAAGCCTCTAAGGTATGTAATATATCGTCGCTAGCACCGCTTACAACACGCGTTGTGTCGATATCTTCAATGCGTACTAACCATTTTCCTTGATTGGCTTTTGCATCAAGGAAGCTACCCACAGCCGCTATAAGTGAGCCAAAATGTAATGGCCCTGAAGGGGATGGCGCAAAGCGGCCACGATATTCACGCATTGGCGTGTTAACGGCTGTGGTAGACATGGGCTAATTAAAGGATGTAATTAACCGCGTCCAGATTGCTTTTCTTTAATTTCCGCAAGCGTTTTACAGTCTACACATAAATCAGCTGTAGGACGCGCTTCTAGGCGGCGGATACCAATTTCGATACCACATGATTCACAGAAACCAAAATCGTCTTCTTTGATTAATTGAATCGTTTTTTCAATTTTCTTGATCAGTTTACGCTCACGGTCACGAGTACGAAGTTCTAATGAGAATTCTTCTTCTTGTGCTGCACGGTCTACTGGATCCGGAAAGTTAGCTGCTTCGTCTTGCATATGCGATTTAGTACGGTCTACTTCGTTACGTAAATCGTTACGCCAAGCTTCTAAAATTGTTTTGAAATGAGCACGTTGTGCTTCATTCATATACTCTTCACCTGGCTGTTCCTGATATGGTTCTAACCCGGCCTGAGCCAATAACCCTAGTCTTTTTTGGTCTGGCATAACTTTCTCCTAAATCCTTAATATTTTGCCCAGCGTTAGCCGGCGGCTATAAATAGCAGAATCATTAGACTGAGGCAAATTTATTTTTAATTAATCCTCTTGACCTTGCGCTAATGATTGCTCAAATAATTATGGGCGGTTTTGTAAGCCCTTAACTATCCATAAATTTTTTAAATTTGCTAAGTTATATGGGCAAAAAAAAATAATACAACTAAAATAGTGCTTTTATTGTCGTTTTCGTAAAAGAGTAGCTTAGTTCAGAAAATCACATTTTTCTTGCAACTTAATTTCTTCTGCCGAAATTTTTGCTTTATAAGCAATCACTTCAACACCATTATCTATAGCTTCAGTTAAAAGTTGGGCGTATTTTGAGTCGATATGTTTTGCCGCACTCACTTGATTGATACCTTCATGTAAAACTGCAAAAAATAGCACTGCACGATGCCCTTGTTGCACCATCTCTATTAGCTCTCGCAGATGTTTTTGGCCTCGCTCAGTTTTTGCATCCGGAAAATACCCTTGCCCAGATTGTGGTTCTGTTTGCGAAAGCAATGTCACAGATTTTACTTCTACATAGCAATGGGGTTTATGTTTATCTGTTAATAAAAAGTCGATACGGCTATTTTCTTGGCCGTATTTTACTTCTGCAGCAATTCTTTGATAGTCAACAAGTTCAGCAATCGCGCCTGCATTTAAGGCTTCTTGCACAACTTTGTTTGCAATCGCGGTATTAACACATATTAAGTGATCGAATTGGTTCTGAGTTAATTGCAAGGATTGAGGGAACTTACGTTTAGCATTATCACTGGTTGAATAAAACGCTTTAAACCCAGGCTCTGCACATCCCGTCATTTTGCCGGTATTAGCACAGTGAGCTGTAAACTCTGTGCCATCGGCAGTTTTTAAGTCGGCTAAAAAACGTTTGTAGCGTTTAATTAAGGTAGCTGTTTGTAATGCGGGAGTAAATTTCATGGCTCTTAGTAATTCGTTTTTCTTTATTGTAAGTGATTCATTACGAGGATTGAACCACATCTCATAATGCTATTTATCGCAAGCTGTTGGGAACTGACGTTGGCTGTAGTAAACTCGAGTAACATTTTTAGCGCAAAGAGTATTCTAACATGTCAGAAAAATTTCTAGTTCAACTTAGCGAGCAGGGCGCTGCCGCACATTGGGGCGAAAAAGCCGCTCTTTCTTTTACTGAACAAGGCGCAACTGTTCATTTAACTGAGCAAGATACACTTAAAAACGTACAAAAAGCAGCACGTACGTTAGCTAATCAAGGCTTAAAAAATATTGCCTTAGTGGGCGATGTTTGGTGTACAGAAACACAATGGGCTTTCTACCAAGGCTTTGTTTCACCAAAGAATTTAGATGCTATTGAGTTTGTTGAAAATGCAAAAACAGACGGCAAAGAATTGGCTTCTTTAAAGCAAGCTGCGACGTGGGCTCGTCAAATGATCAATGGCACAGCTGATGATATTTTCCCAGAGAGCCTAGCTGGTAAAGCAGCTGAGTTTATTCAGTCACTAGCACCTGAGCACGTAAGCTACCAAATTATTAAAGGTGATGCTTTATTAGAGCAACAATGGATTGGTATCCATGCGGTAGGCCGTGGTAGTGAACGTCCACCAGTATTATTAGCATTAGATTACAACCCAACTGGTGATGAAAACGCGCCTGTTGCAGCCGCTTTAGTTGGTAAAGGCATTACGTTTGATTCAGGTGGTTACTCAATCAAAGCAAGTGAAGGCATGTTAGGCATGAAATGCGACATGGGTGGCGCAGCAACTGTGACTGCAGGTTTAGCACTTGCTATTAGCCGTGGTATCAACAAACGCATTAAGTTGTTCTTATGCTGTGCTGAAAACTTAATTTCAGGCCATGCCTACAAACTTGGTGATATCTTAACGTATAAAAATGGCACCACAGTTGAAATCGTTAATACCGACGCTGAAGGTCGTTTAGTGCTAGCTGATGGCTTAATGGCTGCAGGTGAGTCTGGCGCGCCATTAATCATTGATGCAGCAACGCTAACAGGCGCTGCGCTTGTTGCTGTTGGTCAAGAGTACAATGCATTGTTCGGTCTTGATAAAGAGCTTGTACGTGACGTACAAGACTTTGCAGAGCAAGAAATGGAAGCTGCTTGGCCACTACCACTTGAAAAGTGGCACCAACAAAATTGCCCGTCGCCATATGCTGATACGGCAAACAGTCGTCCACAAAAAGGTGGTGGCTACGGTGGTGCTTCTAATGCGGCTGGTTTCTTATCACGCTTTGTGCCAAATGAAGGTAAAGGTTGGGTTCACATTGACCTTGCTGCTGCATTTAACATGGGTAGCACAAGCGAGTGGGCTGCAGGCGCAACAACACAAGGTATGCGTACCGTTGCAAGAACATTACTAGAAAAAGCATAAGCAATTACCTTTTTCTAGTTAATTAAAAGCCCCTTAACTTTATCTAAGTTAAGGGGCTTTTTTAATCTAAAGGGTAATTTTACAAACTGATACAAGCTTTTTTGAGTAAATTAGTATAAAATCACGCCCCACATTTTCTCATCCTGTGGTTAGTTTTTATTAAATTAGCTACACTTGAATGATCAATTCACACTGGGGTCTCTATTTATGTCAGATAAGTGCTATATCACTGCGCAGCAGCTTCTTGAAGATTCATTTCGTGTTGCGGCACAAGTTTATGAAGATGGTTTCCGTCCTGATTTCATCATTGGTATTTGGCGTGGTGGTGCTCCAATTGGTATCGCAGTTCAAGAATATTACGATTACAAAGGTATAGAAACTGACCATATCGCAGTGCGTACTTCTTCGTATTACGGTATTAACCAGCAATCTAAAGAGATCAAAGTTCACGGTTTGCATTACATCATTGAAAATGCCAATGCAGACAATTCATTACTAATCGTTGATGACGTGTTCGATTCTGGCCGCAGTATTTTTGCATTAAAAGAAAAGCTTTCGGAGTTAATGCGTTTAAACCTACCACGTGATATTCGCGTTGCATGCCCATATTACAAGCCGAAGAACTCAAAGGTAGACATGGTGCCAGATTACTTCATTCATGAGTCTGAAGAGTGGTTAGTGTTCCCTCATGAACTTTCAGGCCTAACGCCAGACGAAATTATCGAAGGTAAATCTGATTTAGCGAACATCCACGACATTTTACTTGAAAAGTAACCTTGTCCAAATTTTTCATAAAAGGCTCTTAGTGAGCCTTTTTTATTGTCTTAAATTAAGAGCGTAAAACTCCCTATTGATAATAGGGTAGTTTAAGCTGCACAAATGCATTGATGCTTATCAAAAAAGAAAAGATTGGTGTTTATGTATATTTTTTAAAGGCAATAAAAAACCGCGCATAAGCGCGGTTTTAAAAGCTTTATTAGCGTCGTGGACTAGCCACCGTTACCAGAACCACCAGTACCACCAGTACCACCAGTACCACCTGTGATTGGTTGCTCAACAACTTCACAAACTGTAGGTATATCAAGAGTTACAGGTGTTGTGTTTACCTCTAAATCTTGAGAAAGCCATTGTCTATTACCATAGTCATAATATCTAATTGAATAGCTTGAACCTTCCTCTAAAGCAACATTAAATGTAGCACCTTCTCCATAGTAAGTATTTACAAGTGCATTACCTGAGAATAGACGAGAATATGTAGGTGTAGGAACTGGATCAGCGTTAACATCAAAGTCTTCAGTGTTACTACAAACTAACTGAGTAGTAACTTGCTTAGAAATAATGCCAGGGTTTGAAGTAGTTAGCTTTAAAGTTTCGCCATCTAAATCACAAATATTACTAACGCTCAATTTCGTAGCAGTAGTACCCGCATCACTTGCTAAACCGGCTAAAACGTTTGCACCCTTTTGACGTATTTTCAATGTAACAGGGAAGCCAGGAGGATTAGCTATATTAGCTTGTGAATAATCGCCTCTATTAGCTCTTAAATTACGAACATTACGGCGGAAACCGTTATTCTCAATTACTAGACTATATCGGCCTGCATTTGGTTGGTCGTTACTGTCAACAATATCGAATGATACGCTAGAACATTGATTATTGTTGAAGTAATCTAAGTTCCAATAAGATAAGTGATTAACGTCTACAGAAACGTCAAACGTGTCTGCACTATCATTGTCTGTAACTTCACCATAGCTTTCAAAAGACCACTTACCAGCGTCTTCATCATAACTCCAAACTGGGAATACATCACCTACAGCGATTTTACGAGCTGTTGGAGAAGTTAACGTACAAACACCCATGCTGTAGCCATTAGCTTCTGCATATGCCGAAAGGTCAGTTGTACCAGCCGGAACTGAAACTGGACATGGGTTTGAAGTATTCTGATCTACCTGCATTGCAACAGTAAGAGAGTTTCCTTCACCGAATGTTTTTACTTTATTACCAGCATCATCAGTAAGCTCGATTGCAACGAAACCACCTGATGTAAATGAACCAGAAACATTTGAATCTGAGCCATCAGGGTTTGCAACAGAAAGGGCTAAACCACCAGGAAATGCATCAAGAGATGAATTTTCAACTGTAGCGCTATCAGCTTCAGTTTCATTACGTGTTGCTTCGTTAGCAAAGTAAGCCACAGTGATTTCAGGCACTGTTTCTAAAGCTGTACCGTCAGCAGTTAAAAACTGAGTACCGTTTTTAATTTTAACAGTAGTACCACCAACAGCAACGCCAGCTTTGTTTACAGATTGAGGAAGTTCAATTTCGTCTTTATCACCAGAAACACTTAAGCCGGTTGTTGGATCATAGGCTACAGTTGTATTTTCACCTTCAGGTACTAAAGATTCTAATGATTTAGTTTCTGCAACAATAGGAACATCAGAATCAGCTAAATTACGTGGCGTTAGTCGGATTTCATCAGCTGCTACGTTTTCAGTAGTTGTTACTGTGAATGAGCCAGAATTATTTAAGTATCCTTCAGCAGAAACAACATAATCGTAAGTTACGCCGTCAGCAGGGATCGACTCAAGAGTAAAGCTGAAAGCTCCATCTGTAGTTGACTTGTCTTCATCAGAAAGTGCATCACCAGCAACACTTAGTAAGCCATCTTCAGAAGATGTAAATGTGATGGTTGCCGTCACTGATTCATCAAGCAATTCGCCTGTAGCATCAATTAAGCTAACGGAGATAGCACCTGCTTGAGTCTCAGCTGCCGTAGGTGGAACTGCTACATCTTGTGTTGGAACTGGTGGCTCAGGCACTGTGTCGTTTTTGTCGTCATCACTCAAACAACCACTTAAGCTTAAAGTGACACCTAACGCTAGCGCTAGCTTGGTTAGTTTAAATTCATTGTTTCCCATAATCGTTACCTTTCTTTCCTTTCTCGTAAAGTAATCAGACTTTTATTAGAGCAAATAGTACCGGTTTGTGCACCGAAAAAACGCCACACATGGTTATCTGTTATTGAAGGATAAGCGTACATTATATATACGTCAAGTGAACATTATATATACTTTCATTAATAAAATAAGAAAGTTCTGTCTTATCTTTCAAGTGCAACAGCTGATAACAAACCGCTTTGCTAAATTGTAATATAGAGTCTTACTGTTAAGAAGCTTAACTCTATGAATATTTATAGATTATCCAACTGAACTTGTGCTGACTTTGCTTTTCAGTTTGGTAATATTATTTTAAAGCATTTAAGAAAAATTTGTAACACATTTATAACTGCGCAAAACTTTCTACGTAGTCACTAAGCTTGTCGATATCTACCACTTGTAAACCTTGATTGCTTCGCTGCACTAAGCCTTTTTCAACTAGTTCTGTAACTACTCGTCTATAAGCTCTTTCTGTGGTAGCAAAGCGCTCAGCTTCAGCATTTACGGTAGGGTAGGCACGCAGTAGTGTTGGGTTGCTGTTTTCTGCTCTTAATAAGCAATCTTTAGCTATGTTGTAGCTTAGTGGTAATAGCAGCTTATCTAAGTTTATTTTTTGGTTTTCTTGGAACTTAGCAGCAATTGTTTGCGCCGTGTACAAGCTTAACTCTGGCTTTTCTAATAGTAGTGCGCGCCAGTGTTTAAGCTCAATTAGGTTATAACTTACATCGCTAAAGCACGTAACTGTGTAAATACACGGGTAGTTATTCAGTGCTTCAATCTCACCAATCAGTGTGTTGTTACAATCAAGCTGGCCCAAAAGAAGGCGTCGGCCATTACCCACGTCATAGCTGAACGACACTGTGCCGCTTCTCACTAATACGAGTTTTGACAAAGGTTGATCTTGGTGGATCAGCACTTCTTTTTTAGCTTGTTGAAAACTACTGCCAGCAAATGTCAGTAATTGGTCAACAAGATAGCTTGAAAAATGATATTGAAACATTAACGCCGCTCTTCGGACAATTGTCCTATTTATTACATCTTAATGACGTTAGCATTAAGATTCTAAGAATTTACGCTAACTTGCTAGTAAGGTGTTTCACGTTACTGATACCTTCATTTCCCGTGTAATGATTTTAAAGCCAAGATTATTCTTAAGCTTTACAAGGTTTTTAGTAAGTTAGCTTTTTTATTTTATTGTCAAACTAGCACAGAGTGCGTCAAAAAAAATGACAAGCTCCAATGCTAACCTAAAGCCTAGGAGAGAACAATTGAGTTGGGAATATTTAGGCTATTTAGCGTCAGCACTGTTGGTTGCTTCTTTGACAATGAGCGATGTAGTAAAACTACGCTGGCTCAACCTAGCAGGATGTATTGCATTTACCTTCTACGGGCTGGCAATTGGTGCCGTTCCGGTAGCCTTTACCAATGGCTTACTGGCGTTTGTAAATATTTACCACATCGTTAAATTAAAGCGTCAGCAAAAAGCTGACGCTAAGTAGCATTATTCCTCTTTTTTATATTTTAGCTCGCCCGCAATCCAAGTTTGCGTCACGTTTATATCGTGGATCTCAGAAACTGGGGCTTTGTAATAGTCTTTATCAATCAAAATAAAGTCAGCCCACTTTCCTTGTTCTAAACTACCTACCTTAAACTCTTGATGTGCAGCATAAGCACCACCTAAAGTAAACGCACGCAAAGCTTCATCACGCGATAGCAGCTCTTGTGGTCGCCAGCCACCTTCAGGAAGTTGATTATGATCCATTCGTGTAATGGCTGAATATAAGCCATCAAACGGATCAGCAAGTTCTACAGGAAAGTCAGAACCTGCTGCAATTACAGAGCCTTGCGCTAAAAAGGTTTTCCAAGCATACGCCCCTTCAAGTTGTTTTTCAGTTAGGCGCTGCTCTGCCATATGCATATCAGAGGTTGCATGAACAGGCTGCATTGATGGAATAATTTTTAACGTTTTAAAACGAGGGATATCTTCAGGAGTAACAATTTGTGCATGTTCAATTCGGTTACGCAGTAAAATCCCACCGGTTTTTTTAAACACATTTTCATAGGCATCTAGCACAACATGATTGGCTTTATCACCAATGGCGTGGGTGTTCGCACTAAAGCCATGGGCAAAGCTTAAGTTGAATAGTTGCTCAAGTTTTTCTTGGGTTTCAAGCATTAAGCCATGGTGATTTTTACGATCAGCGTATTCCTCGATAAGGGCTGCGCCTCGGCTTCCTAAAGCACCATCCGCATACACTTTGACACTTCGAATCGACAGCATGTCATTCATGTCTTTATATTTGCCCGCTTTGAGCATGGTTTCTAGTTGAGGATCGGCAGCACTTAGCATGGCAACGATTCTTACGGGAAGGGTATTTTGCTCAGAGCGCTGCTTGTACACTTGCCACGTGTCGTAATCGATACCGGCATCATGGGTTGATGTAATACCCAAACTTAGTAGATGTTTACCTGCATTATCTAATGCCGTATTAATGCTGGCATGGCTTGCTTTTGGTACATGTTGGGTAACAAGCGTTTCGGCTTTATCAATGAATACCCCTGAAGGTAAGCCAGAATCTAACTTTAAAATTTCACCGCCGGCAGGAGAGGGAGTTTGTTTGGAAATACTTGCAAGTTCCATGGCTTTTGAATTAACCCACACAGCATGGCCATCAACGCGAGAAAGCACCACAGGTTTGTCTTTTACATATTTGTCTAAATCAGCTGCAGTTGGAAACTCACCGCCTGGCCACTGCTCTTGATTCCAACCGCGACCAATGATCCAACCTTGTTTATCTTTGGCAAACTCAGCCAGCATTTTGCCAACCTCATCTGCCGAGTTCGTATTTCTGACATCAAGTTGTGAAAGGTTATTACCTAAACCAATTACATGGCCATGAGCATCGACTAAGCCAGGTAACAACGTGGCTTGCTTGCCATCAATTGCGGTGGCGTCAGGGAAGCTATTTTTAATTGAGTCATTGCCTGTTTTTACGACTTTACCGTCTTTAAAAACCAGTGCAGAAAAGTGTTGGGTTTCGCCTTTGTAGGTAGGCGTGTAGCCATTTATATTATAAATAACAGTGGTGTTGGCAAAGCAGCTAAGTGAAGCTGTTGCTAGTAAGCTGATGATGAGTTTCATAATCTTCTAATAGTTTTTATTGATTTATGAAAACAGTATCAGAGTTGCAGTAAACTGCAACTCAGCAGCAAGTAAATAGTTAATTGTAACGCTTTATTTGCTTGCGTAGACCTTAAATTCACTAAGCGATAATTTATTATCTTTATCGCTGTCGTAGTTTTTGAAACGTGACCACAGAGCAGGGTCTCTCGCTGACTCTGAACGAGTCAGGTAACCATCGTCATTACGATCAAGTTGTTTAAATTTTTCACCAATACTATCTGCAGCAAAACTTATTGTGCTAAATACACCACATAAAATTAGGCTGGCAAAGGTTAATTTTGACATTATTTTAACTCTTGTTTGTTAAATAGTGTTTAAATTCAAGGAGCGAGATTTGTTGATCTTTATCTGTATCCCACTGTGCTATGCGTTTTTGCAAGTGCGGTTGAGAAGACAGTTCCTGCACAGATAAAAAACCATTTTTATCTTTATCAAGGTGATCAAATCTTTGTTTTACATCCAATGCTAAGCTATTGAAGCTTATAGTAATTAAGGTACATGAAGCAAGCCAGAAAATTCTCATAATTACTCTCCTTTATAAATAAAAGCGCTTGCCATAATTTAACTCCCAAAATTTAAATCCGTTTACACATTCCCTCTGGGATTATGGCAAGCACTTTAAGCCGTTAAGGTTTAAATTTTTCAAACTCTTGTTCAGACAGAACCTGATCGCCGTTTTCATCCAGATCGGCAAATTGCTTAAGTAGGTTATCGTGTTTGGTTGCTTCAGTTAATGAAATCTCGCCGTCGGCGTTTGTATCAAATTTAGCAAATCGAACATCCATTTGTGATGCTAAAACGGTGGCGCTGATAACTAAAAACATTAGCGAGAATGCAGCTAATAGTTGTTTCATTACAATCTCCTATTGAATAAACGACTGAAACTCAGAAAATGAAATTTGGCCATCTTGGTTACTATCAATTTGCGTAAAGTTGCCATGTAATAATGCATCTTCAGATGCTTCTGCTTCACTCAAAAAACCATTACTGTCTTTATCGAGTTCGTTAAACGTTGTTTGCAAATCAAGTGCATAACTACTTAACGAGATGAGACTTATAAGCAGGGTGGCTGCCAAGGCCGTTACTTTCATTTTGTGTCCTAAATAACTAATTTGCTTAGTACTAATCAAAATCAGTGCCAATTTTAAAAGTTCTTAATTATCAATTAGTTATTAATTTTATGTGGTTTTGAATGCGAAATAGTTACAGGGTATTGTGTCTTTTTTGCAACGATTTTCAGGTGTTAAAAGTTTATTCTTATTATTTCAATTAGTTAGCATGTTGCCAAATAGCAACTTTGTATCGGTTTTTGGGTAAAAATCAGCACTTTTTAAGGTCGGATTCAGCGAGTGTCTAAGTTTGTTCACTAATAATCTGCATCTGCAATTATGTTGAGAGTGAATATGCAAAATACAGTAGCGATAAAAATAAAACAGTTACTCAATTGGCGACCTAGTCTTATTGGCCAGTTCGTCTGTAGCATTTTGCTGTCTTTACTACCGTTATCTTTGGTGGTGATTTTATTTTTAAATGCGCTTAATAAGCAGCTTGCGGTGACTCAAGAAATCGTCGGTGACAATTACGAAATTACCAAAGCATTTAACAACCTCAAACAAGACTTAAATAGCCTTGAACGAGCAACTCGACAAAACTGGGTGCTCAAAAGTGAATCCCTCGATAGCTTGATTGCCAACAAGTGGCAATCGTCACTGCAAAGTGTCGATGAGCTCATTTTCTTAAGCCCAACCGCTGATTATGTCTCGCAGTGGCGGCAATTGGCTGAGGTATTACAATTTGCGCATCAATATTTATTAATAGAACAAAAGCAAGATGGTGAGCTGTTTGCACCCGCTAGTAAGCTTATCAGTGAGCAAACAAATTGGCTCAAAGAGCAAAATGAATTACGCATCACAAAAAATCAGCAGCAATTAAAAGCACTTCAAGCTTCATTTATTAATTGGTTGGTTGCGTTAATTCCACTCACTTTATTGGTCGGGGGAGGGTTTCTTTGGCGGATCAGCGGACGGCTCAGAGAACTCACAAATGTAATTGATAAACTTGGACAAGGCCATTGGCAGCAAAAAATTCAAGTTCGAGGCTCGTCAGAGTTAGTTGAATTAGGTAATAAACTTGAGTGGGTTCAAGCGCAGTTACATATGCTTGAGCAGCAAAAAGATACGTTTTTACGCCATGTGACACATGAACTAAAAACGCCCCTTGCTTCGATGGTTGAAGGCACAGATTTACTTGCAGATGAAATTGTTGGCCCAATCAATAGCGAGCAACAAGCTGTCCTTGAGTTAATAACACAAAGTATGGTGCGACTCAGAGCCATGATTGAAAGCTTATTGAGTTACAACGCGATTCGAACGAGTAAGCAAAGCCTAAGCGAGCTTAACTTTAACTTGATGATGAATAAAATTGAGCGTCATTTTGAGCACCGATTATCAGCGCGTGATTTATCCATTACTTGGGTTAACGAGTTACCAAATAAAGCCTTGTTTATCTCAATTGAGCTACTTGAAATGGTGCTTATTCAGCTTACCTCAAATGCGCTGAAGTTTTCGCCGGAACACGAGTCAGTGACAATAAAAGCAAGCTTAAAACAGGGGCAGTTAATTTTGAGTGTCAGCGACTTAGGAGTAGGGATAGAAGATACTGAAAAAGCCGCTGTGTTTGGGGCTTTTTACCAAGGTAAGAATGCAAAACAACATACTGAAATGGGCAGCGGGCTTGGTTTAACCATAGTTAAAGAAACCGTTGAACAATTAAACGGTAAGCTCTCTATTACAGATAATGAGCCACAAGGGTGTGTATTTACAGCCATTTTACCAATTCAATTAACCCAAGGAGTTAACTGATATGGGCTTAGCGAATAAAGCCAGTTTTATGCTTGTTATAGGCACACTTTTTATAACAGGGTGCACGATCACGCAAAAGCATGTTGAGCCAGAGCAAGTAGAGCCGACAACAGGTGTGAAACCTCAAGGGCAACCTAATCCAAAGCCTCGGCCGAAAAGTGAGCCGTTATACCCGCCTACAAGTACAGTCATTGCTTGGCATGCTGCTAAGTGTGGTGGCTTTAAAGCAAGCTCTGATAAAGCAAATTATGTTGGTGAAAATGAGCTAAAGCGTCTGTTTGAGTCGATTTGTTTACTCGGGGCTTCTGAGCCAGAAAAAGCCCTTAATCGGCTTGAACAAAGTGACCATGCTTTTTATTGGCCAGATGATATTAAGCAGTATCTTTGGTTACAAAAGCAATATTTACAACAGAATTTAGCGGCAAAACAAGCTAAGCAAGCGCTAAGTGATGAAATGGAAAAAACCTTATCGTCGCTTGCGACTATCGAACAACAACTTCTGCTACGTGATGAGACCAAGGAGCAGTAACCATGAATGAAGTAACAAAACCACGGGTTTTATTAGTAGATGACGATGCGAGTTTATTAAAGTTACTAGCGATTAGAATTGAGTCAAAAGGCTATTTGGTAAGCACAGTTGAAAGTGGCATTGAGGCATTACAAACGTTAAAAAACCAAACCTATGATGCGGTGATCACTGACTTAAGAATGGATGAAATGGACGGCATGGCTCTACATCGCCAGTTACAAAGTCGTTATCCTTCAATGCCGGTGATTATGATGACAGCACATGGTTCGATACCTGATGCAGTGGAAGCGACGAAGCAAGGTATATTTGCATTTATTACCAAACCGGTTGATAAAGATGAGCTGTTCGACAGCCTTGCTAAAGCTATCGAGATCCATGGTGTACATGGTGATGAAACACCCACACAAACAAATATTGTCACCCGTAGCGGCGCGATGTTGCATCTACTTGAGCAAGTTAAATTGCTTGGTCCAACGCAAGTGAATGTGTTGATCTCAGGTGCCAGCGGCACAGGTAAAGAGCTGCTTGCACAAGCGATACATCAACACAGCCATGTTAGTGACGGGCCATTTGTGGCAATTAACTGCGGCGCTGTGCCGGGGGAGCTTTTAGAATCTGAATTGTTTGGGCATAAAAAAGGCGCGTTTACTGGCGCAGTCAAAGACCATCAAGGTTTGTTTCAACAAGCACAAGGTGGTACCCTTTTTCTAGACGAAATTGGTGATATGCCGCTAAATTTACAGGTAAAACTACTGAGGGTTTTACAAGAGAAAACCATTCGCCCTGTGGGCTTTCAAGAAGAGATCCCAATTGATGTGCGGGTGGTGTCGGCGACTCATAAGAACCTCCCTGAGGCAATCAATAATCAGCAGTTCCGTGAAGATTTATATTACCGATTAAATGTGGTGAACTTAAAATTGCCTCCGCTTTGTGAACGCCGAGAAGATATTAGTTTGCTAGCACAGCATTTTGCAGGTCTAATTGCTAAACGTATGGGGCAAGAGCAAAAGCAGTTTGCCAATGATGCGATGCATGCTCTGATTCGCTATGACTGGCCGGGTAATATCCGTCAATTACAAAATGTGATAGAGCAGGTAGTAGCCCTTACACCTGGTAAAGTGATTGCTGCTCAGTTAGTTGAGAGTGCATTAAACAGTAATGTTAGTATTGCTGAGCCACTTTCGTTAAATGATGCAAAAAAAGAATTTGAGCGAGACTATTTAATTAATACGCTGAAAATGTCAGCGGGTAATGTTGCCGAAGCCGCAAAGCTTGCGAAACGTAATCGCTCAGATTTTTATAAATTAATTAAAAAGCACAACATTAATGTTGAAAGCTTAATATAAGGAAAAACATGGCGCTTTTTTTAGTCTATCTGGGTGGTCGTATTCAAGGTTGTCACATTGAAATGCACGACGTTCGATTTGTCGTAGGTGATAACATTGAGCAAACCTATTCAAAATTAAAAGCACAGTGGGTGGGTGATAAAAGCAATGTGCACATGGATAGTTACATGCAAATTCAGCACATCGATGGCTATCAGGTCGAAGTGGTTGATACTGCGCATCACCAAGCCGAAAAACTGTATTTTGTAAATTTAGGTGCCTATCGAGCTGATAGTCTTGCGGAGCAACATGATTTTGCATTGTACGTTGCCCGTAGCAGTGAAGAAGCAAAGCAACGCGCTAAAGAGTCTTTATTGGCGGGAATGACTCATCTTCATAAAGATGACTTACACGATGTAGACGATTGTTTTGCTATTGATTTATTAGATAGCAACTTATCAATAAAATTAACGCCAAGCGGGCAAGCTCAAGCAATGAAGCCCGATTGGTTTGGCTATCACGTTCTGTAATACCAATCCGCAATAATACTTAATCATTTTGAGGGATTAAACCTGTCGCTACCTGCGTTAAAAATTTCTGATTTACGACTGCATGGATGCAGAAGGTAGAGCAATGCAGGAGCAATTGCCGAGCACAACTAAATAACGAAATGTTTGCCTTGCTATCAACAAGGTTTTCTTGCCTCAAAATAGACCACTTAATTAAGCCAATTGGTATAAGCTATTCTTGGTTATCGTTTTTACTGGCAACTTTAAAGGCGATGATCACCAATCCAAATAAGGCAAATGGCAGTGCAGCAAGTAAATACTCAACGGTATGGCTGTCTTGATAGTTAGGCTGGAGTAGGAAGTGACCTGCAACACAAAGTAAAATAGCCACGAATAAAACGGGCAGTAAAATCAGTTCTTTTTTAGGTGAGTGTTTTTTCATTACAAGGCGTTATATTCCAAAGGTGCGCCATTGTAATGATCTCGCCTTACTCAGGTCAAATAAGTTGCTTTGTAGTTTGCTTTATATTGCGCTGTATCAACTTTTTTTGTGTCAGCTTTTACAGGCTGCTTTTTTGGAGCCGCTGGTTTATCGGTTGCTTCATTATAGCTAAATAGCCCCATAATGAACTCAATCTCTTCACGTTGTAACCCAGATCGCATGATGCCCTCCAAAGAATAATTTGCCTTTTGTATTACAAATATTACGTCCTGTAATCTGAATTATCGGTGAATACCCAGTCATTAAACTGTAATCATATGTAACGCAAATATGCTTATTTAATAGGCAGCTCCACAGTAAACACAACACCTGTGCCATCATCTAAATTTTCTGCCAATACTTTACCGTGATGGTAATCGCAAATAAGCCTTACAATATAAAGACCTAAACCCAAGTGGGGCTGCTGCTGATGTTGCTGACTTCTCACCGAGACCATTGAGTCGAAAATGTGTTCAACTAAACCGTCAGGGAGCAAAGGCCCTTGGTTGCTGACTTTTAATAATGCATGGTGCTCTTGCTTGGTTAAGCTGACTGAAATTGTGCTTTGCGGGGTTTTAAACTCAAGTGCATTGTTGATGAGCTTATCGAGTAATTGCGCAATAAATTCTGGTGCGCCACTAACATTTAACGGCTCCTTACAAAGCGACAAGGTAAATAGGCTTTCACCATAGGTTATTTGATAGCCCTGCATGCAGCCGGTGATCACCTTGGTCAGGTCAAACTCTTCTGCCTCGGCATTTTGAATACTTTGTTCAAGGCGCGTTGCTTCACTCATGGTGGTAATAATTTTACCTAACCGCTCAACCCCTTCACTGGCACGGTCGAGGTATTTTTGACTCAGTTCAGATTGCGGCTGCATTTGTAAGTTTTCAAGTGATGAGCGCACAACAGCCACGGGCGTACGCAGTTCATGGGAGAGTCGTGATGACATATTTTCTAGGTAATCAGTATAACCACTTAAACGGCTAACAATGTTGGCAAAGCTGCGAGAAAGGTCGCCAATTTCGTCATTCGAATCGGCATAAGTAATCTTGCCAGTGATCCGCCCTTGAGCATCAATAGCTTGCTCGGCATTATCACGTAAGCGGCGAATACGGCTGGAAATTCTTGAAGCAAAAAAGAACAGTGTCACAGTACCAACAAGCATCACCGCTAAAATCACATTAAAGAGCTTTTCTAAGGATTTATTACGCAGAGTGCGCACGCCGTTGGTGGTTTCTTCTGCGATTACTGCACCAATGACTTTGTCTTGGATCCAAATAGGGTAGGCCGCCGATAAAATAACGGCTTTGTTATCTGGGGTTAAGCGCCATGATGATGCGGGTTTACCATTTAAAGCACTGGCTATGTGAGTACCTTGCATCGCTGCGACATCATGCAAGGTATCAATAAACTCATTTTCTGGGCGAGTTAAAATTTTATAGTAAAGTGGGTGTAAGTAATCTTGCTCAAAGCGTTGCCACCAGGTTGTTGCAGGCTCCTCTTTTAGGCCGTCTGCCCAAACGCCATCGGCATGATGAATTGAGCCTGATTGCGCAAGTACGCGATGATGGTTATCGACGACCCAAATTCGGCTGCCACTGTGGCCCATGCCTTTCAAAATACGGTTAATTTCTGGTGAAGGCACTAAAACAGAGCCGATATCATTGGGGTTTTGTAGGTTTGAGGTCGACATAAGCTGAGGCTCAACCTTGTCTTCATCCCAATCTTCAATCGCAAAACCAAGCTTATTACCTAGCATCGAAAGCGGGAAACGCAGCTCTATGTTGTAACCTGTGTCGGTGCTTTTAAAATAGCCTTGGATTTTAGTGACAGGCTCCTGTGTTGTGGCATCAAAGGCATTAACCCAACCATCTTGACGGGCGGCCACCACATAACTTTTAAATTCACCTTCAGGTGTTTTTAACATGATCTGTAAGTGATCATTACGGGTAAAGCTAAGCACATTTTTAGCACGATACACCAGGGAGCTGTCAGTGACTTTAAAAGCCGCATAAAGGTAGTTTTCGTATTTGCCTACCATGTGATCAAAACTTAGATCACTTTCTTGATGCTCATTGCTTAGCCCTTGTAAGTAGCGCTTGTCATAATGCCAAAATAAGCTTTGATAAGGCTGCCATTCCGACAATTTACCATCAAGTTGAATCGGGTTATTTAGATTATAGGCATATAAATCTCGGCCTTTTACAACTTGATCTAAAAAGTTGGTTTGCGAGTCAAACAAAGCGGGGCGCTCATGTAATGCGGTTGCGAGTGCGCGGGTGGTGCCCACTAAGGTTTTTTCTTGCCCTTGCCTTAAGAACTTTTCCATTTCCCAAACATATTCATAGCCAAGCCAAGGCAATAAAAATAAAAAGCAGGATAAGAAAATAAACTTTGTTCTAAGCCCCAAACGCAGCATTAAGCTTGCTCCCAGCGATAACCCATACCGTAAACGGTATCAATGCAGTCAAATGCATCATCTAAAGCAATAAACTTTTTACGAATACGTTTTACGTGTGAGGTAATAGTGCTGTCATCAACATAAATCTTCGCATCACTCATTAATTCGTTGCGGCTTTTAACATGGCCTGGACGCTGTGCAAGTGAATGTACCATCCAAAATTCTGTCACAGTTAAATCAACCAGTTGCTCTTGCCAAAAAACCTGCATGCGCTGGGTATCTAACTTTAACGGGCCGCGATGCAAAAGAGCGGTTTGATCGGCGGGTTGGTCGAAGGCATCAAGGCGTCTAAACAATGCGCCAATTCGAGCAGCAAGGTGCGCCATACTGATGTCTTTAGTTAAGTAATCGTCTGCTCCCATGCGCAGGCCACATACGGTATCAATTTCGCTATCACGGGCGGTTAAAAATATAATCGGTAAGGTTTTAGAAAGACTGCGTAATGTTTGGCAAAGTAAAAAACCACCATCCACTTCATGGCCAAGGCCAATATCAACAATGGCTAAATCAGGTAAAGATTGACTAAATGCCAGTTCAGCACTGGATCTGTCAGCAAAGCCTACAACCTGATAGCCCTGAGCGCTGAGCATTTCAGTGTAGTTTTCTCGGATTGCTGTTTCATCTTCAACGATTGCTATTTTCTTCATTGTTAATACTTACTTAAATTCTTTCTATAGTGAACTATACCTAATTTTTTGCCTTGCGTACTGGCAAAAACGCGATTGCCATTTTTCTGCCACAATTGCTCAGCAGTTTGCCTTTTTTGATCCCCTTTATTGCCATTTCGACTTGTTTTAATAGCTCCATACCAAGTTTGCAACACCAACCAATGTTGCCAAGCAATTAAGTAGAAAAAGGATTAAACCATGAAAAAATTAATTATTGCCGCTGTTATCACATCTGCTGTATCTGTAGCCCCTTTTGCAGATGCTGCGAGTCAAAGTAAACAAGAAACACCAAAAGAAACAGCCATTGGCTTAGGTGCTGGCGCAGTTGTTGGCGGCATAGTCGGCGGCCCAGTGGGAGCATTTATTGGCGCGTTTGCTGGTGGCTTAATTGGCGAAAAAGAAGCGGCAGACAACACCATTGATGAACAAGCTCACGCATTAGTTGTAATGAAGGAGCAAACCGCTGATTACCAACAAGTGATTGCCGATAACGCAGCACTAAGTGAGCAGCTTGAATTATTAGCTGACGAAAAAGAGCAGTTACTACAAGCCCAATTAAACACCTTACTGGCGATGACGGTACAGTTTAAAACCGGCTCTAGCGAAATTGCCCCACACTTTGCTAATCAACTCGACAAAGTCGCGCAGTTATTGATTGCCCAGCCAAATTTGGCTATCGACTTAAATGGCTTTGCAGATCAGCGTGGTGATGAATTGGCTAATTTAATGCTCTCAAAACAGCGTGTAAATGCAGTGCAAAGCTACTTAATTAAACTAGGTGTGCCTCATACGCGCTTAACCGCAACCGCCTTTGGTGAGCAGCAAAGTGTTGCCGATTCAAATAACTACGAAGACAACGTGTTTGACCGCCGCGTAACCTTAACGACACGCCCTGTGTCACAAAGCAGCTTACGTACAGCACAAAGTAATCACTAATTCATCGGTCGATGGAGTGACATATTATGTTGAGTAACCGTACCAAAAGGCTCCTTTTTGGGAGCCTTTTTATCCTCTTATTAGGTTATGCAGTTAACCCTGCATTTGCAGCCAATGCCAGTGTCGAACTGCGTTTTTATGATGATTCAAATAGCCAAGTGTCGTCGGGCTTATTAGTGAAAAACGATGTCACTATGACGCTCACTGGGCTTATTAATCATGTTGTTGTTAAACAACGTTATCAAAACCCGCACCCGTTTGCGGTTAATGCCCGTTATGTGTTTCCGTTACCTGATGAAAGTGCAGTTCATGCCATGCAAATGCAAATTGGTGAGCGCATTATCACCGGTAACATTGCCCTTAAACAGCAGGCTGAACAGCAATTTGAACAAGCTCAAAAGCTGGGTAAACGCGCCGCTTTAGTTCGTCAGCAACGTGCGAATATTTTCTCTACTGATGTGGCAAACCTTGGTGCAGGGGAAGAGATTGAAATTACCTTGCAATACCAAGAGATAATCGGTTTTCGAGATGGTGTGTTTTCACTGCGCTTTCCTACCACTATTACGCCGCGCTACGAACCTTTAACGGCAGAACTACAGCAAAAAGCGAATCTAGAAACAAAAGACACAGAACAACAGAACGACGCAACAGCTAACACAGCGCAAGTGGCATCAGCGTGGCTGAAACCTGTTTTTCATCGCGCACAAAGCCAAGAGTCTGATGCGAGCCTAAACCTTGCAATTGCGATGGATATTGGCCTTGAACTCAGTGATATCAGCGCTAATTTAGCGGGTATGCAAATCGATAATCCAGGTTTTGGTCGGTACCAGTTATCACTTAATCTTGATGTTCCAATGGATAGAGACTTTGAGCTGACATTTAAACCCCTTGATAAAGCCCACTCTCAGGCTGCATTTTTTACCGAAACAGTAGCAGGGCAAGAATATGGTTTACTGATGTTAGTACCGCCAAGCGATCACTTTACCTCGCAAGCTCGTCTTCCTCGCGAAATGGTGTTTGTTGTTGATACCTCCGGCTCAATGCATGGTCAATCTATGGAGCAGGCTAAACAAGCCTTGTTTTATGCCCTTTCGTTATTGGATGAAAATGATAGTTTTAACATCATCGGCTTTGATAACGAAGTGTCAGTGTTAAGTGACACGCCAATGATTGCCAATGACTTTAACATTCGCCGTGCAGAGCGCTTTATTTATGGCTTACAAGCTGATGGCGGCACCGAAATAGCAAAAGCACTGACTCAGGTACTTGATGGTAAACAGCATGATGGCTTTGTACGCCAAGTGGTGTTTTTAACCGATGGCAGTGTGGGTAACGAAACGCAGCTATTTAAACAAATTCAAACAGATTTAGGTGACAGCCGACTCTTTACCGTCGGTATTGGTAGCGCGCCTAATAGCTTTTTTATGACCAGAGCTGCTGATATTGGTCGTGGTACATTTACTTTTATAAGTAGCACCAGCCAAGTACAGCCAAAAATGCAACTACTTTTTGATAAGCTGGCGCATCCAGCTGTTACTGAGCTTGCTCTTGAAGGCGACAAAGCAGCCCTTGAGTATTGGCCATCGCCATTACCTGACTTGTATTTTTCAGAGCCGGTTTTGGTTGCCGTGAAGCTTGATGGCAGTCAGCACTTAACATTAAAGGGGCAGACAAACACAGGGCCAATGACGATTAATTTAGCAACTGCCAATGCTGCACACGGCGAAGGTATCGCTAGACTCTGGGCCAGACAAAAAATTAAGTCATTACTGCTTTATAACGAAAAACAGGCGGTACGCGCAGAAGTCGAAGCATTAGCACTTCAGCATCATTTACTTAGCCCTTTTACGGCCTTTATTGCAGTTGATAACTACGCGGGTAATGAGATTGCAGAGCGTTCAATGCAAGTGCGAAACAAACTTCCTAACGGCATGACGCTACCGCAAACCGACGGACAAAGCCGGGTGTTTATGTTATTTGGGTTGTTGTTGCTTTCATTCTCATGGTTATGGCAATGGCGACGCTAAAAAAAACGCTGCCAGTTTGCAGCGCCTTACTTGGCATCGCATTGTTTGTTAATGGTGGCTATATGCAGGCAAAAGCTTGGCTGGCACAGGCATTGATTGAGTCGGCTTGGCAGCAAGCTTTGCAAAGTCCTAATCAGCAAGTAAGGCCTTGGTTTTACGCCGATGGTTATGTCACTGCACACATAAATTGGCCAAGTCAGCAGCAAGAATTGACTGTACTTGCTGGTGCATCGGGGCGAAACCTCGCGTTTGCCCCCGGGCATTTTTTACCAAGTGGTGAACTTGGCAGCACAAAAGGGGTGTTAATTGCGGGTCATAACGACACCCACTTTGCATTTCTAAAACATGTCGCAGTGGGTGAGCAGTTCAGTATGCAGTTGCAAAGTGGCGAGATTGAGCACTATCAAGTTCGTAGCATTGATGTTATTCATCAAAGCGAACAGGGCTTTTTAGCACAATCAGGCCTTTATTTATTAACCTGTTACCCTTTTGACTCGTTAGCTTCAGGGACTGAGTTTAGGTTATTGGTGTCGGCTGATAAATTATCGTCGTCTACGTCAACTTTCAGCTCTTGATGACGTTGACTAACAATAACACCGGCGAATACCACTGCAATACTCACCCATTGCCATAGTGTGAGTACTTCGCCAAGTAAAATAGCTGACAAAATTAACGCAAAAATTGGAATGAGGTTTGAATAAGCAGCAGCGGTTAATACCGACACCTTACTGATGGCGTAGTTGTACATGCCATAGCCGCCTAAAGTGACACATGAGCCTAAATATAAAATGCTCAGTAGGGCACTTAAGTCGTGCTGATTTTCGCTGGGTAGTTCGATAAAAAATAAAAAAGGCGCAAAGAATAAGCTACCGCTAAATCCTTGGATTGCTATTAAGGTCAGCGGTGAGTAACGGGCGACTAAGTGTTTTACGCTCACGGTATAAAACGCCGCGCAAACCATCGCCATCAACTCTAAAAAGTTACCAAGCAGTGGGTTAGGGGCTTGCTCAGTGCTTGGTGATAATAGCGTTAATAAAATACTACCACCAATACATAAGGTAAAACCAACGACGATGGCTTTACTGATGTACTCTTTTAATATTAAGAACGCCAAAATAGCGACGATAATAGGTAAACAAGAGACTATTACCCCAGCTTGCGATGCCGAAGTGTATTCAAGAGCATGCCCTTCAAATAAATAATAAAAGCAAGGCTCAGCTAGTGACATACCAATTAAGTACTTCCAGTCACCTTGTTTAAACTCAAAGCGGATTATATAGCGCCATAAACATAAGCTAATCAATAACGTGGTTAGCATTCTTAAAAAAATCACTAACACAGGGTCATAAACATTGATTGCATGCTTTAAAGCAATGTAAGAGCTACCCCATAAAAAGGTCGCAATAATTAAGCATAAACTGGCTGGCATAGGTGTCGCTATTGAGTAAAAAAACGAGAGCGCGATCCTAGCATGAATTTTTTTAACTTGTTCAAAAACCGTTAGCTGGTATATATAAATTCTCTATTTTAATTACAGAATATAAGAATCAAATGCAAAGGCCACACGTCGTTGTTGTAAAGCTGGGCACAAGCGTGCTGACAGGCGGTACCGACAAATTAGATAAAGCGCACATGGTGGAACTTGTTCGCCAATGTTGTGAATTAAAAAAACAGGGTTATCAGGTTGTTTTAGTATCAAGCGGCGCGGTTGCTGCAGGTCGCGAGCAACTCATTACCCCCTGTGGTCGTTCTTTGATTGAAAAACAAATGCTTGCCGCAATCGGCCAAGGACAGCTTATTCATATTTGGCAGAGCTTGTTTGCTTTGTATGGTGTGAATGTTGGACAAATGCTACTGACTCGCGCCGATGTAGAAGACCGTGAACGTTACTTAAATGCCCGCGATACCTTAAATGCACTTCTTGCTCACAATGTGGTGCCAATTATTAACGAAAACGACGCCGTGGCAACCGCCGAAATTAAAGTAGGTGATAACGATAACTTATCTGCTTTAGTCGCGATATTAGCGAATGCAGAAAAGCTGTTACTGTTAACTGACCAAGAAGGCCTATTTACAGGCGATCCTCGCTCTGATGCCAATGCGACACTTATCAACGAAGTTGAGCATATTAATGATGAACTCAGAGAGCTCGCTGGTGGTAGTGGCACCACCCTAGGTACCGGTGGTATGGCAACCAAACTGCAAGCAGCCGATATTGCACGTCGCGCTGGTGTTGAGGTAATTATTGCCAAAGGGGCAGGTAAAAATGTGATTTTAAATTGCATGGCCGACAAGCTCCCTGGTACACGCTTTTTAAAACTCACCGCACCAAAAGATGGCCGCAAAAAATGGTTACTTGCAGGACCTAAAAGCACGGGGCAATTAGTGATTGATGATGGCGCAAGCCTTGCACTTAAAGAGCGTGGTGCAAGCTTACTGGCAAAAGGCGTAAAAACTGTGCGAGGGCAATTTGAACGAGGTGATGTGATTGAAGTGGTGACGTGCCAAGGGCAATGTATAGCCAAAGGCCTTGTTAATTTTAACCATCAAGAAATTGATCAAATTAAGGGCTGTCATTCGTCGCAAATTACCCAGTTGCTTGCATTTGCACCAAGCAGTGAAGTAATCCATCGAGATGATATGATTTTGTTATAGTTTTTTAGTAATTCTGATAAAGTTAACTAAACTAAAGTAATAAGCAGTTTTGGGGACTTTTAGATGGCGGCTAACGCTTGCGGACATGACTGGGTTGTAGAAATTACCCAACAAGAAGAAGAGCCTGAGCTCGATCAGGCGCTTATCAATGCCGTGAGTGAATTAGATGAATTCTCTCGTTTCGCTATTTATATCAATAAATTTTTCAAACCGGGCTTGCCTGCAAGACTACTAAATAAAGATTCAGTTATCGAAGAGCTTAGTGAGCACGAAGTCAATGAGCTCATCGAAAAAGTCAGCCGCAATAAAATTCGCATCAGTCGCAACTACGGTTTTATTTCTACTTATGTGCCCATTTATTACATGGGCAATGTGGTTGGTGTACTGGTCATTGAGTCTGAAAAAGAGCTTTCAGAGCGCTGTAGCATGCTCGCCATCTACATGCTAAATATCTACGCGAATCAACTGTCGTTACTTTATAAGTCGCAACTTGACCCTTTAACTGAGCTTTTAAACAGGCAAACCTTTGATAAAAAAGTGATTGAAATTGCAGCCGATGCCGCTGTAGGCCATGAAAGCCATGACTCAAAGCAACGTCATTGGTATTTGGCGATGGTCGATATTGATCATTTTAAAAGCGTAAATGACAACTATGGGCACGTTATTGGCGATGAAGTGATCTTGTTAGTAGCACAGTTATTAAAAAATAATTTTCGAATAGAAGATTACGTTTTTCGCTACGGCGGCGAAGAATTTGCTGTGTTATTTCAAGCAAGTGACGAGCTCGATGCACGTAATGCCCTCAATCGTTTCCGTGGCTGTGTGGCAGAATACCCTTTTCCTCAAGTCGGTAACTTAACTGTGAGTAGTGGTTTTATGCCAATTTACGAGTTTGAAATGGTTGCCAGCCTAGTCCAAAAAGCCGATCAGGCCTTGTACCATTCTAAAAACAGTGGTCGTAATTGCGTGACTGCCTATTCAGAGTTAGATATTCAACAAAGCCAACCTCAAGATGATTCAATAGAGCTGTTTTAAGGTGTTGCAGCGCGCTTAGCTGTGTTAAAATTGCCCACTATTTTTAGAGCCACATGAGAAGGTAAGATGAAGTTTGTTCGTTGGTTGTTAGGCCGCATCATTTTGTTTTTTGATTTTGTATTCACACCACGCAGTAAAAAGCGTCCGGCAGCAGAGCAAGCAGCGCTTGACTCAGTGACGTCACAATTTAAGCTTTATCAATTTAAAGCCTGTCCATTTTGCGTGAAGGTACGTCGTGCTATTAAACGCCAAGGTCTATCAGTTGAAACCCGTGACGCTAAAGGTAACGAGCAATTTCGCCAAGAGCTATTAGAGCAGGGTGGCAAAGTGAAAGTGCCTTGTTTACGTATTGAAGAAAACGGCCAAGTAACTTGGTTGTATGAATCAAACGATATCATTGCTTATTTAGATAAAGTCGCTGCATAAAGCGGCTTTTCACTTCGATTATAGCCCGTGCTGTGCTAGCATTTGGGCAAATTTTTAATTGTCTTTTGAGAGATATAACCATGACAATTCGCACCCGTGTTGCTCCGTCACCGACTGGTGACCCGCACCTAGGTACTGCATACATCGCATTATTTAACTACTGTTTTGCTAAGCAGCAAGGCGGTGAGTTTGTGTTACGTATTGAAGATACAGACCAAGTTCGTAGTACGCCAGAATCAGAGCAAGCTATTATGGATAGCTTACAATGGTTAGGCTTAAACTGGGATCACGGTCCAGATGTAGGCGGTGAGTTTGGTCCATACCGTCAATCTGAGCGTAGCGATTTATATAAGAAATTTGCGCATCAGTTAGTTGAACAGGGTAAAGCTTTTTACTGTTTTGCTACGAGCGAAGAACTAGACCAAATGCGTGAAGAGCAAATGGCCGAAGGCCTACGCCCTAAATACGATGGTCGTGGTTTAAATCTTTCTGAAGATGAAATTAAAGCAAATCTTGAAGCGGGTAAGCCTTACGTAATCCGTATGAAGATCCCAAGCGAAGGCACGTTCAAGTTTAACGATTATCTACGTGGCGAAATTGAGATCCCATGGGAAAATGTAGACATGCAAGTGCTACTTAAAGCTGACGGTTTCCCAACTTACTTCCTTGCCAACGTTGTTGATGATCATCACATGCAAATTAGCCACATTTTCCGTGGTGAAGAGTGGATCAATTCAGCGCCTAAGCTATTAAAGTTATATGAAGATTTCGGTTGGGAAGCGCCAGTACTAGGCCACTTACCGTTACTTCGTAACCCAGATAAGTCAAAATTATCGAAGCGTAAAAACCCAACTTCAATCAACTACTACAAAGAAATGGGTTACCTACCAGAGGCACTATTAAACTATTTAGGCCGTATGGGTTGGTCAATGCCTGATGAGCGTGAAAAGTTCACGTTAGCAGAGATGATTGAACACTTTGATATGAAACGTGTGTCGCTTGGTGGCCCTATTTTCGACATCGATAAGCTTAGCTGGTTAAACGGTATGTGGATCCGTGAAAACTTATCTGATGCTGAACTAATGCAACGTTTTGTTGATTGGAAGTTTAATACTGAGCTATTCGCTAAAGTATTACCAGAAGCAAAAACGCGTATTAATACGCTTTCTGATATGGTTGACCTTGCCGGTCACTTTGTCGGTGGTATTCCAAGCTATGATCCTGCTCTATTAACAGCAGGTAAAGCTGATGAAGATGTAATCCGTCAAGCATTACAGTTCTTCATCTGGCAATTAGAAGGTTTACGCAGTTGGGAAAAGCCAGCGATTTTTGCTATCGCAAAAGAAGTGGCGACTTTCCATGAATTGAAGATTAAAGACTTCCTTGAGCCAATTTTTGTGGCTATCACAGGTAAGACATCTTCAACTTCAGTACTTGATGCGATGGAAATTTTAGGTTCTGACTTATCACGTGCTCGTTTGCGTGTTGCACTAGCACATCTTGGTGTGTCTAAAAAGCAAGCGAAAAAAATTGAGCGAGCATATCGCGATTACCCACAAGCATAATCGTGATAAAACTTCCAAAAACCGAGCTCTATGCTCGGTTTTTTGTTTTTAGCTGTAGCTGTTAAAAGTGCCTGCTTAGTAATAAATAAAGCGAAATAGTCCTCAGTAACTATATGTCTTACCTTTAGTCACTGGTAAAGTCTTTACAGCTTTCAATCCAGTAGCCATTGCCACCTCTATTTACTACTTCAAGTTTTAGTTGCTCAATAGCAATACTATTTATCTCAGTCGGGCTGTAGCCACCAGATTGCACTGAGCGTTCACCAAGACAACTAAATCCTTCAACATCAGCTAAGTATTAAGCGCCACTTTTCTTTTATATTCAGTAATATTGTAAGAAAAAACGAAATATTGATGCTTCTGTAGTAACTTTAATGTTAACAGTGTGTACAAAACGCTACACGAATGTACGACATTTTTAAAACCTCTTGTGGTTATATTGTAGTCGCAAGCAGTGAAATGGATTTTCACGTAGCTTGAATAATTACTCTAACTAACTATCCAGGGGATACTTTATGCAAGTGAAAACACTCTCGATTGCTGTTGCCGCAGCTCTCTATAGTGCCAGTGCTGCTCATGCAGTGGGTGTAGATAACAACCAAGTTAAACACCAATTAAAAGCACCGAATATCACATTTGAAGAAGTAAAAGCGTTTAGCAAAGAGTTTAACCAAGGTGACTCTAGCAACATGCTACAAAACGATGGTCTAAATGTTCAGCTAAATAGCAAAGCAAATAAATTTGCTGAAGAAGGCATTGATGGCGAGCATGTTTATATTATTCGTTTACGTGATAACTCAGTGGCACTTGAAGCCCGCGATTTAACCTCGCCATTATCACAAACACTTCAAGCACAAGGCGTTTCAAAAGTATTTGAAAAAGGTCAAGCAGCGGTCTCTGCCGTAACTGAGTATCAAAATAAACTACTTTCAAAACAACGTACTGTAATGCAAAACGTGACAGCGGTGACTGGTCGTACTGAGATGCGTCGTCAATTCACTAAAGCATTAAATGGTTTCTCTGTAAAAATGACTGAGCAAGAAGCGATGCGCGTTGCAGAGCTTGGTGCAGTTGTTTCTGTGATGCGTTCGAAAAACTATGATCTTCTTTCTGATGAAGGTCCTAAGCATATCGGTGCGGATCAAATTTGGGATGGCTCAAGCGTTCCAAGTGGCATCAAAGGTAAAGGTGAAGGCCAAATCGTTGGTATTATCGATACCGGTATTAACTCAGATCACCCTTCATTTGCAGCTGTAGGTGGTGATGGTTACGAGCATGAAAACCCGTTTGGTCCAGGTGTTTATGTAGGTGACTGTGTTGAAGAGCCTGAAGAAATCCAATGTAACAATAAATTAATCGGTGTGCGTTCTTATGATGTGATCACGGATGCGTTTGATGCCATGATCCCAGGCTGGCCTGCAATTGGTGAAGATTACCAAGGTCACGGATCACATGTAGCTTCAACAGCAGCTGGTAACGTGGTTAAAGATGTACCGTTTATGCTTCCGAGCTTTGGTGAAAACACCGATGGTAATATCTTAAAAGAAGGTTTATTCCCTGAAATCTCAGGTGTTGCACCGCACGCAAATATCATTGCTTATCAAGTATGTTACCCATCAAGTGACGAATACGCAGGCTGTCCTGGCGAAGCACTCGTAGCGGGTATTGAAGATGCTATTTCTGATGGTGTTGATGTAATCAACTTCTCAATTGGTGGAGCCGATTCAAATGTGTGGGCCGATCCAGTACAACTTGCATTCTTAGCAGCGCGTGAAGCGGGCATTAACGTTGCCGCGGCAGCAGGTAACAGTGGTCAAGCATGTGGCGCGGCTGAGTGTTTTGGTTATTTAGATAATTCATCACCTTGGCTTGCACAAGTTGCAGCAACAACGCATGGTCGCACTGTGGCTGTTGAAACGGCCGTTGAATTTGCTGGCTTTGCAGATGAAACTCTGGGTTCAGAAGTACCTAGCTGGTCAGAAACAGGCCTTGTTGGTGGTTCAATTAATAGCGAAGAAATTACCGGTGTTGTTGTTTGGGCTAAAGATTACGAAGACGTCAATGGCTTTAAAGATTACAACGGTTACTGTACAGCAGATTACCCAGAAAATACCTTCAACTTCTACAAAGATGGTACTGAAATCGCGGGCGCGGCTGATGGTAGCACCAATGTTATTGTTATCTGTCAACGTCACGATCCAAATGATTCAGCAGCCAATGCGCGTACTGCAAAAGTTGATCACGTAAAAGCTGGTGGTGCAGATGGTTTCATCATGTTTAACCGCAACAGAGACCAAGGTACTGTAGCAGAAGGTTATTCATTACCAGGTGTTCACTTTACCTATGACCAATGGAATGGCGTTTATCCAGAAGATGGCTTAGAAGATTGGGTAGATAGCTACTCAGAACTTGGTCACATGATCACTATTAAGCCAACAGTGATTGAACGTCGTGTTGATGCTGAAGATGCTGATTGGTTAGCGACATTCTCATCACGAGGCCCGTCTTATTCTAATGTTGAAGTACTTGCTCCAACGCTTGCAGCTCCAGGTGTTGATATTTACGCGGCTTACTCTGATGAGCATCCGTTTGTGACTCCGCATGGTCAAGATTACGCTGCAATTAGCGGCACATCGATGGCATCACCGCATGTTGCAGGTTCTATGGCGTTACTACGTCAAATTCACCCTGAGTGGACCGCAGCTGAAATTCAATCTGCATTATCAATGACTGCTGAAAACGTGGTTAAATATCACCGTTTAAACAGCGAAAGTGATGTTGTAGCTGATGCGAAAATCTATCGCTCTGGCGCAGGTCGTATCAATGTTGCTCTTGCTGCTAAAGCGGGTTTTGTAATGGATGAAACAGCTGATAACTTCTTAGCTGCTGATCCATACAATGGTGGTACGCCACATAAACTTAACTTACCAAACCTTGTTAATTTCTCATGTGCACCTGAATGTCAGTGGGTTCGTACCATTAAAGCAACAGAAGATGGTACTTGGACTGTAAGCCACGAAGATGTTGAAAACTGGGCATTTGATGTAAACACACAAACAGCACAAAATGGTGTGAACATCGATATCTTCCCGAAAACTTTCACACTGAAAAAAGGTGAAACACAAACAATCATTGTTAAAGCATCAATCATGGATACTCAAGATTGGTTCAGTAACTCTGAAGTTGAGTTGCATACAAACCTTGTTTTCCAAGCTGAAGAAGCAGATATCCCTGATGCGCATTGGCCTGTGGCGTTTAAATATGATCGTGGTAACTTACCATCATCATTAGAGACGATAGCTCATTCAAATGAAGGGACTTATGTTGCTAAAGGTATTGTATTACCTAGCGTTGAAGCACCTGTAGCTCGTGCATATGAGCCAGTTAAAGCAGATATCACTACGGTAACTTTACCAAAAGACGATGACCGTACTTTCCCTTGGGCTATGAATCGCACTGATGATGTAGATGCGGCAGATATTTTAGATGAAGCAACATTTACTAAGTTTGTTACTGTGCCAGCTAATTCTAAACGTTTTATTGCTGAAACAGTCGGTGTTGAGTCAGAACTTGAAGGCACCTTGAACGTAGGTAACCCTATTTTATACGTAGGTAAAGACTACAACGGTGATGGTATTGTTCAGCCACAAGATGAAATTTTATGTGTATCTAACCATAAGATTTATAAAAACTTCTGTAATATAAACAACCCTGAAGAAGGTGAGTATTGGGTTGTAGCTTATAATACGAATCAATCGTCTGTTGATGCAGTTGAAGAAACCTTTGAGCTTGCTACAGCGGTTGTGTCAGACCAAGTTGCATCAGGTATGACTGCAAGTCTGCCAGGAAGTGATGGTCAAAATACTGTTGAAATGACAGTCGACTGGGACATGGACCTTGATGCCGATAGCGTGTACTACTCATTATTAGATGTCGGTACATCGGCTGTGAACCATGGCAACCTAGGTTCTATTCCATTTAAGCTTAACCGTGGCAATGATGTTGCACACCTTGATGCGCCATACACAGGTGCAAAAGTGGGTGATATGGTGCCTTACACATTTGAAGTGTTAGCGAATAACTCAGGTGTAGACCGTGAGTTCTCACTAGAGCTTGATATCCCTGCAGGTTTGGATATCAAAGCAGAAAATGTCATGGTTTCAACAGCATCAGAAATCAACGTTGAAATTGCTGACGGTAAAGTGATTGTAACAGGCACACAAGCTGATACTCGTGATGTTGAACCTGATTATATCGTGACAGATAACATCACTGATGAAATGTGTCGTACGCCTGATTTTGGTAACTCTAACCCAGGTGGTTATGTCGATTTATCAGAGTTTGGTATCACGCCAATTCTATCTGGTTTCGATGAGAACAACCTTTATAACTCTCGCAGTGGTTATTCATTACCAATCGCAAGCTTCTATAATGGCGCATATGACACATTTAGCCTTTATAACAATGCTGAAAATACTAATATCCAAAACTCGATTATTCAAATTCGTGGTATGGGTACAGTAAATACTAATGGTAGCCGTTACTTCTACCCAGTACATAACCCGTTCCCTTATAACTCATTCCCATATGAGAACATGGGTCCATTATGGCGTGGTTGGGAGTTCACTGATAATGGCTTATTACGCTCTGTAATGTCAGTTGGCTTATCGTCAAATGAAGGTATTTCACTAGCAAGTACTTCAACTGGCTGGGGTATTATTGAGTGGGATAATGCATCAGACTACGATAACCCTGTATATGACCGTACAACGGGCAAATACACTTACACTAAACGTGATAACTCATTTGACTTCCAAGTGTTGTTTAATGCAAATACACGCTTTGGTAAAGGTGAGCATGAAATTTACTATGCATACGATAACCTAGACTATGGGTCTACACGTCCTGCCGGTAGTATTGGCCTGCAAGGTTTCCGTGGTGCACAGTATCAATATGGTCCACTTGAAAACTACCGTGGTATCCAAATCGCTTATAACAATCTAGATGAAGTTATCAGCGATGGTTACGTGGTGTGTATGGACTATGTAGGTCCAGAGTCATCACAATTTGAAGTGACTGCTTGGGCTGAAGTTACGCCGTCTGCAGCAGGTCAAACACTTGAAGTTGCAGCTAAAGCAGCAATCTCTGGTCTGAATGACATGACTTCAACAGCAACACTGGCCATTCCTGGCAACATCACAGTGGTAGCGCTTGATGACATGGTAACAACAGAAGAAACACCGATTAGCTTTGATGTTCATCACATTGATGAAAAGAACTCGAAGAATGAAATCTCGGTAATTTCTGACGACGTAACCTATGAAGTTGATGGCGATACAGTAACGATTACACCAAATGATAACTTCTCTGGTGAGACCGAAGTAACTGTAATGGTATCTGATATTGAATACCCATCAGATGCTGCAAGTACAACCTTTATGTTAACGGTTGAAGCAGTTAACGATGCACCAGTCGTTGCCGTTGAGGCGAGTGCTCAACAAGTGACTGAGGGCAGCGTTATTACCCTAGATGCATCAGCATCACATGATTTAGATAACGATGAGTTAACTTTCTCATGGGAAGGCCCAGGTACAATCGCAAGTCCAACATCAGCAATCACTGAAGTATCAGGTTTAACGGCTGGTGAGCATCAGTTTACTGTAACGGTAAGTGATGGTGTTGAACCGATGGAGCTAGGTGTAGCAGTGACGGTAACGGCACAAGAGACAACCGTTGTTCCTGAAGAAAAAGCGAAATCATCAAGTGGTTCACTTGCTTGGTTAACTGTTCTATTAGCTGGTTTTGCAGGTGTTCGTCGCCGCGTAAAACGAGGCTAAGTACTCCCTAAGTATGTTATGTGACAAAGGGCCTTCGGGCTAATGCTGATCAGTTAAGAAGTTGATCAGTTGACCGATCAGAATGATCATGCACAATCCGTAGTTAGGCAACTA
>NZ_SGPD01000005.1:0-70298 GCF_004208935.1 Pseudoalteromonas sp. CO109Y
CGAAGGTTTACGCTTCGCTATCCGTGAAGGTGGCCGTACAGTTGGTGCTGGTGTTGTTGCAACTATCGTTGAGTAATATCAACAGATAGAGCTTCACAGCTTATAAAAAGGTCGCCCAGGCGGCCTTTTTTAATACTTGTAGAAAAGCTATCAGCTGTCAGCTTTCAGACGTCAGATTAGATTGGTGGGGTTGGTTTGTGTGGTATCTCACTCAGCATTCGTCCTGTTCATTCTTCGGGTAGGTTGGTTTGAGCGCAGCGAAACCCAACACAACCATGTAAACCTTTTCTTTTATGACCCCCATTACCATAAACCATGCCTCCTAATGGCTTTACCTAGACCCTTTGAACTTTACCCTCGTTAACCACTGTATAAAAATCACCATTACGCTATTGTTTTATCGTTTTATTCATTAATAACGTCATTTTAATGTGAATATTTCACTAAATTTTTATTGTTAATATAGTTTCTGTATTGGGGATGTTAGATTCTTTATGTGAAATTAGCTTAAATTGCTCAAGTATCAGTTAGATGTCAGTTAAATATTATAAGAGTTGGGTAAATCTCGCTTAATGTATTGTTCCTAAACAGGAAATCGAAAATCAATCTTATAGTAGTATTTTGTTAATGGATTTTGTTAGAATCACTGCCGTCATGTAAATGGAATGGTTTTATCAGGGATGGCTAATGACTAGCTTAAGTGCTACTTGTCAAAAAATAGCTTTGCTATTTGCAGTATATTTTTAATTCCCCTTTAGATGCTCAGTATCTTTATAGCTTGTACTTTGATGGTTTGATCTAAATTGCTCATAAGTAGCAGTAGGTTTTCTCTTTCTATCTTCAAAAGCTCTGAAATACTGAAGACATACATAAAATTCACACCTCGGTGGGGATTGTTGTGTTAATTATTTGCCAACAATCGGTATGAATAACTATGTATATATCAATCTAATTAATGTTAATTCCTTTCCTGTAACAGGCACTTCCTTCTGTAGTGGTCGAAAACTTTTAAAATATAGACCACATTTAAGTAAGGAGTTATCGCCCAATATTTTTAGTTATTAAATCGAATAGTAGCTTTAAAACAGTAGGTGAAATTTAAGTTGTTAATATAAAAAGGAATTATTAGTGTATAAAAATAAACTTACGCAAACTGCTTTATGCGTTGCCGCTGCACTTGCCTCAACATCAACAATTGCTGCCAATAGTTGGTTATCTAGAGTCAGTACCGTCGATCAGCATCAGCAAAAGAAAGTATTTGCAGCTAACAGTATGCAAAGCCTTTCAGCTGTCAGTACTGATTCGTCAACTGCAATTTTTGATATAACAGTGTCGTTATACAATAATCCAGAAGGTGCAGAGCAGAATGCCTATGAAGAAATTTTTAAAAATTTCGCAGATGCTATTTGTGAGCAAACAAATGGTGAGCATAAGCTTGGCACAGTGAGTGTATTTAGAGAAAATAAACATCGCTCTAAATCAGATATTATTTGGGGGTCAAGAGAATGGCCTAGAGCTAATGCGTCAGGTTTTGGTGCGAATGGCATGCATATTTGGTTTGGTGATGTTTTCCCGAACGGTGCAGGTGCTGGCAAAGACCATGATATGCTTCAAGATCCTAAAGGTGCTGGTTATACACTTGCCCATGAATGGGGGCACTATGCTTATGGCCTTTTTGACGAGTATCAAGGCGTAGCTGAAAGCGCAGATGCAAATAGCCCTATAAAAACTGATTTAGCTACTAACTCTATTATGAGTAATCAGTGGAAAGCTCTACAAGGTGATATGCTTTGGCTTAATCACTCTACTGCAACAAATATTGGTAATGTTGATAGAACAGCTCAAGGTCGAGTATACGGAAAAAGTGCATGGGAAGTGCTATTACAAGATGCCAAAGATGATCCTAAGTTAGGAAGAAAAACGGCTCAACCAGAGCGTACTCGCTTTCTTACTCTGGCTAACAATGCTCCAGATGATGTAACACCAGTAAAGATTGAACTACCTTCAGCTCAAGCATCATGCCGAGATCAGCTTGATGTAGTTTGGGTTGAAGGTGATATTGATATGCAAGTGGTTATTGACCGTTCAGGTAGTATGGGCGGTGCGGCAATCAATAATGCCAAACAAGCAGCTAAAATTCTTGTTGATGCTACAGCAGAAGGCACTACATCAATGGGGTTAGTTAGCTTCTCTAGCTACTATAATGTGATACAAGATTTTCCTGTAACTAAAATTGAAAGCCCAGATGTTTCAGTAAAAACTGAACTAAAAGCAGCAATTGATTCAATCAGAGCTGGAGGGTCAACAGCCCTTTACGATGGTTCACAATTAGCGCTTGATAACTTAGAACAATATCAACAAACTCAAGCAAGCGGTGCTCCAGGTGTTGTTTTTGTCCTAGCCGACGGTGATGACAATGATTCTCGCTTGTCACAGGCGTCGGTTATCAGTAATTATCAACAAGCCAATATGCCAATTTTCAGTTTTGGCTATGGTAGTGCATCACCAACTGGCCCACTTCTCACTTTAGCTAATGCTACTGGTGGTAAGTACTTTTCTTCACCAACATCATTGGCTGAAATTGTTGATGCTTTCTTGCAAGCTAATGCGATTGCGACAGATAATCAGAACCTTGCATCTACAACATACTCAATTGATAGTACTCAAAGCGCCAGTCAGCCAATTTATGTTGATTCTGGACTAGATAACATAAATGTTTTTGTAAATCACAATGCAGATCTTGCAGATCTTGAGTTAGCGCTATTTGATGGTGCTGGTACACTCGTTACCGATATAGATTTCAACTGTATAGATACTGCTAGCACTCAATCATGTAGTGCTAATATTTCTAACCAGAAACTATCTGCACATGGTGCAGGGCAGTGGCAGTTACAATTAACGAATCTAAATCAAAGTACTAGCCTTACTGCTGCGGTAAATGTGAGTGCTGAACCAAGCTTATCAGGTACATACTCTGTCAACGTTGAAGGAGTTGATGGGAACGCAGTTACTTATCCAGCCCCTATGATCCTGACTACGGCAATCACCAAAGATAAACTAATTACAGGCGCTAATGTTAAGGCAACTATTACAGATCCAAACCAAGTTAAAAGCGAACTTGAAATGTTTGATAATGGCATTGGTGGAGATGCTGTTTCAGGGGACGGAATTTACTCAGTAATTGCACCTTATAATCAAAATGGTATTTATCAAGTTGAAGTGCATGTAGACAATAATGACAGCAATGCAGTGTACACCACAACAGGGTTATTAACGCCAACTATTGATGGCTCAGTACCAGAAACTGAGACGTTGCCAAGTATCGATGAGAATTTTGTTCGTATAGCTAAAACTTCACTAGTAGTCAGTGATGTCCCATACAGTGATAGTAATGACAGTTATTATCTGAGTGATGATCTTACTCCAAGTAATGCTGGAATCGAGGGGATGGTTGACTCTCAGGGAGACCTAGACTTTTATCAAATCGAAAACATTGATACCACAAGTGAGTTTGTTGTTCGTGTATCTGACTTAAGCTTGGGGATGAAACCTAGCCTTACATTATATAAGTCAGATGGCATAACTGTAATTGATCAAGATATTACGTTAGATACAAACCCTTCTAAAACAGGCTATGTGTTCTATAAAGTTGCTACTACGGACTTAGAGTCAACTCTCTACGCCGTAGTGCAGCATGAAGATACGACCGCAACTACTGGTGGATACCAAATTAGTGCGGGTGCTCCACTAAATACTGATACGCCTCCAAATAACGCACCTGTAGCAGCTGAAGATGTTGCATCAATTTGGTCAGGTCAAACAACAGTTATCAATGTTTTAGAAAATGATACAGATTTAGATGGTGATACTCTATCAATTGATAGTGTACAAAATAATGGAACCTTGGGTGTTGTAAGTTTAGTTGATGGTCAGATTACATACGATGCATCAACCGCGTTTGATGATGAAGTTCCTGGAACAGTTATTTCCGATTCCTTTAAGTATATTGTGACTGATAATAATGGTGCATTTGTTGAGGGGCAGGTAACCATATCTGTATCTATCAACACGCCTCCAACAGCTGAAGCCGATATTGTTTATGTTGACGAAAATGGAACTGTAAATATTTCACCATTACAAAATGATAGTGATGCTGATGGTCATTCAATAACATTAATTGATTACTTGGATACTCTAACAGGTGAATTAACAGATAATAATGATGGTACTTGGACATATTCTACAAATGGTCAATTTGATTCATTGACAAAAGGTGAACAAGTAACAGATGCATTGACTTATACGATAGCTGATGAAGTGGGTTCAGAGTCTATGGCTCAGGTTTCTGTGATTATTACGGGTATCAATACTATACCTTCAGCTGAAGCTGACGAGGTTTCAACATCTAAATCATCAACAGTACTCATAGATGCTTTAGGGAATGATAGTGATGAAGATGGCGATGCTCTATCTGTGGTCTCGTTAGATGTGGAAGGTATTAAAGGAACTGTTACTGATAATGGGGATGGTACATTCACATATGACCCAGCTGGGAAGTTTGCTGATTTATATGCTGGCAGCTCAGCGACAGAAACATTTAGCTATGCTGTATCTGATGGCTCAGAACAAGTTTCAACAACCGTTACTGTGACTGTAAACGGTGAAGGTAGCAAACCTGAAGTTGAAAAATCATCTTCAAGCAGCGGTGGTAGTTTATTTTGGCTAACTTTACTTCTAGCGCCATTTAGCTTGCTAAGACGTCGCAAAAAGTAAGTAAATTAAATAACAATGCAACTATAAGCCTTTGAGTAATATGCTCAAGGGCTTTTTATTCATGTTGATTACATTGAAGTTATTTAAAAGGAAGCTTGAATTACTCTTAAACCACTAACCCTATTATTTCCTCTAAAACTAATTACTTACCTTCTTGAGCTACTTTTTTGGGTTTCATCATTTCGTCATGAAAACTCACTTTTTTAGTAACAATGCCTTCTTAGTATGGCTGCGCTAATTATCCAAGTGCAGTTTAGTTAGCACTCAAATTCTTAAAATAACGTACTAACGGAACGTAACGATGAAAATTAATAAAATTGCTACTGCAATTGGTTTAACGCTGGCGTTGTCAGCGACGGCCAATGCAGGTGTGTTACCAGACAGTCAAAAACAAAATGATTGGTATAGTGCCGCTGAAACAAAATTAACAGAAAAAGAGGCGGCGGCTCAGGCTGAGCAAACGTTTAAAGCTAAAAATGTCATTTTATTTGTTGGCGATGGTATGGGTATCTCAACGCTGACTGCATCTCGTATCATGGCGGGACAAATGGACGGCAAGTCAGGCGAAGAAGGCTTACTAAGCTTTGAAGAATTCCCTTACTCTGCGCAAATCAAAACCTACAACGTTGATGCGCAAACACCTGACTCTGCAGGCACAATGACAGCAATTATTTCAGGCGTTAAAACCGATGTAGGTGTTATTGGTGTTAACGAAAACATCGAGCGTGGCAAGTGTGCAACCGTTGCCGGTAATGAGTTAATTACCGCTACAGAACTAGCAGAAATCAAAGGCCTAGCAACAGGTATTATCTCAACAGCGCGTATTACTCACGCAACGCCAGCTGCGACCTATGCAAAATCAGCTGACCGTAACTGGGAAGACGTATCAGATATGCCAGCTGATGCTGTGGAAGCCGGTTGTGAAGATATTGCCTCACAACTTGTTAATTTTGAGAAGAACCTAGAAGCACGCTTCGTAGGCACTGACGTAGATGGTCTTGAAGTTGTGATGGGCGGTGGACGTCGTCACTTCTTACCGAAAGATGCAACGTTCAATTCAGCTGATGCAGTTAGTGAAGTTGAAGGCGACCGTACTGATGAGCGTGACCTAACTGCTGAATGGCAAGAAATGTACCCTGATGGCAAGTATGTCATGGACCAAGCTGGCTTTGATACGCTAAATGCTGACAGCAAACGTGTATTTGCACTGTTTAATGAATCACACATGCAATACGAAGCAGATCGCGCTAACGATGTAGCGGGTGAGCCATCATTATCTGAAATGACAGGTAAAGCAATTGATATCTTAAAGAGCAATGAAAAAGGTTTTTTCTTAACCGTTGAGTCTGGTCGTATCGACCATGGCCACCATGCGGGCAATGCTTATAACGCGTTAAACGATACCGTTGAATTTGCCAAAGCAGTGCAAACAGCAGTTGAGAACACCAACCCAGAAGAAACACTTATTCTTGTTACTGCCGACCACAGCCACGTATTTACTATCGCGGGTTATCCAAAGCGCGGTAATCCAATCTTAGGTCAAGTGGTTGCCATTGGTAGCGAAGAGCCAAGCCTTGCGGCAGATGGTATGCCGTACACCACAGTTGGTTATGCAAATGGTTTAGGTTTTCGCGATTTAGGTGATGAAACTGATGCAGATGCATCATATAGCGAAGCGGCATTTGCAGGTCGTGTTGATTTAACGGGTGTTGATACGACGATGCCTGGTTATCACCAAGAAGCTACCGTGCCATTAGGTTCTGAGACTCATGCGGGTGAAGATATTTCACTTCATGCAAAAGGTCCAGGTGCGCAACTAGCACAAGGCGTTGTGGAGCAAAACGTAATTTTCCACATCATTAACCAAGCTCTAGAACTAATCGAAGAATAATGGCGACGACGATGAAAAAACTAAATTTAATTTCTCTTGCTGTAGTAGTGGCATTAGCGGGTTGTTCTGATGACGATGACAACTCACCAAAAACATTAACCGTTGAAAATACATTAGCTGTTGGTTCTGAGCAGTGTGTAAACGGTGGTACAGAAACCCTAACAGGTGAAGATAGTAACGATAACGGTGAGCTAGACTCAGCAGAAGTAACGGATACAAGCGTTGCATGTAATGCACCAGCAACGTCGTTAACGGCATCGCAATTAGCGCCGTTAACTGATAATGAATGGTTCAAGTCAGCACAAGTTAAAGTCGCTACTAGCGAAGAAAACATTGCTGCCGCTGTAAAAGAGTCAGGTAAAGCGAAAAACGTGATCCTATTCGTGGGTGACGGCATGGGTATTTCAACCGTGACGGCAGCACGTATCATGGCCGGTCAGCTTGAAGGTAAGTTGGGTGAAGAACATCAACTTAGCTTTGAAACACTACCTTTCTCAGGGTTTGCTAAAACCTATAACGTTGATGCGCAAACACCTGATTCTGCGGGTACGATGACAGCAATGGCATCGGGCGTAAAAACGGATGCTGGCGTTATCGGTGTTGATGAAGACATTGAGCGTGGTAACTGTGCAACGGTTGCAGGTAATGAGCTAGTGACAGCCACTGAGCTTGCTGAGATTGCCGGTAAATCGACTGGTATTGTTTCGACAGCGCGTATCACTCACGCAACGCCTGCAGCAACGTATGCAAAATCGGCTGACCGTAACTGGGAAGACGTATCAGATATGCCAGAAGCGGCAGTAACCGCTGGCTGTGAAGATATTGCATCGCAGTTAGTTAACTTTGAAGCAAACCTAGAAGCACGCTACGAAGGCCTCGATGTTGATGGTTTAGAAGTTGTCATGGGCGGTGGTCGTCGTCATTTCTTACCGAAAGACGCTGCTTTTAATTCTGCTGATGCTGTGAGTTCAGTAGAAGGTGACCGTACAGATGGTCGCGACCTAACAGCTGAATGGAAAGCTAAATACCCAGCAGGTCAATATGTGATGGACCAAGCTGGTTTTGATGCAATCGATGCAGAGTCAACAGAGCGCGTATTTGGTTTATTTAATGAATCACATATGCAATACGAAGCAGATCGCGCAAATGATGTAGCTGGCGAGCCTTCACTTGCTGAAATGACAGCAAAAGCAATTGATGTGTTAGATAACAACGCCAATGGTTTCATGCTAACAGTTGAAGCTGGCCGTATTGACCACGGTCACCACGCTGGTAATGCTTACAATGCACTAAGCGATACAGTTGAGCTTTCAAAAGCAGTCCAAGTTGCTCTTGATAAAACCAGCATCGAAGACACGTTAATCATAGTAACAGCTGACCACAGCCACGTATTTACCATTGCAGGCTACCCAAAACGCGGTAACCCAATCTTAGGTAAAGTGGTACCTGTGGGTAGTGATGAACCATCACTTGCAGCAGATAACATGCCATACACAACGGTTGGTTATACCAATGGTGGCGGTTTCCGCGACTTAGGTGATGAGACTGATGCTGATGCAGGTTATAACTTTGCGCCGGTAACGGGTCGTGTTGATTTAACTGATGTTGACACAACAACACCTGGTTTCCACCAAGAGGCTGTCGTACCACTAGGCTCTGAAACACACGCAGCAGAAGATGTGGGTGTGTATGCAGTAGGCCCAGGTGCACATTTAGTAACAGGCACTAATGAGCAAAGCCTTATTTTCCATGTTATGGATTATGCAGCTGACCTTGTTAAACAAGCCGATGATAAATTAGCACAATAATGAGTGTTTGGGAGGCTCTAAGCCTCCCTTACTCAATTAGTTATAAAGTAAACCAGACAAAAGAGAATCCCGTGAAAGCAGCCATCTTACTTGCCTCATTACTTAGCCCTCTTGCTGTTGCAGGGCAATGCGATATGAACACCGGTTTTACGCAAGCAGACTATACGGTCACCACAGATATAGTTGCTAATAAGCAGCATACTGAAAACACCTTTACCCTTTGGCGTACGCCTCACCAGGTGGCTAAGCAGAATCCACAGTTTATTGAGTTATGGCAACAGTTGCGCAATCAACAAATTCGCCCAATTCGTTATTTTCAGCATGCCCAGCGTGGTATTGAGTATCAACCATCGGAAGTGCAAGGTGAACAAGATTGGAATAGCAAATATCAGCTAGTAAGCGATAAGTTTTTAGCCTCAATGACGCACCAGAAAAGCACAGGTGAAGGCTGTGAGCTAACAGAGTATTACACACAACAGCAGGGTGAGAGCAAAATAGAGCTAAGCTGGCTTGCCAATCAAAAGTTACTCAAAGCAATTCGTATTTCAACACCAACTTATAGCCGTGAAATTGCTTTAATAGCCAGTCATCACAACCAGCAAAAGATTCAGGCAGAATTTGCGAAATGGGATAACTATCAAACGACCGATTACGCAGATATCGGTGATAATGAAAGCGATCCGTTTTTAGCTAAAATGATCAACTTAGGGTTTGTTGAGCATGGCGCGAGCGGTTTTTATGATGCGCAAGGTAATCAGCTCAAAGGTGAGCATGGGCATCATCACTAATTAGTACCAACCACAAAAAAAGGCACCAAGGTGCCTTTTTTATTGTTTAATTACTTAGCTTAAACCTAAAATGCATAGTTCCAATTTAGGTTTACGGTACGACCGGTGCCCGCAAAATAGCGTGTTGCAGCTGGGCGTGTTTGACCGTAGTAAGTGATGTAATACTTATCTAGCAGGTTATCGATACCTAGGCTAAATGCACCGTACTCAACACTTTGATATTGCACCGATAAGTCAACGGTTGTGTAGCCGTCAAACTCTTCACCAGTATTAAAGTCGCGGTCAAATATTTTGTTAGCTTGTACGCGGCTAGAAAGATTCGCTGGCCACTGTTGCTGCCAGTAAAGGTTTAAACGTGTAGGTGATATATTGCTGCCGCCTAAATCGCTCTCTACTTTATTGTCGCCATCACCATCATATTGACCTTCTGTATCAGCGTAACTTGCACCAAATGTTGTGCTGTTAGTTAGGTAATATTGAGCATTTGCTTCAAAACCTGAGATCTCAGTACGCTCACGTTGCACGCTGTAAATACCATCAGCATCAGCTTGTAAACGTGAACCTAAGTCTGAGTCAGACTCAAAGTAGCTGGCTTTAATATTGAAGCTATCGTTGGCAAATTCAAAACCTAATTCGCGGTTATCAGAAATGACTGGCTCTAGGTTTAAGAAACTCTCAACCGATAAACCTGCTTGATTAATGCCACGCAGCACACGACCAACATCAGCCATGCTAAAGCCTTCACTGTAGCTTGCATATAGACGAAGTTCATCAGTAACTTGATAGACAACACCTAAGTTCTCTAATAATTCATTAAAGCTTGGCTCACCGCCTTCTACAAAGCTGCTGTTGTAAGATGCTAGGGTAGTAAAATCATCCACTTTTAATTTGCCGTACTCGTAACGAACACCGGCATTGAACGTCCAATCCTCTAAGCCGTCATAACGTAGTTGAGCGAATGGCGCGATGTTATTAAACTTGGTTTTTGGCACCCAATGGCGACCTGTTTGCGCAAGCTCTTGGTATGTTTCGTCAGAAAGTAAATCAATACCTGTCGCAATATCAAACTGGCTGTTTAACAGGTTATCTTTATTGTAAGTAACGCGGCTACCAAACTTTTGTGATTTATTTTGAGACTGATCGAAAATAGTCTCACCATAGGCTGGATCTTGGAACGTAGCAAATGTGCCACCACCATACATAGCTGCAAAATCTTGCGTAAATAATTGAATAGCAAGGTTACCGCCAGCCACATTGCTGTGGTTATAATCTAGGGTAAAGGTTGTTACACGGTTACGTGGCGTGTCGCCTTCTACATCGCCTTTTTCAGCAGAGGTTGCAAGGCCTGTTGCTGGATCGCCATTTACAGCTACAAAGTCACCATTACCTTCAATTTTGTAGTGATTCAGCATTGCTTGAATGCTTTGCTCGTTATCAAGCTGATATTTCACTTTAAAAAATAAGTCTAGACTGGTTGAATCTTGCGTGTCACCTTGTGTGCCATCTAAACCAACAAAGTCACCGTTACCATCGCGATACATACCTGTACTACGAGCCGATACACCACCAATAAAGCTGATATCATCTAGTTGTTGGCTGAATAAGTAGCTGGCTTTATAGCTTTGGCTGTCGCTGCCACCGTCTGTTGGAGTGCTAAACCCCGCACTCATTTGGTGATTAAAATCGCCAGCTGATTTTGTGATGATATTAATAATACCGCCACTTGCGCCCATACCTTGAATTGCATTTGCGCCACTGATCACTTCGATGCGTTCGATCATTGCAGGGTCAATCGTATTCCCATCACGAGAACCGTTACGAAGCGGGTTTGACTGAGGAACACCATCAATCATGTATAGCGGCTCACGGCCACGGAGTGTTTCACCTGCACTGGTCATTTTTTGACGACTAGGTGAAAAGCTCGGTAATAAATTACCTAAAATTTGCGATAGATCTTGAGTGTGAGCAAGTTGCTCAGCAATGTCTTCACTAGTAATAACACTGATAGTTGCAGGTACAGTACTAACAGGTGCCGTACTACGAGTTGTAGAAACGGTAATACGTTCAATATCTTGGGCCTGATTTGCAAACGCAGCGATAGGAGTAAGTAAAAAAGGAAGCGCAAATTTCATTGTCATAGTTAAATCGCTATACAATTGTTATTAAAAATTGTTCGCATTTATACATGCGTTTGTTGTGACAATCAATATAGTGCCATAACTGCAATTCTCTGTTTTAGCAGGGTTTAAACCTAAGTTATTGATTATGATTATTTAATTTTTCTAAACGTGAATTAAATAAATTTTAAAAATAATTGGCAAAAAAGCAGCTTGTTGATTACCGTTAATGAAGGAGGAACAGCCATGACAAAAATAAATACAAAACACCCAGCAGGTACTTTCTGCTGGGCCGAGTTATGCGCTAAAGACTGGCAAGCTGCGAAGCAATTTTATACGCAACTTTTTGACTGGGGTTTTGACGACCAGCCAATAGGCGAAGATATGTATTACACCATGCTGCAAAAGCAAGGTGATGATATTGCCGCTATGTATCAACTGCCAGAAAGTATGAGCGAGATGCCAACCCATTGGTTATTGTACATTGCTGTTGATAATGTTGACCAAAGTACTGAGCTGGCAAAATCATTAGGTGCAACTGTATTGGCAGGGCCACATGATGTTATGACGGCGGGTCGCATGGTGATGCTGCAAGAACCAGGCGGTGCAACATTTGCCTTATGGCAAGCCGGTGAGCATATCGGGGCAAAACGAGTACAAGAGCTTAACCTGCCTTACTGGTTTGAGCTTGTGTCGAAAGACATGCAAAAAAGTCGCGACTTTTATTGTCAGTTATTCGGATGGCAGTTTGAGGTGAAACCAATGGAGGGCATGGATTACACCTTATTTACCATTGATGAGCAACCGATTGCAGGCATGCTTGAAATGACCAATGAATGGCCAGATGATATTCCACCCCATTGGATGCCTTATTTTGCGGTAGCAGATTGCGATCAGGCAGTCGCTAAAGCAACGCAGCTTAATGGCGCTATTTGTGTGCCAGCAACAGACATTCCAGATGTTGGGCGCTTTAGTGTGATTACCGATCCACAAGGGGCCGTATTTTCTATACTTAAATCAACCATTGATGAATTAACTTAAGCCCTTGGTTTTTGCCAATCTGTCCCAAGGTATATATATCTAAGCCTCCTCAAAATGCACAAACTCGCACCTTGAGGTGGTTTGGGTATAGAAAAGCCTACTAAGGAGCAGATTGATGACTAAGCATGTGGTGGTTACGGGGGCCAATAAAGGTATTGGTCTTAATTTTTGTAAACAGTATTCAGCCCAAGGTTACCGTGTTACCGCAGTGGTTCGCACGCCAAGTGAGGAGCTTCAAGCACTCGATGTGAAAATTATTAGCGATATTGATGTATCTAACGCCGATGATGTTGCAACACTTGCCAATTACTTACACGGCGACAAAATTGATATTTTAGTTAACAACGCCGGTATTTTTCATAACGAAACATTAGCTGACATGGACTTTGCAGCCATCGAAAAGCAAATTAGCGTGAACAGTATTGCACCTATTCGTATTACTCATGCATTACAGCAAAGCTTAGGTATTGATGCCAAAGTGGCGATGATCACATCGCGTATGGGCTCAATTGCTGATAATGGCTCGGGTGGTTACATTGGTTATCGTATGTCAAAAGCGGCGCTTAATGCCGCCAGTGTTAGTTTAGCCCATGAACTAAAAGATAAAAAAATTGCCGTAGGGTTATTTCATCCGGGCTTTGTACAAACGCAAATGGTTAATTTTGCCGGCGATATCAGCCCTGAAACTGCCGCAGAGCGGCTCATCAAGCGGATTGACGAATTAAACCTTAGCAACACAGGTGGGTTTTGGCATTCAAACGGCGAAACGCTACCTTGGTAATGCATTTTTCACTGTTTTTATAATTCGATTAGTTAGCAGCTAAAAAGCTGCTAACGGCTGATAAGTTTCGCTAATTATTGAACTTATAGTTTGCTATACTCGTACAATTAAAAGTCATTTTGATGTAGAGAGCAGCACATGGAATTAGAGCAAAATAGCGATTTAACCCTTCCTCTTTTTTATTTTGATGAGAACCTTCACAGCCGCGATATCGAATCTCCAGATTTACTATTACATGTAACGCTAAGCGAAGAGTTACTCGCGCAGCTTTGCCAAAACCCAGCTGTTGATAGCAGTGTCGCAATTGCCATTAATGAATATCGTCTTGAAGCATTAAATGATGACTATCAAGCATTGATTGATGGTGAGCATGATGCGCAACTGACACTCGTTCGTGGACCTCTATTGAGCGCAATGCTTAGTTGCGACAACGACCAAACCTTTGTGTCGCCGCAAGTCGATATGATGCCAACCTTCGATTTAGGCGATGACGTTGAAGATATCGAGGAGGAAGGATGAGAAAACTCCTCACCACCGTATTTGGTCTTATTTTATTAAGTGGTTGTGCTTATTTAGGTGCCGCTCATTACGATGAACTGTTTGGTGAAGAGCAACCTAGAGAGCGCGTTGTTGCTGCATCAACACTTGAAGGTGCCGAGTTTTTAAGTGATGTAAAGCCGGTACTAGACACTCGTTGTGTGGTTTGCCATGGCTGTTATGACGCACCATGTCAGCTTAAGTTATCTTCTGTGGAAGGTATTGACCGCGGCTTAAGTAAAGAGCGTGTTTATGACGGCACTCGCTTACTAGCCCAAGAGCCAAGCCGTTTATTGTTCGATGCGACAAGTACCGCCCAGTGGCGTGAAAAAGGCTTTACCCCAGTACTTAACGAGCGAGCACAAACCGAAGAAGCGAACCTAGCTGGTAGCGTGCTTTATAATGCCTTAGTACTTAAGCAAAGTAGCCCTCTGCCTAAGCAAGCTATTTTAGGTGATGAGTTTGATTTTTCACTCGACCGTGAGCAAACATGTACCACAATGAATGAGTTTGACTCATTCGCTAAAGATAGCCCGCATAGTGGTATGCCTTATGGTTTGCCGGGGATCTCAAGCGAAGAGTTTCAACACCTTGCTAAATGGCTTAAGAAGGGCGGTTATTTAGCTCATATCGAGCCTCCTGAAAAGGGGGTACTCAAACAAGTCGAACGTTGGGAAGCATTTTTAAATCAAGATGGTTTAAAGCATCAGTTGGCTGCTCGCTATATTTATGAGCACTGGTATTTAGCGCATATTTACTTCCCTGAGCATGGCGATAAACACAGCTACTTTAAGCTGGTTCGCTCTTCAACGCCACCGGGTGAAGAGATCAAACACATTAGCACCCGTCGCCCTTATGAAGACCCTAAGGTTGAGCGTGTTTACTATCGTTTAATGCATGATCGTTCGACTATTTTAGCGAAAACACATTTACCTTTAGCATTAAATGACGAAAAGCTTGCACGCTTACATTCGCAATTTATTGAAGCTGATTATCAAGTAGATAAACTGCCAAGCTATAAGCCAGAAGTGGCATCAAACCCATTTAAGGCCTTTGCGGCAATACCAGTAAACTCACGTTATCAATTTATGCTTGATGAAGCTGAGCTTATTATTATGGGCTTTATTAAAGGGCCTGTTTGTCGAGGTCAAATCGCGTTAAACGTGATTAACGACCAGTTCTGGGTGGGGTTTGCTAAACCTGAAATGGCGGCGACACCTAAAGTCGGTGAAATGTTGTTACAACATGAAGATGCCTTAGCATTACCAGCTGAAGAAGAAAGCAATGCCTTGCCGATTTCTAGTTGGGTGAAGTATTCAAAACGCCAAAACAAATATTTGTCAGCCAAAGTTGCACTGGCTAATAAGATGTTTGAGAACGGTCAGCACCTAACAACCGATTTACTTTGGCAGGGTGATGGCCATAACCAAAATGCAGCACTCACAGTGTTCCGCCACTTTGATAGCGCAACAGTTGTAAAAGGCTGGATAGGCCAGCAACCAAAAACCGCCTGGATACTCGACTACGCACTATTTGAACGTATTCATTACTTGCTGGTGGCGGGGTTTGATGTGTATGGCAACATTGGTCATCAGCTATTAACTCGTTTGTATATGGACTTTTTACGCTTAGAAGGTGAAGCAAACTACCTTGCATTATTACCAGAAGCTAAGCGTAAAGAAATTAAAGCCCAGTGGTATCGTAAATCGCCACCTAGCTTAACGAGCTTCTTTGAAGATGAATTGTCATTTAGCCAACCTACGGGCATTGAATACAAAACAATGGATCCGCAGTCAGAGTTGTTCAATATGCTAAAAGAGAAGCTTAAGCCAATTTTAAGCCCTCGTTACGACTATACGAAAGTGCCTGAGCCACTTGCTAAAATTAACAACCTTCCGGTTAAAGCAGTGAACTTGCTACCGCAAATTTCGTTTGTGTTAGTCAAAGATGGCGATGATAAGCATAAGGCCTATACCCTGATCCATCATAATGCTCATTACAATATTTCGAGCTTATTGAATGAAGAAGGGCAACGAGCTTATGACGAAGATACAGTAACGATTGTGCCTGGGTTCATAGGTGATTACCCAGAAGCCATTTGGTACTTACACAATGACCAGCAAATTGCAGCTTTTGCAGCTGGGCTGGCTAAAGCAACAGATGAAGCAGCTTACAGAGATCTGAAAAGTGAGTTCGCTATTCGCCGAACACATCCACAGTTTTGGCAATACAGCGATATTTTACACCGTGTAGCGAAAGAGTATCGCGGCGTTGAATTTGGGTTATTTGACTATAACCGACTCGAAAATCGATAAATTTCTGTTAACTATCATGTTTAAAGCCCACTTCAAGTGGGCTTTCTTGTATTCTATGAACTACAATTATTTTTAAAAAATAATGAGTAAAACATGTTGCAGCTAGTCACAGATATCCGAAAACGATATCGCTGGGGGTTATTGGCGATTGCCATATTGATCTCTGTATCAGCCATCTTGATACAGAGCCTTTTGTATATCCAAAAGGGTGACGCCAAAGTTATCAACATTGCCGGTAAGCAACGCATGCTGTCACAAAAAATAGCCTTGTACGGCAATGCACTCATTTACCATGAATCCGATCATTTCCAACAGCAACACCGAAGGCTATTGCAACAAGCGGTTGAGCAATTTATTGCAGGGCATCAATTTTTAATTCAGCAAGATGAGCAAGGTCACTATATTCATTTAAATGAGGCGCTTGAGGCCCATTATTTCTCGCCGCCGACCGCGTTAGATGAACATGTAAAGCGCTATGTAAGTAAAGCGCAGCAGCTATTAAACAATACCGATGATTTTGCCTATGTGGACCGCTCAACATTTGTTAGCAATCAGCTTGAAGCACTGCTCACAAAGCTAGACCAAGCGGTTAAGTTACTCGAGCAAAAATCAGTTCAAAAAGTCACATTTTTGGCGGTTCTGGAGTTATTGTTTTGGCTCCTCGCCATGGTGTTATTAGCCATTGAGTTATTTTTCATTTTTAAGCCCATGGAGAAACTGGTCACTAAAAATATTGCTAAGTACAAAGAACAAAAAGAGTTTGCTGAGCGTGTTAATAAAAATAAAGAGCGCTTTATTGCCCGTACCAGTCATGAATTTAGAACACCATTGCAAGGTTTAACCGCATCCATCGAAGCGCTCGATATCAGCGACAGTCAGCAACTGACTAAACAGCAGGCGCTTTATTGCGTTAACAGGCTGGTGGCTATGCTAGACGAATTAATGGACTTACAGCAGCTAACCTCGGGAGAATGGCAGTTAAGTTTTACTAGCAGCAATTTGTTATCAACATTAAAGCAAGCTATCTCACCCTATGAATATGCCTGTAACGATAAAGGTATTACCTTGAGCGTGAACTTAGCTGAGTCACTCAATAAAGAGGTGAGCACTGACCATGCAAGGTTGACGCAAATCATTGCTGAAATCATTAATAATGCCGTTAAATTTACTCCAAGCCAAGGCCGTATTGCCGTAACTGCTGCGTGCCAAGGTGAGCAGCACTTTGTAATGGAAATACAAGATAACGGGAAAGGCTTTGAAAAGCCGCCGACAGATTTACTTAGCTACGAAAATGACTCAGAGCAACATTTTCAAGGCTTAAAAACGGGACTGCTTAGGGTTATGCACATTGTGAAAGCATTAAAAGGAGAAATCCAATTTCTTAATGCTGAGCCACAAGGTGTGAAAGTGTTAATTAATTTAGAACTAGAAAGCACGCCTAAATCAGCAATGCCAGCGCCGCTGCCGAAAGCTTTACATTGTTTAATTGTTGAAGATAACCCGCTAAACGCCACCATTTTAGGGCGCATGGTTAGCCATTTAAATTACAGCTTTGATGTGGCGGAAAATGGTTTAATTGCCACAGATAAAGCCTCAGATAAGCATTACGATTTAATTTTTATGGATTTAAATATGCCAGTTATGGATGGCTTTAAAGCGATTGATATTATTCGTAATGAGCAGGGGCAACAGGTGCCAATTTTGGTGGTGACCGCCAATACATCGAATGAAGATTTGCAACGAGTATATGAGCTTGGAGCAAACTTGCACGTATATAAACCGATCACGCTGGATTCAGTGCAAAAAGCTCTCAGCATTTTATTTGCTGAGAGCTCACAGGGATAATCAAAGCGTTAAATTAGTTCGTTACTTTAATGTCACCAACACCCACTTCGACTTCGATATCGTATTGGCCATTGCCACGATAGCTTGAATGCGAGCTAACCACTTTACGGCTAGTGTTACCGTCATTTTTTAAGCCGCGAATTTTAGTATCGCCCACACCGGTATCAAGCTCGATACGTTTGTAGTCATCAAGCGCGCTATCAATTCTTACCGCGCCCACACCAAGCTCAATCTCAACTGAATTACTTGCGTCGTTAATTTCAATATCGCCAACACCAAGTTCAACATCAATTGCCATCGATTTAGGCATTTTTACATGCCAGTTTTGTTGAATGTCGTCATTATCTAGTTTTAAGCTAAGTGAGCTGGCACTTTGCGAGTGGCTTAATTCAATATCTGATAAATCGACATCAGAGCTGAACCAGCTATTGTCATTTTTTGGTTCAATGCGAACTGTAACGACGACTTCGCTACCGTCATAGCTTTCGACCTCTAAGCTGCCCACCGGAAAATCAATATCAAGCTGGCTTGCGCCACTCACAGCGAAGTTGTGATTTAGTTCACGTGAGTCTTTTGCCATTGCGTATGTTGTTGTTAGTGCTAAGCCTATAGCTGCTACACAAAGTAATTTTTTCATTGTCTGTTTCCTGTTGATGACCTTTTATACCTTAGTCGCAGCTGTGTTCAAAAAAGGTTTAAACGGTTTTTAATTTTTTATCGAATACGGTAACGTCAAGCTAACGGTAACTTAGAATGAGGATTCAAAGTGCAACAAGTGCAGTTGGTTAATGTTAAAGCTAGCCTAAAGGGGCAGGGCAATGACGTTTATTATTTAGATGATCTCAATATCAATGTATCGCCATTGCAGCAATGGGTTTTACTTGGTGCGAATGGGGCGGGTAAATCGGCCGTGGCAGCTGCCATTGCCGGTTTTGCGAAAATAGAAAAAGGCCAGTATGAGAATAGCTTTGAGCGTATAGCATTGGTTTCGCCAGACAGCCAAAAGCAGCTCCTTGCGGCTGAGCTAACTAAAGATCAAGATGATATTATTGATGGTGTTACGCCTTCGAGTACGGTTTATGAGTTAATTATTGCAGGTCGAGACGAGCAACAGCTTGATAGTGATTTGCAACAGCAGTTAATAAGCCTATTTGATTTTAGTGACAAACTTAGCAAGGCATTTCGCGATTTATCGACCGGTGAAACCCGCAAACTGATGCTGATCCAAGCCATAATAGGTCGACCAGATTTACTTGTGCTTGATGAGCCTTTTGATGGCTTAGATGTCATGGCAATGGCTGGGCTTAATCAGCTACTCGCAGAGCTTAGCAAAACAACGACCCTTATTTTTGTGCTCAATCGCTTAACTGAGATCCCTGACTTTGTTGATCATTACGCCTACGTTAAAGAGGGTCATGTCACAGAGCAATTAGCAAAGCCTACAGCCGAGCAGCGCGATGATTTACTCAAGCTATTGCATCTCACGCATACTCAGTTACAAATACCTGAGGCAGATATTGACCATCAAGCACCTCCGCTCACTGATTCTATGCTGGTAAGATTAAACAACGCATCGGTAAGTTATGGCGGCGAGGCTATTTTTGAAAAACTCAACTGGCAAATTAACCAAGGCGAACATTGGCAGTTAACAGGTAAAAATGGCTCAGGTAAAACCTGTTTGCTGAACCTTATCACGGGTGATAACCCGCAGTGTTACAACAACGATATCAAGGTGTTTGGCTACCAACGCGGAAGCGGTGAGAGTATTTGGCAAATTAAACAGCATATTGGTTATATCTCTAACGCGCTTCATATGGATTATCGAGTGAGTATCACCGCACTCAATACGGTTGTTTCGGGCTTTTATGACAGCATTGGTCTTTACCAAAAAGCCACCGATAAGCAACTTGCCATAGCCAAACAATGGTTAGCGTTATTAGGGTTAAGTGACAAACAAAGTAGTTCATTTAGCCAGCTGTCTTTTGGTGATCAGCGTTTATTATTGATTGCTCGGGCTATGGTTAAACACCCTAATTTATTGATCCTTGATGAACCTTGCTTAGGCCTAGATGAAGCGAATAGGCAACGCGTGTTATTACTAATAGAAAAAATCTGTGCTGCAGGCACCAGCACCGTGGTGTATGTTAATCACCACGCGAGTGACAAAATAGCCGGTATCAACAATTATTTAGAGATGGCAGATTTCACAAAAAAAGCGCCATAAGGCGCTTTTTTAATAATTGAAATCATTTAGATACGGGTAATGGTAAAACCTTTATCTGTTAATTGCTTCAATAAACCGTGTTGCTCTGGTAAGTGCAAAGCGCCCACTGCAATGAACAGCTTTTCTTTACCGATGCGAGTCGATAGTTGATTAACCCAATCGTTGTTACGGTCTATCAACATCACTTGCTCGCTTAGTTGACCATACTGAGAGTCATCAAAGCTTTCATTGTAAAACTGCGTAAGTGTTTTCATATCACCCGATTTCCAAGCCTTGATAAGGCCAAAAAAGTAGGTATCTACGTCTGCAAGTTGCTCGAATGTTTCTTCGATCATCTTGTCATTCATAATTGCTAAGTGCTCAAACATTTCCATTTGGCGTTCAAGAGTTTCGAGCTCACCAATAGATATTTTATGTTCTTGAGCGTAAGCAAGTACTTGCTTGTCGATGCCATATTGATCTGAAAAACCAACGTTTTGGAACTCCATTTGCATCATGGTGACCATCACCGCCCATGGTGCTAAATTCTTAAACATTGCAATATCAATTGATTTATCAGCAAAGTACTTTTGCAGTTTTGCATAGTTTTCTGGTGATAATTCTGATTGTAAGGTTTTGCCATTTTTCAGCATCATAAATGGTAATGAGCGACGCTGCATTTCCATTGGTGAAATGGCGCTGATATCCACCTCAACAATGACTTTATCTGAGTTATCGAGTGCTTTTGTTACCTTACTTGGCAAGCCTTTCATGCTGTTGTCACCCACATGCACGGTACCGAATAAATAAGAAGCAACGCCGTTTTTTTCTACTTTCCATAACCCCGGCTCTGCAAGTGCATATTGGCTAAAACCAAGTAGTAGCACCATAAAAAACAGGGCATTTATACGCTGGACGAATTTCATAACTTTCCTTTTCATAACGTGGTTTTTTCAATACTAAACTAATTTTTCTTTGAGGCGTTAAATTAAATCGGCTTTATGCAGAAAAATCACATCTAATTGCTAAAAATTAATCAATCATATAATGGCAAATAACGAGGTATGAAATTTCAATTTTTAATAAATGGTGAAATATAAATCTTTATATGTGAAATTGTTGAATATTTATTTCTTTAATTTTGCTTTTTAGCCTGTTTTTTGAATTGATTTTTATGTTGACTTACAGGCCCCAGCGCGGTACTAATAGAAAAAGACAGCGGGATGGCTAGATTTCCGCTACAAATGAACAGAATTTGGTTACAGATAAATGCTTACAAACAAACTTTCTCTAATTCTAATTAACGTCGTGGTGATTATTATTACCGCGGGGGCTAGTTAGTGCTTAGAGAAAAGTGAAGCATTTAAAAAGCCCCCCGCACTTAACAGTCCGGGGGGCTTTTTCGTTTTAAGGTTTGAGTCGCAGCAAATACACAATGTCACTGAGGAATGAGGATTTACGATGACAGGCGCAGAGTTAACAATCGATTTATTAGCCAAACATGGCATTAGGGATGTTTTTGGATACCCAGGTGGTGCCATCATGCCTATTTACGACGCTTTGTACGGTGCGCCAGTCAAACATTATTTGACGCGTCATGAACAAGGAGCGGGTTTTGCAGCTGTAGGTTTTGCCCGCAGCACAGGCAAGTTAGGTGTGTGCTTTGCAACATCAGGCCCTGGTGCGACTAACTTAATAACAGCCCTTGCTGATGCGATGATGGATTCAGTGCCGTTACTTGCAATCACAGGGCAAGTACCTACCGCAGCGATAGGCTCCGACGCCTTTCAGGAAGTGGATGTGTTAGGTATGTCGTTATCATGTACTAAACATAGTTACATGGTTGAAAGAGCTGAAGACTTAGCCGAAATACTACAAGAAGCCATCCACTTAGCGCAAAGCGGCCGCCCAGGCCCTGTATTAGTTGATATCCCAAAAGACATCCAAATGGCGCAAGTACCATTCCACCCTTGGTTAGCCGCCGAAGATCATTTACCTAAATTAGACGCAAACCAAGTTGCGATAGCTAACCAAATCTTAAGTGAAGCGCAGCGCCCTGTGGCGTATATCGGTGGTGGCGTACAGGCTGCGGATGCACAAAACGAGCTTATGCAGTTTTTAGAAAAAACTCACATGCCAGCAGTATCAACATTAAAAGCGCTAGGCAGCGTCTTACCTGATTATGAATATGACCTTGGCATGCTAGGTATGCATGGTGGTAAAGCGGCTAACTTAGCAGTGCAAGAGTGTGATGTTTTGGTTTGTATCGGTGCTCGTTTTGACGACCGTGTTACTGGCAATTTAAGCAAGTTTGCCGCAAAAGCAAAAGTGATACACCTTGATATCGACGCGGCAGAGGTTGGTAAGCGTAAGCCTGCAAAAGCATCATTAGTCGCAGATTTAAAAACGTCATTACCGCAACTTGATTGTTTTGTAACGCCTGATGAGTGGTTAACGCACATCGAAAGCATGATGAAAGAACATGCATGGCGTTATGACTATCCGGGCGAGAAAGTATTTGCCCCTTATTTATTAAACCAACTAAGCCAAAAAATGCCATCAACGGGTGTTGTGTGCTGTGATGTGGGTCAGCACCAAATGTGGGTGGCACAGCACATGAAGTTTAGCCACCCAAGTAATCATTTAAGTAGTGGTGGTGCGGGTACCATGGGCTTTGGTTTACCGGCCGCCATCGGCGCTCAAGTTGCTCGCCCAAATGACTTTGTGATCACAGTGTCGGGCGATGGCTCAATCATGATGAACATTCAAGAACTGGCAACAATTCGCCGTAACAATCTGCCAGTTAAAATTCTAATCCTAGATAACCAGCGCTTAGGCATGGTACGTCAATGGCAGCAGCTATTTTTTGAAGGTCGTTATTCTGAAACAAACCTTTCAGATAATCCTGATTTTGTGCAGTTAGCAGCGGTGTTTGGCATTCCAGGTCAAACCATCACTAAAGCAGATGAAGTCGATGCTGCAGTTGATGCGTTAGTAAATAGTGAAGGTCCATACATTCTGCATGCCTGTATAGATGATAAAGAAAATGTATGGCCGCTTGTACCACCCGGTGCTGCCAATGATGAAATGATGACGGAGACAGTAAAATGAAACACACCCTAACGATTGCATTAAAGAATCAAAGTGTCGCTGTAGAGCGCTTTTTACGCGTTGCGCGTCATCGTGGCTTTGACCTAACAACCATGAATTTAGAAATGGCTGATGAAGCGTTTCACGTCACTATGACGGTAGACAGCGATAAGCCAATTTATCTACTAACATCACAATTGAATAAATTGGTTGATGTAAAACACGTCAATGTTGAAAACCAATTTCAACAACAAGCAATCTAGTAAAAATCAACAGGTAACTAGAGCAATCAGATTGATGCTTTAGTGAGAAATAAATTAGGAATGAGGAAGTCAGTGGCATGCCACTGCAACAACTGAGGTAATTATGGCTAAATTAAGAAGTGCAACAACAACAGAAGGTCGCAAACGTGCAGGGGCGCGTGCTTTATGGCGTGCAACAGGGATGACAGATAAAGACTTCGGTAAGCCAATTATCGCTGTTGTTAACTCATATACTCAGTTTGTACCGGGTCATGTTCACCTTAACCAACTTAGTGAGCTGATGGCTGAAACCATCACCGAAGCCGGTGGTGTACCAAAAGAATTTAATACTATTGCGATCGACGATGGTATCGCGATGGGTCACGGCGGCATGCTTTATTCACTACCATCGCGTGACTTAATTGCTGACTCTGTGGAATACATGGTTAATGCACACTGTGCCGATGCTATGATCTGTATTTCTAACTGCGACAAAATCACCCCGGGTATGATGCTAGCAGCACTGCGTTTAAATATTCCGGTTATTTTCGTATCAGGTGGTCCAATGGAAGCGGGTAAAACACGCCTAGCTGATATCGACATTAAACTTGATTTAGTTGATGCCATGGTAAAAGGCGCTGATACCACAGTAAGCGATGAAGACTCTGAAAAAGTAGAGCGCTCTGCGTGTCCTACTTGTGGTTCATGTTCGGGCATGTTTACTGCCAACTCAATGAATTGCTTATTAGAAGCGATTGGTTTAGCACTGCCGGGTAACGGTACCACACTAGCTACGCATAAAGACCGTAAACAGCTTTACGTTGAAGCGGGTGCGCGCATTGTTGATTTATGCCGTGAGTATTATCAAAAAGATAATGCAGCAGTATTACCACGTGCTATTGCTAATCGCACTGCCTTTATGAATGCAATGGTAGTTGATATTGCTATGGGTGGTTCATCAAATACGGTTTTACACTTATTAGCTGCAGCGCAAGAAGCGGGTGTTGATTTTGATATGTCGCACATCGATGAGCTTTCTCGTAAAACTCCTTTCCTTTGTAAGGTGGCGCCTGCAACCAATAAATATCATATTGAAGATGTGCACCGTGCTGGTGGCATGATGGCAATTATCCGTGAATTAGGTAAGGCTGGCCTTGTCGATTTAACTGTTGATCATGTAGCAGGTCACACTATGGCCGAAATGGTGGCTAAATGGGATGCCACCGATCCTAATAATGAAGTAGCGCAAAAATTCTATAAAGCAGGCCCTGCCGGTATCCGCACTACAAAAGCAATGAGCCAAGAGTGCCGCTGGCCAGAACTTGATAATGACCGTGAAAACGGCTGTATTCGCAGTGTTGAAAATGCCTTTCGTCAAGATGGTGGCTTAGCTGTACTTTCAGGTAACTTAGCCCTTGATGGCTGTATTGTTAAAAGTGCCGGTGTAGTTGAAGAAATGCTGCACTTTGAAGGCCCTGCGATTGTATACGAATCACAAGATGATTCGGTAGAAGGTATTCTTAACGGTGAAGTAAAAGCGGGTGACGTTGTTGTAATTCGTTACGAAGGACCAAAAGGCGGCCCAGGCATGCAAGAAATGCTGTATCCAACGAGTTACTTAAAATCAATGGGCTTAGGTGAAAAGTGTGCGCTTATCACCGATGGTCGTTTCTCGGGTGGTACATCAGGTTTATCAATTGGTCACGTTTCACCAGAAGCAGCAAGCGGTGGTGCAATCGCTTATGTTGAAAATGGCGATAAAATAATCATTGATATCGCAACCCGTGAAATCACTTTGGCGTTGTCAGATGAAGAGCTTGAAGCACGTAAACAAAAGCAACTTGCACGCGGTAAAGATGCTTATAAACCACTTGATCGTGACCGCTATGTTTCATCTGCACTTAAAGCCTATGCATTACTTGCAACCAGTGCAGACAAAGGAGCTGTTCGCGATTTAGCAAAACTTGAGGAGCTTAGTTAATTATGGTTTCTCAAGAGCTCGATTATTTTCGCGCTATCATCCAAGCGAACATGGAGCCCCTTGCAAAAGTCACTGAGGTCAGCGAAATGGCTGATCTTAGTGCACGGCTAGGCAACCATGTGTGGCTAAAGCGTGAAGACCAACAACCGGTTTATTCATTTAAGCTTCGTGGTGCTTTTCATAAACTGAGCAAGTTGCCAAAAGGTTCTGATGTGATCACAGCCTCAGCGGGTAACCATGCGCAAGGCGTTGCACTCAGTGCCTCATTTTTAGGCCATAAAGCAACGATTGTGATGCCAGTCACAACACCAGAAATTAAAGTGAATGCAGTACGTTCACTCGGTGGTGAAGTGGTATTACACGGCCATCATTTTGATGCGGCAAAAGCCCACGCTTTAGAGCTGACAGAGCAGCGTAACGGGGTGTTTGTGCCACCGTTTGATGATCCTGATGTGATTGTTGGCCAAGGTACCGTTGCCCGTGAATTAATGCAGCAATTGAATGACCTTGATGCTGTTTTTATTCCTGTTGGCGGTGGTGGTTTGCTAGCAGGCATGGCGGTGTACATTAAGTCGTTACGTCCTGATATCAAAGTCATTGGTGTTGAAGCTGATGAGAGTGCTTGCCTAAAAGCAGCGCTTGAAGCAGGCAAGCCCGTTGAGCTTGACCGTGTTGGTAGCTTTGCAGATGGTGTAGCCGTAAAAGTTATCGGCACAGAAACATTTCGTTTAGCGCAAAAGTTTTGTGATGAAGTGGTCACTGTAACGGGCGACGAAATCTGCGCCGCAATGCAAGATATCTTTGTTTCGACTCGTGCTATAGCGGAGCCTTCAGGGGCGCTATCAACAGCGGGCCTTAAAAAGTGGTGCCAACAAAATGGTGTTAAAGGCTTAAACGTAGCTGCGATTTTATCGGGTGCAAACTTAAACTTTGACCGTTTACGTTATGTTGCAGAGCGAACGGCACTTGGTGAAAAGAACGAAGCACTTCTTGCTGTGACCATAAAAGAAGAAAAGGGTAGCTTTAAGCAGTTTTGTAACTCATTAGGTGGCAGGGCTATCACCGAGTTTAATTACCGTTATGCAGGTCCTGGCGAAGCACAAATTTTTGTTGGTATTGCCTTAAGACAAGGGCAGCAGGAGCTCGATGAGTTAAAAGCGGCACTGACAGAAAACGACTACACATTTTGCGATCTATCAGATAACGAGCTGGCTAAATTGCATATTCGTTATATGGTGGGTGGTAAAGCGCCAGCTCAGCTTCATGAGCGTTTACTGCGCTTTGAGTTTCCTGAATACCCAGGTGCACTGGCGCGATTCTTAGATACCCTTGGTAGTAATTGGAATATTACTTTATTCCATTACCGTAACCATGGTGGGGCAATTGGTAATGTGCTGGCGGCCTTTGCTATTGAACCGAGTGATTATGAGGTATTCAATGAGCATTTGAACCGTTTGGGATACAACGTTCAAGATGAAACAAGCAATCCATGTTTCACCCAATTCCTAACCAGCCAAGGTCAAGAACTTAGCGAAGTTAAAGCGGCAAATCAGTAGCTTAATATAATCAAGACTGTTCACTAGCAGTCTTGATTTTTTCTCTACTTTTCCTATAGTTAATGCACGGTTTCAAGCAAGGATGATGCGTGCAAGGTATAAAAAGCCTATTAGGGGTAATCTGTTTAATACTAGCTATGAGCGCGCAGTGCGCTGATAAAGTTAGCTTACAGTTAAAATGGACTCACCAGTTTCAATTTGCAGGCTATTATATGGCTGCTGAAAAAGGCTTTTATAAGGAAGCTGGCCTTGATGTCTCTATTATTCCTGCTGATCCAAACCACCCAGATACCTTCCCTAAAGTACTAAGCGGTACAGCCGACTTTGCCATTACTCACTCAGGCATATTACAAAAGCGTCAGCAAGGCGCTCCGGTTGTTGCCCTTGGAGCCATACTGCAGTTTTCGCCTTACTGCTGGATGGTAAAAAATAACTCAGATATTTTTCAGCCAAGAGACTTTGCTGGTAAGAAGCTAAGTAAAATCGGTTCAATAGAAAATGCTGAGTTACTGGTGATGTTACAGCGCGCTGGATTGAGCCTAGAAAGCTTGATGGCAGCTAGCCATGAAGGCGGTATTAAAGAGTGGCTTGCCGGTGATTTAGACGCGGTGCAAGTGTATGTCACCAATGAGCCTTATACAATGACACTACAAGGAGTCGGTCACCGACTCATTTGCCCGCAAAAGTTTGGTTTGAATGTGTATGGCGATATTTTATATACCTCAGAGCAGTTTTTAGCGAACAAGCCAGAGGTTGTTGAGCGCTTTTATCGTGCCAGCTTAAAAGGGTGGCGGTATGCCTTATTACACTTAGAAGAAAGCATCGATGTAACCAAGCAGCATTATGCCACCCATAAAAGCGTACAAGAGCTGGCCTATGAAGCCCATGTGTTAGCAAGCTACATTCAACCACCGGGGATTAATTTAGGCAATATGTCGATGGCAAAGTGGCGCTTGATTGCAGATTTATATGGCTTAGATCAGGATGAGTTTGATCAGGCCTTTGATGGCTTTATGTATGATCAACAGCAAACAGAAGGTTTTGAGCTATCTTGGATGCTGATCCTAGCCATCATTCTAAGTATTGCATGTGTGCCATTGTACATTCGTTTGATCAGTAGTAACCGACGTTAAATAAGATAAATCTGTTATACTGCTTTTTATTTCTTGTCGCTAAGTAGTTATGACACTTGCCGAGCACTTTGCTGCCTTAGATGCACTGCTATTTTCAACCCGCCAATACTGGCAATGTACCGCATTTGATTTTGATGATCTTCCTTGGCCTGAATTAGCCAACTTATTATGGGCGCTTGATGACCAACAAGTGAGTGAACTTGATGCCGATCAGCAGGCTTTATATCGTTATTTTACTGATGAAATCGAACACATCGAAAAGCTGGCTGAATTGTGTGAGTTGCCAGCGATAAGTGCTGCCCGAAATGAATTTCCGTTTTGGATAAGTAATGGCATTAAAGGCCGTAAGTTTGAGCAACTACAAGACTTTGTCGCGGCGATCAGTCAGCAGCCATTAAACCAGCCTGTTTTAGAATGGTGTGCTGGTAAAGGGCATTTAGGTCGCATGTTGGCATTCAATGGAGCACCACGAGTACATAGCATTGAGCTACAACAACACTTGTGCGACCAAGGTCAACACAGTGCTAAGCAACAGCAATTGGCGATGCAGTTTACACAAGCTGATGTATTAACCGATGACACTGATGGCTTTTTTGAAAGCCAGCAGCATGCTGTTGCTTTACATGCTTGTGGTCGTTTGCATCAAACATTTATGCAGCAAGCAAGCAAAGCGAAAACCCAACAAATCAGTTTTTCACCGTGCTGTTATCATTTATTCACAGATAACGCCTATCAAGCAATGAGCGAGACTGCCAAGCAAAGCCAACTAGCGCTTACTCATCGCGATTTAAAACTGGCGCTGCAAGAAACGGTAACAGCACCGAGCCGAGTTGATAAGGTAAGAAAAACAGAGGTTGAATGGCGTCTTGGATTTGACGCGTTACGAAAATCACTGACCGGTGAAATGCACTATGTGAGTGTGCCATCAGTGAACAAAGCGATCTTCTCTGATTCGTTTAGCTCATTTTGTTTGTGGGCAGCTGAGAAAAAATCATTATATTTACCAGAAGGCATTGATTACAATAAATTTTTAGAGATAGGTAAAAAGCGCAAAAGGGTAACTGAGCGAGTTGAACTCGTCCGACATGTGTTCAGAAGGGCAATTGAAGTTTGGCTCGTGCTCGATCGTGCTTTATATTTGCAACAACAAGGGTATCAAGTAACAGTTAGTACGTTTTGCGAAAAGCAGCTGACACCAAGGAATATCTTGATCCAAGCTAATTATTAAATACCGTAAAGAGGCGCAATGAGAAAGTTAAAAAATTTATTCGAGAATAATAAACGTTGGGCAGCGCGTACGAGTGAAAATGATCCTGAGTTTTTCAAAATTCTATCAATGCAGCAAAATCCAGAGTATCTGTGGATCGGTTGTTCTGACTCGCGTGTACCTGCAAACGAAATCGTAGACTTATTACCGGGTGAGCTATTTGTTCACCGTAACGTGGCAAATGTTGTTGTGCATACCGACCATAACTGTCTTTCGGTAATGCAATACGCTGTTGAAGTACTGAAAGTGAAGCACATCATGGTCGTTGGTCACTATGGCTGTGGTGGTGTTCAAGCAGTATTAAACGAAGCACGTTTTGGCTTAATTGATAACTGGCTACGCCACGTAGGTGATGTAAAAGAAAAACACATCGAACAACTCAATGCATTACCTGAACAAGAGCGTTTAAATAGCTTAATTGAACTAAACGTTATCGAACAAGTACGTAACGTTTGCCGTACTAACATTGTGCAAGATGCTTGGGCGAAAGGCCAAGAGTTAACAATTCATGGTTGGGTGTATGGCTTAGCGAATGGTCATCTTAATGATCTAGAGTCGGTAGTGACCTGTGCAGAAGAAGCTAGTGATACCTACGGTATTGCCGTTAAGCGCGTATTTGAACGTGTGGCAGAAAAAAGCTAAAACCTAAAACTAGCTAGGTAGAAAAAAGGAGAGCTAATTCGCTCTCCTTTTTTATTGTTCGTCTTGTTTGCTAGCAAGTTGCTGCTCGAGTAATGCAACTTTTTCTTCAAGCTCAGTGAGTTTTTCACGAGTACGAATAAGTACTTGGCTTTGAATATCAAACTCATCACGGCTTACAAAGTCCATCTCAGCAAGTTTGTTTTGAATAGCTTGCTTTGTTTTGCCTTCAACTGTTTCGGCAAGGTTTTTCACGCCTTGCGGCATGTTATCAGTAATTTGCTTAGCGATTTCTTCAAGTTTTGCTGGGTTGATCATCTTCGTCCCTTGAGTCACGTAAAAAAACAATCTTACCTTATTGGCTAGGCGTAGTGTAGTGATTACGGTAAAATTGCCCGTCCTGTCTTTGGATAATTTCTTTAGGGGCTTATGAAACTCAACCCAAAACAAGATGAAGCGGTAAAGTATATCAGTGGACCGTGTCTGGTATTAGCCGGTGCGGGATCTGGTAAAACGCGTGTTATTACTAATAAAATCGCTTACTTGGTGCAAAAGTGTGAGTATCAAGCGCGCAATATTGCGGCGGTAACCTTTACCAATAAAGCCGCAAAAGAAATGCGTGAGCGTGTAACGCAAACACTGGGTAAACAAGAGTCGAAAGGCTTATGGGTTTCAACGTTTCACACCCTTGGGCTTGAGATCATCAAAAAAGAATTAACGACGCTAGGCTTTAAACCCGGTTTTTCGTTGTTTGATGATCAAGATACCAACCAGTTACTAGCTGAGCTGACCGAAGAAGAACTTAAAAAAGACAAAGATCTACTCAATCTACTGAAGATGCAAATAGGTAGCTGGAAGAACGAGTTGATTCTACCAGAGCGTGCCGTTCGCGAAGCCCGTGAGCCACAAAAAGCCTTGTTTGCTCAGCTGTATGCGCGTTATCAAAATCAATTACGTGCTTACAACGCCCTAGATTTTGATGATCTGATCATGATCCCTACTTTATTGTTAGGCCAAAATGCCACTGCGCGTGAGCGTTGGCAGCAGCGTTTTCGTTACTTGCTGGTGGATGAGTATCAAGATACTAATACCAGCCAGTATCAGCTGGTTAAGCTACTGGTGGGTGAGCGAGCTCGTTTTACCGTGGTAGGCGATGACGACCAATCAATTTATTCATGGCGCGGTGCTAAGCCTCAAAACCTTGTGCTATTGAGTAAAGATTTTCCGAGCTTACGTTTAATTAAGCTCGAACAAAACTACCGAAGCGCAGGGCGAATTCTAAAAGCGGCGAATATTTTGATTGCCAATAACCCTCACGAGTTTGATAAAAAGCTATTCAGTGAGCTTGGCTATGGTGAGCCTATTAAAGTGATTGGTTGTCGTGATGAAGAGCATGAATCTGAGCGAGTGGTGGCAGAGATTATTTCTCATAAATTCATGAAACGCACCAGCTACAAAGATTACGCGATTTTATATCGTGGTAACCACCAAGCGCGCGTGTTTGAAAAAGCACTTATGAGCAACCGCATTCCCTATAAGATCAGCGGCGGCATGTCATTTTTCTCGCGTTCAGAAATTAAAGATATCATGGCGTATTTACGCCTATTGGTGAACCAAGATGACGACAATGCCTTTTTACGTATTGTTAATACGCCACGCCGTGAGATTGGTACGGTCACACTCGAAAAACTCGGCACCCTTGCTAATGAAAAGCACATCAGTTTATTTGCAGCCTGTTTTGAACCTGAACTTGCACACCGCTTAAAAGGCCGTGGTTTTAATGCCTTAGCTGGCTTTGCCCGTTGGGTGGTTGAGCTTTCTGATAATGCAGTACGGGGCGATACTCTTGAAGCTGTAAAAGAGTTAGTTAGGCAAATTAACTACGAAGCATACCTTTATGAGTCATCACCGAGTGCAAAAGCCGCTGAAATGCGTATGAAAAACGTTTCAGAGCTTTATCGTTGGATCACCGACATGCTAACAGGGGATGCTGATAATCCACCGCTGAACCTTGCTGAAGTGGTTAGTAAACTGACCCTGCGGGATATGCTTGAACGCAACGAAGAAGAAGACGAATCTGACGCGGTACAATTACTAACACTGCATGCTTCAAAAGGTTTGGAGTATCCGTATGTGTTCATGGTTGGTATGGAAGAGGGTTTGTTACCGCACCAAGTAAGTATCGATGAAGATAACGTTGAAGAAGAGCGTCGTCTTGCTTATGTAGGTATTACGCGTGCACAGCAAGAGCTGGTAATGACTTATGCTAAGTTACGTCGTCAATTTGGTGAAACTTCAGATACAGAGCTCAGTCGCTTTGTGCAGGAGTTACCACAAGATGATTTAGCCTTCGAAGCGAAAAAGCCACCGTCTTCACAGGCTGAGCGCATGGAAAAAGGCCAAGCTCGTGTAGCTAATCTAAGAGCAATGCTTAAGAAGTAATAAATTGTGCGCTCGGTGCTTCGTGTTCGAAGGGCGCCAGCGCATGTTGCTTACCAATAAACAATGACAATCCGTGCTTATCGAGTAACGTGCGGTAGTTAAAAATCGATGGCCCTTTCGCGATTACTTGGATATTTTGCAGCTTAGTAATCGCCAGCACACCTTGCAGTTGTAGGTGATAGTTTTCTTGCTGTAGTACACGCTTACTGAATGTTGAACTTAATAACAAGTAATCGAATTGGAACTCAGTCAGTAAGTTTAACTCACAGCGATCTTTAGCAAATTCATTCAACCCAATCGAAAATCCTTGTGCGACCAAGTTTTTTAAATTTTCAATTTGTACCGCTGATGCATAACGAATTTCTTGTTCGTTAAATAACAAACACATTCTATTCGCATCGTGGGCTTTTAGTAGCTTACACAGTGCTTGAAAATTAATACGTTCAAGCACTAAACCAGAGCAAGGGAATAATACTTTTTCTAGATTACTGTCACTTACTAAGCTGAAGGCTTGTTTTAATAAATTAAGTTCAACCTCAAAGTGCTGAACTCTATCGGTTGCAAACTTCTTAAGTACTTCAAAGCTGGTGCTACCAAGTACTGGGTGTTCACCAAATGCTTCGAGTAAAGATTCTGAGCGAGTTTGTTCATCCAAGGTAATGATTTCGGCACTTCTAAAGTGCATAGGCAAATCATCTAAGTGATGCATATTGTCAGCATCATGTTGCACATTGCTGGCATTAAGCAGCGGATGGAAGCATTCAAAGCGATTACGGCCTGCATTTTTCGCGTAATACATGGCTGCATCCGCATCACGTATAATTTCATCGGTGTGTTTGTAGCTGGGTTTTGAGTAGGTAATACCAATACTCGCACCACTTTGAATGCACTGACCCTTCATACAGAAAGGTTTTCTCATAATTTCGATAATACGTTTGGCAACATCTTGGGCTTGCTGTTGCTCTGTTAAGTGAGTGAGCAATATCACAAACTCATCACCACCTAAACGTGCAAGCAAATCGTGCTCACGTATACAATGCGAGAAAGACTCGGCAACACCAATTAAAAATTGATCGCCCGCTTGATGACCAAGGTGATCGTTAATGTCTTTAAATTTATCAAGGTCAATAAATAGCACTGCAAACTGTTGCTCTGGGTAGCGCTGGTAGTGCTGTAATGTTTTTTCAAGCTGAGTTAAGAATAAACTGCGATTCGGTAAACTGGTTAGTGAGTCATGGTGTGCATCGTGGTACAGCTGTTGTTCTATTTTTTTACGCTCTTCAATTTGCATTTGCAGGTGCATATTGGCTTGGCGAAGTTCTTTGGTTTTTTCAGTGACCCGGTGCTCAAGCTTTTGGTGACTAAGCTTTAACTCTTGGTTTGCTAGGTGAGTTTGAATAACATTAGCAATTTGATGCGATACAAAGGTGATTAGCTCACAATCATCCTGACTAAATTCATGTTTATTGTTATAAGCTTGGCAAACAATGAGGCCTATAACACCCTGTGATGTTTTAAGCGGAGCACCTAACCAACTCGTCGCGGTGCGCTCTGGTGGTACATTAACAGGCCTTTCTACTACGCCTAGCTTGATAAGCTCTTTTGCTCTTTCACTGTCTATGACTTGGCACTTTTCAGTGCTGAGCACCAGTTCACTGTAGCCTTTAGCAAATGGCCTTGGTTTGCCATTATCGTTAAATTCATCGACGCAGTAAGGAAAACTCAACCAATGTGACTGTTGGTCATACAATGCGATGTATAGGTTATCTGCATAGGTAATGGTTTTGATAATGTTATGTACATGCTGATATACATCGTCGAGGTTTTTACTTTGTGTTGCCAGCTCTGATATTTTAAATAAGATCTGTTGGCGTTCTAGCGCACTTTTACGTTGTTGAATTTCGTCGTTAAGTGCTTGGTTACTTTGTGTCAGTGCACGGGTGCGAATTTTTACTTCAGATTCGAGCAGCTCACGTTTTTTAACTCGTTCAATCGCTGTCGCTAAATATAATGACATCGCTTCGAGCAACTCAATTTGCTGCTCAGAATAGCCTTGTTTATTGTCATAGCTTTGCGCGACCATGACTCCAATAATGACTTTATCGCGATAGACGGGCACTCCAACCCAATGCTCAGCTGGCGTACCAAAGCACTTAAGTAAGCCTTGTTCAACCGCTTGCTCTGTTTGTTGTTTGGTAAAGTAACAGGTTTTACCTTGTTTAAATACGTAACCTGTGAGGCCTTCTTTAAAGTACTGCTCATATTTTAACGGTACTGAAAGACCATCTTTTTCATCGGCGAAATAAGATAGCTCAAGGTTATCGTAAACCGGGTTATGCAACACAACGAAAAAGTTTTTACTTGGGATATAGTCTTGCAGAATGTTGTGGATAGCAGGGTAGAGCAGGGTTAATTCGGCAACAGTGCTTGCTTGCTCTGATAATTGTAAAAGAGCATGTTGCAAGTGATGTGATTGCTTATACTTTTGTAAAAGCGATTTTAAGCGAGCATTTTTTCGGCCTAGCTTATCAATGTGTGTTGCTGAATCTTCCAATGATTTAGAACCAGATCTTATTGTTGTTTAAATTTCGTCCTTTATAGTTCCACTTTTTTATTAGATCGTCAAGTAACAGGTGTTAACAAAATAGTAATTTATGATGGGGCGTATTTGGCTACAGCATTAGTCTAGCGGCTAAAAGCAGGCACAAAAAAAGGGCTTAATAAAATTAAGCCCTTAGTATTAGTTTTTGAACTGTTACTTGCTAGTCATGAAATCGATAGCAGCGCTGATCTCTTCATCAGAACAGTCCATACACGTACCTTTAGGAGGCATCGCGTTGAAACCGTTGATTGCATGGTCAAGTAGAGTGTCCATGCCTTTAGCAATACGAGGAGCCCAATCATCAGCTGATTTAGGTGCACCTAGTGCGCCAGTGCCATGACAAGCAAAACATGCTGCTTGGTAAACTTGTTCACCAGAACGAGGACCTGTAGGTTCAGCAGCGACCGCAGCTTTATCACCTTCTAGATATACAGAACCAATTGGCGCTAGACGCTTTTTAATTGCATCTTCAGTCAAAGAGTTGTCATACGCTTGTGCATATGCCGTTGTTGCTAGCAGTAATAATGCAGCTGATAGTTTTTTCATTTTGCCTTGCTCACTTCGATTTGAACGTGATCAATCACGATATCTGACGGAAATTAGAACGATTATAACGCTAAGCCACAATTTATAAAATGATCTAAAAGGCTTTTTCTTGAGAAAAACCGTCATTTTTTTGCGTTAGCGCAAGAAAAGCCAGCATTAAATACTGGCTCTTAGCTTGATGTTTAAGCAAGCTCTAATACTTTGTTAACCAATTTTTCGATACCCGCATCAGCATCTAAAATGCTTTGGGCCAACATATAGGCTGGGGTTGTGACCACTTTATGCTGAGGATCGACAACGATATCATCCACAGCACAGCTTTGGTGCGCTCCGCCAAGTTGCTCGATTGCTGCAGCGGTGTCTGCATCGTTACCAATGGTTGTTTTTACACCTTTACCATAAATAAGTGGCAGCATGGCAGGAGCAATACATATATAACCCGCTGCTTTGTTGGCATCGACAAAGGCCTTCGCAGTTGTCAGTACATCACCTTGAACTTGGGCATCTGCGCCTTTAACAGCAAAGTCAGATAGGTTTTTCGCGGCCCCAAAGCCACCTGGTACGATCAAGGCATCGAATTCATCTACATTTAGCTCAGTCAGCGCTTTAATTTCACCACGGGCAATACGCGCAGCTTCAACTAACACATTACGATTAGGTGTCATTTCTTCACCGGTTAGGTGATTAATGGTGTGCATTTGGTCGATATCGGGTGCGAAGCATTGATAGCTCGCGCCTGCTTTTGCGATATGTAATAAGGTTAATACGGCTTCATTGATTTCTGCGCCGTCGTAAACACCGCAACCAGCTAAAATTACAGCAACTTTTTTCATTTTTGAACTCTCCTTAATGCGACTAGCTTTAGTTTAACAAGGATACGAGCATAGCGACAAAATAAAAAATTTTTGTCGCTTGATAACTCGCAAAGCGTGATGAATAGCTGTTTATGCCTTTTTATAAATTACTAACGAAAAAAAAAGTATAAAGGATCGCTATGATCTTTGATCCATTATGCTAGAATACTCCTCCGGTTATGAAAAGGGATGTTAATTCGGTATCGAATAAGCAAAAGGTTATCGCTACTAAAACCGTTTTCCACATCGGACAAAAATAATAAAAAAAGAACGCCGTAATATCTTTTTTAAATCAAAACATGAACTTATAAAATTTTCCTAAATGTTTTTTCATTTCGGGAGAATTAGCTCTTTCTGTTATCTACAAAGTTATCCACAGCTTGCTCTGTCATAAACCTTTATTGGTTAATAATTCACAGTCGTTTTCTTCATGGCCTTATGGCATGCTTACAAACAATTTAATGTTATTCAATTAGGATCCAATTTCACCATGGCTCAGATCCCTGAAAATCCACTTATTCTTGTAGATGGTTCTTCTTATTTATTCCGTGCATACCATTCGCCACCGCACCTTACTAACTCAAAAGGTGAAGCGACAGGCGCAATCTATGGCGTAGTTAATATGCTTAAGAGTTTGATCAAGCAATATGATCCGTCGCACATGGTGGTGGTATTTGATGCCAAGGGTAAAACCTTCAGAAATGACATGTACAGTGAATACAAAGCGAATCGTCCGCCAATGCCGGATGACTTACGCACACAGATCGCACCACTGCATAACATTATTAAAGCAATGGGTTTCCCGCTGATTAGTATTGAAGGTGTTGAGGCTGACGATGTTATTGGTACCTTTGCGCGCATAGCGTCAGAGCAGCAGCGTCATGTACTGATCTCAACTGGCGATAAAGATATGGCGCAGCTTGTTAATGAACATGTCACGCTGATCAATACCATGACAGATAGCATTTCAGATCCAGAAACCGTGGTTGAGAAGTTTGGTGTTGGCCCTGAGTTGATCATTGATTACCTTGCTTTAATGGGTGACAAGGTCGATAACATCCCAGGTGTTGATGGCTGTGGTCCAAAAACAGCAGTGAAATGGTTACAAAAATATGGATCATTGCAAGGTGTCATTGATCATGCAGGTGAAATTAAAGGCAAGATTGGTGAAAAACTTGCTGCAGCACTTGATCATCTGCCACTTAGTTATGAATTAGCAACAATTAAGTGTGATGTTGAGGTTGAGTCAGATCTTGAAACTTTTAAGCTGCAAGAGCCTAATCGTGACGAATTGATTGCACTTTATGGTGAATGTGAGTTCCGCCGTTGGTTAGCTGAACTACTTGATAACCCTAAAGACGCTGATACGCATTTAGATGTGCCAACTGAAGCTAACGAACTACCAAAAGTTGCTGATGCACACTACGAAACTATTTTAACTGAAGAGCAGCTAGATACCTTAGTAGCGCAGTTAAATGACGCCGAATTGTTTGCTTTTGATACTGAAACAACCAGCCTTGATTATATGCAAGCGCAATTGGTTGGTATGAGCTTTGCGGTTAAGGCGGGTGAAGCGGCTTACCTTCCGGTTGCTCACGATTACCCTGATGCGCCAGAACAATTAAGCTTAGAAACCGTAATGGCAAAAATTGGCCCAATCTTAGCTGACGAAAACAAAGCGAAAGTGGGGCAAAACCTTAAGTACGATAAAAGCGTGTTAGCGAATGCGGGCTTCGAGTTAAAAGGTATTAAATACGACACTATGTTGGAGTCGTATGTCTTTAATAGTGTAGGCAGCCGTCATGATATGGACTCGCTGGCACTGAAATACCTAGGCCACAAAAATATCAGCTTTGAAGATATTGCCGGTAAAGGTAAAAAGCAGTTAACGTTTAACCAAATTGAGCTAGAAAAAGCGGCGCCTTATGCTGCTGAAGATGCCGATATAACGCTACGCCTTCACCAAGTGTTATGGCCAAAAATTGATGCTGATAGCCAGTTGAAGTCAGTATTCGAAGATATTGAGTTACCACTTGTCACAGTGCTTTCTGATATTGAGCGCACTGGTGTTGCAATTGATAGCAACATGCTTGCAGCTCATAGCCAACGTTTAGGTGAACGCCTGTTAGAGCTTGAGCAAGAAGCTTATGATATTGCAGGTGAAAAATTTAACTTAGGCTCACCTAAACAACTGCAAGCTATTTTGTTTGAAAAACTTGAGCTGCCTGTTATCAAGAAAACACCTAAGGGTGCACCTTCGACAGCAGAAGAAGTATTGCAAGAACTTGCTCATGATTATCCATTACCAAAAGTGATTATTGAGCACCGTGGTTTATCTAAACTTAAATCAACCTACACAGATAAACTTCCGCTAATGGTTGATGAGCGCACTAAGCGAGTGCATACCTCTTACCATCAAGCTGTAACAGCAACAGGGCGTTTAAGCTCAACGGATCCTAACTTACAGAATATTCCAATTCGTTCAGAAGAGGGGCGCCGTATTCGTGAAGCCTTTATTGCTGCACCTGGGCATAAAATTGTGGCTGCCGATTACAGCCAAATTGAATTACGTATCATGGCGCATTTATCACAAGATAAAGGCCTATTAACTGCGTTTGCGAATGGTTTAGATGTACACAGTGCTACGGCGGCAGAAGTCTTTGGGGTTAGCCTTGAAGAGGTTACCAGCGATATGCGTCGTAAAGCGAAAGCGGTTAACTTCGGTTTAATTTATGGCATGTCGGCGTTTGGTTTATCACGTCAGTTAGATGTACCACGCCATGAAGCACAGCATTATATTGATAAATACTTCGAGCGTTTCCCTGGCGTACTTGAGTACATGGAAACAACTCGTGAAAAAGCTGCTGATAAAGGGTATGTAGAAACGATCTTTGGTCGCCGCTTACATTTACCAGAAATCAATGCCCGTAACGGTGCTCGTCGTAAAGCCGCTGAACGTGCTGCGATCAACGCACCAATGCAAGGTACTGCTGCTGATATCATCAAAAAAGCGATGCTAAAAGTTCATCAGTGGGTGAACTCGCAAGCTGAAGGTTCAGTGAAGCTGCTAATGCAAGTGCACGATGAATTAGTGTTCGAAATTAAAGAAGAGTGTGTTGACGACTATAAAGCTGAAATTTGTAAGCTAATGTCTGAAGCCGCGACTCTTGATGTGCCTCTGATTGTTGAAGCCGACAGCGGTGACAACTGGCAACAGGCACACTAATAGTCTCGAAAAAATGAAAGCTGTCAGCTATCAGCCGTCAGCTATCAGCTTAAAAGTTAGCGAGTTTCTAAGGGAAAGTTAGAGCTGTCAGCTATCAGCTTTCAGACTAAAAGTTAGCGATTTGCTTGACCGTTATAGCGTATTTATCTCGAATCTAGCTTCCAATTTAAGGGTCGCGGCATAAAGCCGCTGCTACAAGTAGGCGTGAAACTTGTTTCGCGCGTCTGACCGCTGAAGGCTGAAAGCTGATCGCTTCTATATATAGAACATCGCTTCGTGCGACCCGACTCACCCAAAAATAAATCATTACTCGTTAACTATAACCCCAACTCCTGCAACCGCTTTACGTGTTGACGATAAAGCTCAATAGGGTCAACTTCACGAAAATTGTGTAAACCAATAAATTGATTAATCTCATCTAAGTGGTTCATTTCATAATCATCTTTGATGACATGACCTAAATGGCTGCTGCAGCGCGATACAAGGCCATCATCTTTGCCTAAAATAAGTAATGAACCGAGCAGCATGGGCAAGTCGGTTGGATCAAGTATATTGGTGAGTGCTGCTGTACCACTCCACGAAAAATAGTACACCCCATTTTCGGCAACTAACTGACCTTGATCGCACTTATTTTCTGGTAAACCTTCAGGGTATTTTTGATTAAATACGTCAGCGCCCTGTGTACTTAAGCTACTTAAAACACCGAGTGTATCTTGCGGTAATTGGCTGTGGCCTGAGAGCAGTGAAATGACCTCACCAAATGCATCAAATACGAACCGCGCGGTATGTTCTGCTTGAGAATTTGCAGGTAGTTTTTGATTAATTAGATCAATAATGCCACTGCCATAGTTTGCACCACCAATACTCGTTACTGAGGCAATTAAATCTGGCCTGACTGAAGCAACATAGCGCACTGTTTGCGCACCTTGGCTGTGGCCAATCAAATTTACTTTTTTTGCGCCAGTCAGTGCTAAAATTGCTTTTACGCGAGTGAGTAATTGTTCGCCCCTTACTTCAGAGCTATTAATAGCCGAGACCGCTGGCGTGAACACCAAGGTACCATCTTGATTGAGACTTGTAGCAACATTATAAAAATAATCTAGGCCGAGTAGGTTATCGAATCCCATTAGCCCATGAACTAAAATTACCGGATATTGTGTCGTTGTTTTTTTTGCATGGCAGTAGGGGGTCATTAAAAAAAGTAAGGTAGCAAATAAAATTAAGGGGATTTTTTTCATACCTTTTACTCTTCTACTGCAATTTTTATCACTAACAAGCCTTAAAAAAGCCTGATTTTTGCGTGCTGTTGATTCACTTTACCCTAAATTACGGCTCGCTGTAATGTTAACTTTAAGTAAACAAGAAAAGATGGTTTTAGTGTTTCGTTATATGTTTATCAATTTGTGTTGTTTCTGCGGTTATGCAATTTATTTTTAATCCGGTATTTGCTAAAGTCCGCGCCGTCCTCATCCTGTAGGACATCCTGTTGATGATGCATCTGAAAGGATGCAACGTATTGATAGCTTCTCCCCAGTTTGCTATAACGGCTCACTCCTTGTTGAGTGAGTCGCTTTTTCTTTCTCTTATCATACAATTCATTGCACAAATTAACGCAAGTGATACCATCAAAGTGATTCTTATTTACTTTCGAAGGAATGCGTTATGTTTAAATCTTTGGCAATTGCTGCCTTTTCATTATCGAGTATTTTAGTTGCCCCTTTAGCCAGCGCAAACTGGCAAGTTAATAATGAGCAAAGCAATGTGAGCTTTGTGTCTATCAAAAAGAATTCAGTTGCAGAAGCGCATCATTTCAAAAACGTGTCGGGTACACTTAACGAGCAAGGTCAATTTAAGTTGATGATCGATCTGACATCGGTTGAAACTCTGATCCCTATCCGCAATGAGCGCATGACCAAGTTGTTATTTGAGACAGCTAAATTCCCTAATGCAGTGTTAACTGCTGATTTAAGCAAAGCGCTGTTAACGCTAAAGCCAGGACAACATGTGCTTAAAGGTTTGAAAGCTGAATTAGACTTCCATGGCAACAAGAAAGAGCTAACAATTGATGTACTTGCCAATATGTCACCGAAAGGCGATGTTACTGTTTCATCGTTTACGCCGGTGATTATTAATGCAAGTGATTTCAAAGTAACAGAAGGTATTAGTGAGTTACAAAAACTTGCGGGTTTACCATCTATTGCGACAGCTGTTCCTGTGACATTTTCTTTGACGCTAGATAAAGAAAAATAATGCAATCACTTGCTGACTTAGAAGCCGCTCTTCAGGCACCCGATAAACCTTTTGATCAATGGCAGCCACAAAACTGTGGGCAAGTGCCTATATTGATTGATGCGCAAGGGCGGTGGTTTTATGCTGGCAGTGAAATAAAGCGCGAGGCAATGGTTAAACTCTTTGCCTCTGTGCTTTGCAAAGAAGCAGATAGTTATTTTTTAAAAACACCTGTCGAGAAAATGGCTATCACGGTCGATGATGTACCTTTTATTATTGTTGATTGGCGCTTTGAAGATACAGAGCAAGGCCGTGCGCTTTGTTGTGTTGATAATTTACAGCGCGCTTGGTTGGTTTCAGCAAAGCAACCACTATTACTGAGAGAATTTGAAGGTATCAGTGTGCCTTATCTTCAATTAGCACATGGCTTGGCTGCGAGGGTATCGAGAAATGTTTATTATCAGTGGGCCGAAATAGCCTGCTCAGACGAGCAGGGCTACTATATAGAATCATTAGCCAAGCGTTATTACTTGGCCTAAGCGATTAAGCTTCTGGTTGTTCGTCAGACTCAGGTGCTTGAGCTTCAATGGGCCCTAAGAACCACTCATCAAGCTTTTTAGCAACTTCAGGTAAGCCTGTGCCTTTTAGTGAAGAGAAGGCATGTACTGTAATATCACCATCTAAACTACTTAACTCACGACGAACTTGTAAAACTTGAGCTTTACGCGCGCCCTGTTTTAGCTTGTCGGCTTTAGTTAATAGTGCCAGCACTGGAATTTCGCTGCCCACGGCCCAGTCGATTAAGTCACGGTCTAAATCTTTTAACGGGTGGCGAATATCCATCAAAACAACGATACCTTTTAAGCTTTGACGTTTTTGTAAGTATTCACCTAGTGACTTTTGCCATTTCTTCTTCATTTCGATAGGAACTTTAGCAAAACCATAGCCAGGTAAGTCGATAAGGCGTTTATCGGCATCAAGTTCAAAGGTATTGATCAGCTGAGTACGACCGGGTGTTTTAGAAGTACGCGCTAACTTTTGATCTGTTAACGTGTTTAAAGCACTTGATTTACCCGCATTAGAGCGACCAGCAAACGCGACTTCAATCCCCGTATCAGCAGGTAAGCGTGAGATATCAGGTGCGCTGGTAACAAAGGACGCAGTATTGTATTTGATACGAGATTTGAGCACAGGCTCTCCTAGTCTTTTATAAAAAATAACAAACAGTGGCTAATTTCCACTTAAGGCACGTATTTTATACTATTAAAGCAGCATTCAAAAGCGTATTTAAGCGTGCTAAATTGGCTTTAAATTAGGAAAATTACTAGGTATAAACTTAATCTAAGTCAAATCCCTATAAATTATGAGCTTAATGTGGGCAGAAAACGTGCCAGAGAATTTATTATCGTGTAGAATATAGAAATCACAACATCCATATTGTAGATGATACAGGGTCGGAAACAGAGAATTCACCATGAAAAAAATAGCACTATCTTTAACTATATTGCTTGGTACGTTGTCAGCAAGCAACGCAACAGCATTTGATGGCGATGTAAACGCAGGTAAAGAGAAATCGGCAACGTGTGCGGCTTGTCACGGCCCAGACGGTAATGCACCGGTTAATATCTACCCTAAAATTGCAGGCCAACACGCAGATTATATCTATAAACAATTACAAGAGTTTAAATTAGGTATGACATCTGGCGGCAAAGAAGGTCGTATGGATCCAGTAATGAGTGGTATGGCTATGCCGCTTAGCGATCAAGACATGAAAGACCTAGCAGCTTACTTCTCTTCTTTAAATATGTCTGAAGGTACAACACCTAAAGATGTAGTAGAAGTAGGTCAGCAGCTTTATAAAGCCGGTGATGCAGAGCGCGGTATTCCAGCATGTGCTGCGTGTCACGGTCCTCGTGGTAACGGTACATCACTAGCTAAATTCCCGAAAGTTTCGTTCCAACATCCAGAATACATCAAGTCACAACTTGAAAAATTCCGTGATGGTACGCGTAATAACGACTTAAACGGTATGATGCAAGACATCGCTAAAAAGCTAACAGACAAAGACATCGAAGTACTTTCAAAATACTTAGGTGGCTTACACTAAAGTCTGATTGCGGGTAGTAATACTCCGCAGTAATATGTGATTAGTGTGAAAAAAGCAGCGCAAGCTGCTTTTTTTGTATTTAAACCATGTCGAAATCTCCTACGCCTTTGTGAGACATTGTCCATATCGAGCTGTAAGCTAAATCTTATTTTTATTTCAATTTTATACATAACTCTTTGTTATTAAATAAGTTGAGCTTGTTGCAATATCTTATCTGTAAGAAAAATTATATAAATCAGTTGTAACAAAATTATTAATGAGTAAATTAACCACTGTCGCTGAGACAGCAAAAACAACATGGACAATGTAATAAGGAAAGTGACTGCGGCAAGTCTTTAGGGGTTGACACTGGTTAGGTGTCCTAAAGGAAATAACAAAAAAGCGTCAGGATTGACCGAGAATAATAAAAGCTCATGGAAGTTTAATAATAAAAACAAAATGGAATGCTACACGGAAGGTTGAAACAATAACAAAATGGATAAATAATAATAAAAATAATAAAGACTAAAAAGTCGAAGGGAGAAGTGTCCAGATAATTGGCGCTCAGATTAGTAGGCGGTAGAGATGTTTTCTCTACCGCCTTTTTATTTGTCCTGTTACAATAGCCACCGTTTGTACTAAAAGTATGAAAAGTGCGCAGTTCGTCAAGTTGACCAACCACATCCGCACATCGAATTCTTCTGGTTATGCCAGCATTACAATGCCACAAAGGCGTTGTGCACAACCTCTTAAGTGAGATGATCAAGATATGAGTAGAAAGAAAAAGTCGCGTAAAATTCCATCGAATGGTCCTGTACGTCTAAGCAAAGAAAAGCTTAGAGAGATGCGCGCGTTAAAAGAGCAGCGAGTTAAAAAGACCAAAGGTGCTAAACCTGGGTCTCGAAATGCACCTGATGCACAAAATGCAGAAAACACTGCTGTAAACAATCAACCGAAAGATAAGCGTGTTGGTAGTAAAAAGCCGGTTTCTTTAGTTGCGCCTAAGGCTGAGCCGAAAGTTGAAATGAAACGCAACTTAAAACCTATGGTTGAGCTTAAGAAAGTGACTGAGCCTGAACTAACACCAGAGCAAGAGTTAGAAGCGCTAGAGAATGACGAGCGTCTACTTAAGCTGGTTGAGCGTCATGAGCGCGGTGAGTTATTAACAGGTAAAGACGCTAAGTACTTCAATAGCCGTATTGCTCGCCACCAAGCACTTTGCGAGTTATTAGGCATTGAAGATGAAGACGAGTACGAAGATGACTTTGAAGATGATTCATACGATGAAGGTGAATCTGACTTCGATAAGTACTTATCTGATGACTTAGCCAATGAATGGTTTGATGACGAAGATGAGGATGAGCGATGAGCACAACCTTGATTATTGCCATTGTAATTGGTGCGGCAATTATCGCAGGGCTTGCGTTTTATGCAGGGCAACTTCTGTATAAACTAAAAGAGCAAAATAAGCTTATCGCCAAGAAGCAAGCTGAGCATGAGCAAAAGCTTGCGGCATCAAAAGCAAAGCGTAATGCAAAGCTAGCCGATAGCATTCATTTAATTGCCCGTGCTATGAATGAAGAGCAATGTGAGTTCTCAGAAGGCTGCTTACGTATTTGGGTGCTGATCTCTCAATACAGCTTTGCAGAAGAGTTTGAGCTAAGTGAGCGTTACCCAGGCATATTTAAAATGTACGAAGTTGTAAAAGATATGCCAACGCACGATGCCCGTAAGAAATACTCTAAAAAAGAGATTTTTAAAATGGACACCGCTCGCTGGCGTGCTGAAGAACAGCATAGCGATGAAATTAAAGCAGATTGCGCACGTATAATTGAAGAGTTTAAAGCCGCTCCAGGCAGCGAAAACGTAGTATTCAATTAAACAAACATGCTGCGATTTAAGCAAAATAAAAGCAGAGCCTAGGCTCTGCTTTTTGTTGGGCTAGATAACTCGTGAGAAACGAGTTTGCTTGATTTGTTGTTGTAGGTGCGCATCAAAGCACATACAAATAATACGAATAAATAAATTACCGCGAGCTGTTACTGTGATCTTATCTTGGCTAACAGACACCAAGCCATCAGCTAGTAATGGGTCGAGTGCCTGTAGTGCCTCGCAGAAGTAGCTGGCAAAGTTAATATTAAACTGTTTTTCGATTGCTGGAATATCCAGCTCAAACTGGCAGATCAATTGTTTGATAACCGCGGCACGTAACGTATCGTCATCAGTTAAAGCAACACCTTTACAGATTGCACTGCCATAGCCTTCTTGCACAGCTTTGTAATAGTGCTTCAACTCTTTTTCGTTTTGTAAAATGGCATTGCCTATTTGCGAAATCGATGACACACCCAAACCTAATAAGTCACATTGGCCATGCGTTGTGTAACCTTGGAAATTACGGTGTAATTGACCTGCGTTTTGTGCAATTGCTAGTTCATTGTCTTTACGGGCAAAGTGGTCCATACCAATAAACTGATAACCCGCCGCTAACATCTGCTCAAGGGTATTTTTGAACATAGTGAGCTTATCGCCCGCAGACGGTAAGTCAGCGTCTTTAATTTTACGCTGTGCAGCGAATCTATCTGGTAAGTGAGCATAGTTAAATACCGACACGCGATCAGGGTTTAGCTCAATCAGTTGTGCAATCGTCTCTTTAAAGCTCTCAGGTGTTTGCAGTGGCAAACCGTAAATCATATCGGCATTAATAGATTTAAAGCCAAGTTCACGAGCCTCACTAATTAAACCTTTTACAGATTGCACGCTTTGCGGGCGATTAACTGCCAGTTGCACATCATCATTAAAGTCTTGAATACCAAATGAGACACGATTGAAGCCAAGCTGACGTAGGTGAACTAGCATGCCATCAGCTAAAGAACGAGGGTCAATCTCAATACCGCGCTCGGCATCATCAGCAAAATTAAAATGCTGCTCAACCAATGCCATTAAGCGGCTCATTTGCTCTGCCGATAAGAACGTTGGCGTACCACCCCCTAAATGCAGTTGTTCAACGTTATAATCGGCAAAAAGCGTTGCTTGCTCAGCAATTTCAAGCGCTAAATTATCTAGGTATAAATCGGCTTTAGATTGATGACGAGTGATCACCTTATTACAACCACAGTAATAACAAAGCTGACTGCAAAAAGGGATATGGATATACAGCGATAAAGAACGGCTTTTCGACGCCGCAATCGCGTTAATCATATCTTGTTGGTTATAACCATCAGCTAAAGACAATGCTGTTGGGTAAGATGTATATCGAGGCCCAGAAATATTGTACTTGTTGATCAGAGATTGATCCCAGCTTGGTAAATTTATCACAGTCAGCACTCCGCAATTGATTGAGCGGCTATTTTAACGAGTTTAGTGATTTAGCTATTTGATCTAGAACAATGTCGGAGGCTAGAAACTAATCGGCATGCTTTAAGGTCGTTGTAAAAACAAAGAGTTTACTATTTGAGCAGTTGATTTAGTGATTATTAAAATAAAGGGTTTTGCTAGTGACAAGGTTACAAAAACTTTTTATACTGCATCCCGCTTTAGTCAGTTAAACCTGCTAAACGCATCAAAAAATTTAGCTTTCGCTAATACAATGGCCCCTTAGCTCAGTTGGTTAGAGCACACGACTCATAATCGTTAGGTCCCCAGTTCAAGTCTGGGAGGGGCCACCATTTTCTTACTGTAAAAATCCAAAATTAAAGCTGTTTTTATAGCTGCGCTCAATTTCTTTTTATCCTTAAAATTCAATGAGATAAAATTATTTTTAATTTTTTAAAAATATTTTGTCAGGTTTTCTGTGTTTGTCTCGTCTATAGCTGCAAATGACACGAAGTTGTTCTATTTGGTGGTAGCAATAGGCAGTGTCTTATGTATCTATTTTTACGAAAAGGACAAACTCATGACGACTACAACATCAACTGTGAATACGCTAAAACTTGATTCAACGAATGCACCATTTAGTGATGCTGCTGTTTGGTTAAAAGAAGGGTGGGGGCTATTTAAAAAAGCACCGTTTAAACTTTTTTTACTTATGACGCTGTTCGCTATTGTGCCAGGTTTAGTGCAGCTATTACCTGCACCTACAGGTTTAACTTTATCAAAATGGTTAGCGCCTATGTTAATGGCAACGGTGTGGCCATTGTTGTTTAACCTGAATAATCAGCAAGGTTTTTCATTTAAGCATAATGCAACATGGGCGAAGTGGGGGCGAGTTGCCATGTGGTCAGTTGTTGGTATTTTACTGGCGCTGGTGCAATTTGCAGTAGGGAGTGCTTTGATTGGTAGTGAGCAGTTATCGGCTTTATTGTCAGGTCAGTTTGTTGATGTTGAGCGCTGGCGCGTAGGAGTCATGTTTGTATCAATTGTTCCTGTAAATATGTTGCTTATGTTTGTGGTACCTCTGTTACTTTTAAACAATGCTTCGCTTAGTGAAGCTGTTAAAGAAGGCATTACAACGGCACTAAAGGTGATTAAACCATTAAGCATGCTTTGTTTGATTAATATGCTTGTTACCTTTACTGCCCCTTATAGTCTTTTACCTATGTTGTTGGTAGGGCCGGTATTAGCATGTACCTACTTTTGTGCCTATAATCGTTTGTTCAAATAATAATAAAAACATGGAAGTACAGTGAAAGCTGATGTTCAAATAAACACATTGCTGAATGAATATGCGCCGCTGTTGGCGCGTGTTGCTGCAACCTACGAGATCAATCTAGCGCTACAAGATGAGCTAATTCAAGAGATGTCGCTGGCTGTTTGGCGCGCTTTTGAAAGTAGTGACTCATCACCCGATGTTGCCTTTCGTGGCGATGCCAGCATAAAAACCTATATTGCCCGAATAGCTCACAATAAAGCGGTTGATCATGTGATAAAAGAGCAAAACCGCAAAGAGGTGGCAAGCTCTGAAAGTATTGATTACACCCAAGCCTTAAGTGCGCATAAATCACCAGACGACAGTTTAGATTTAATGGCTGCCCTTCGTAAATTAACGCTGAAATACCGACAAGTGCTTGCCTTACAGCTTGAAGGGTTTAATCAAAGTGAGATAGCTCAAACGCTGGGGCTGTCTGAAGATGCGGTTGCTAAACGTGCAAGTAGAGCAAGGCAACAACTTGTAAGCCTAATGGAGTAAATAAAGTGGATAAATTCGAAGCAGATGATCAATTAGCTAAGTGGCAGCAGGCATTCGTGCAGGCAACGCCGAAAGTGGATAGTGCAGCGTTAATAGCACAAACGCAAAAGTCGCGAACTAAGTTAAAGCTAAAAGGGTTAATCGACTCATTTTTAGGTGTTGTGGTAACCGTATTTTGTATTTACGCCATGTTATTTGAGGCAAAAAACACCTATGAAACCATTATGTTTGCGCTATTAGTGCCTATTCCTCTAGGTTTTGGAATTTGGTCATACCGTTTAAGACGAAAGCTTTGGCGAGCAGAAACGCTAGACGTCAATGCAATGCTTAATTTTAAAGAGAATCAGCTGAAGCACCAAGTTCATTACTGGCGTGTGAGTTTTATTGGCTGCGTTGTGCTTTGGTGCGCTTTGTTAATCCTTGCCTTATTTAATATGGTTATGTTTAAAACATACAGCCTATGGCTCATCCAGCTGGGTATAAATGGTATTATCGTGCTGGCTGTTTATGTACGCTATAAAAAACTAAAAGCACAGCTAGCTGTAGCGCTTGAGAGTATTCAAGCGATGCGCTGATGAGCGGCGTTGCTACTTGAGGTGGCCAAATTGTGTTTATAGTGTGGAAGTATTGTGCTTATACAATAAAGATGCCTCCCGACCTATAGTAGAGCGCCCTGTAACTGGCTAAAAATACACCTATGTCAATACTGAGATATAGGGAGTATTTATGACACATGTTGTGAAATGTTTGCTTTTATCGATCATTGTGCTGAGCTTAGTTGCCTGTGGTGACAGTGGCTCAGACAATCAAGAAACGGTGAATTCGGCGCCTATTGCGATTGCAGGGGTCGATCAAAGTGTCGAAGCGGGCACATTGGTTACGTTAGATGGCTCATCAAGTAGTGATGAAGATGGTGACACGTTAACCTATCAATGGTCTTTTGTTAGCGTACCTTCGGACAGCTCCGCCAGTCTTACAAATGCAACCAGCGTATCTGCTACTTTTACTACAGATGTAGCGGGGAGCTACCAAGTACAGCTTGTTGTAAGCGATGGTGAAGACACAAGTAGTGCAGATACGGTTACTATCACGGCAAGTACCACTAGCGTTGAAAATACAGCACCTGAAGCCGATGCTGGTACTGATCAAACTGTTGAAACGGGCACGCTCGTCACTTTAAATGGCGCGTCGAGTAGTGATGAGGATGATGACACATTAACTTATCAATGGTCTTTTGTAAGTATTCCATCAGGCAGCGAAACAACCCTCTCAAATGCAACGAGTGTCTCTGCTACTTTTACTGCAGATAGCGATGGCGACTATGAAGTACAGTTAATAGTGAATGATGGGGCAGAGTTGAGCAGTGCAGATACGGTGACTATTACTGCATCATCGACAGCTGCAACTAATACCGCACCCATAGCGGAAGCGGGCGACAGTCAAAGCGTTGAAACTGGAGCAGAGGTGACCTTAGATGGTTCATCAAGTAGCGATGAAGACGGCGATACACTTACTTATCAATGGTCATTGTTATCAACTCCGACAGACAGTGAAGCCGAATTAACGAATGCAACAACGGTATCCCCCTCATTCACAACTGATTTAGACGGTGTTTATACCATTCAATTAATCGTTAATGATGGCTCGCAAAATAGTACTGCTGATACGGTAGCTATTACAGCGACCACGAGTACATCATCTGCAGATACCATTACTATTTTAGACTACAACCCTTCAGGAGCAGCAGAAGGAGATACTGACAACACAGGTGATGATGAAGACGACCTTGTTGAAAATGCTAGCTTTGATGGCACTGTCATTATTAGTTATGCCGATACCAGCGTATCGGTAACAAATCCGTTTGAAGACAATGGTGTTGAGATTAGCGTTGATGGTGCTGATGTGACTATAGTGGCAACCATCTCGGGAGTTGCGTATGACGTCGCAGGCTCGAGCACTGAGGGATCATTAAAGATCTACAGCGATAATAAATTTCAACTGGGTTTATCAGATCTTGAGCTTGTAAATAGCGATGGCCCTGCCATTAATATTCAATCTAAAAAAACGGTGTTTGTCATTTTAGAAGGTGAGAGCTCTCTTATCGACGGTACAACGTATTCAGATATCCCTGACGATGAAGACGCTAAAGCGACCTTCTTTAGTGAAGGGCAACTCATTTTTAGTGGCTCAGGTGAGTTAACCGTGACGGCTAATTACAAGCACGGTATTGTCAGTGATGATTATATCCGTGTACGTGATGGCACTATTATTGTGACTGACGCAGTAAAAGATGCCATTCATACCAATGATTATTTTATTGCTGATGGCGGTAGTTTTACGCTGGCAGCACAAAGCGACGGTATTGATGCATCTGAGGGCTACATTATTATCAATGATGGAGTCTTTAATATTGACGTGCTAGATGATGGTATTGCTGCATCTTATGATATTAGCGAAGAAGACGAACCAGATGAGTCAATTACTCCTAATGTAACGATTAATGGCGGCACTTTTACGATAACAACCTCAGAAGGAGAAGGAATTGAAGCGAAAAGTGAAATAACCATTAACGATGGGCAATTCGAGATCAACGCGTATGACGATGCCATAAATGCTGGCGATATGATTTATATTAATGGCGGTCAGATCTACGCGTATAGCAGTTCAAATGACTCGGTTGACTCAAATGGTGAAATTACTATCACCGGTGGTGTTCTGATAGCGATTGGTAGCAGTGCACCAGAGGCAGGGATCGATGCAGATAGCAACACGATTAAGTTCACAGGGGGCACAATTCTTGGGCTCGGTGGAACCACAAGTTTACCAAGCTCAACCGAAAGCACGCAAAATAGCATCGTGCTCGATGGGGTAGCCAAAGATAGTATTTTACATATTCACTCAGAATCACAAGACGAAGCGCTTACTTTTTTAGTGCCTAAACAAGTTGCGACTATACTTTATTCAAGTGCCAAATTGAGCTTGTCTGAGAGCTACGATATTTATGTTGGCGGCAGTGTGAGTGACGGTGAAAGCTTTAATGGTTTGTATACTTCAGGGGAGCTCTCATTAGACGGAGCTAGTTTGTCAGAGTCATTTACTCTTACTGATGTTGTTACTCAGTTAGGAGGGCAAACTGGCCCAGGTGGTGGCGGTGGTCGAGGCGGCCCCGGCGGTTAGTGATTTATAATTAAGCCTGCATTTAGTGCAGGCTTAATTTTTACTGGCTTATAATGACTTTGACTATTTGTAACCGTTCGGGTTATTGCTTTGCCAGCGCCATGTATCCTGCATCATCTCATCGATACCACGCTCAGCTTGCCAGCCAAGCTCTTTTAACGCTTTTTCTGGAGCTGCGTAGCAAGCTGCAATATCGCCAGCTCGGCGCGGCGAAATTTGGTATGGAACGGCTTGACCACTGGCTTTCTCAAAAGCGGTAACCATTTGCAGTACTGAATAACCATTACCTGTGCCTAGGTTAAATACGTGCGCGCCTGTATCACTTGCAATTCGGTTCAGCGCTTTTAAGTGACCTAATGCTAAATCGACGACATGGATATAGTCACGAACACCTGTACCATCTACAGTATCGTAGTCATCCCCAAATACACCTAGCTTTTCTAGCTTACCCACAGCGACTTGCGAAATATAAGGTAATAAGTTGTTAGGAATACCATTTGGGTCTTCACCAATAAGACCAGATTCATGTGCGCCGACAGGGTTAAAGTAACGTAAGATAACAAAGGCAAAGCGTTCATCTGATTTCGCGATATCTTGCAGCATCATTTCAACCATAAGCTTTGATGTGCCATACGGGTTAGTCGTGCCGCCAACTGGGAAATCTTCGCGAATTGGCAGGCTTGCAGGGTCACCGTATACGGTTGCTGATGAGCTAAATACTAACTTAAACACGCCAGCATCACGCATAGCATCAACCAGAGTCAGCGTACCTTGTACGTTGTTTTGATAATACTCGATAGGTTTTACAACCGATTCACCAACCGCTTTTAAACCAGCGAAGTGAATAACACTATCAATTGTGTGTTCACTGAAGATTTTGTCTAAGCAGGCTCTATCTAAAATATCACCTTGATAAAACGTGACGTCTTTGCCTGTTATTTTTTTTACCCGAGCCAATGACTCATTTGATGAATTGCTTAAGTTATCGAGTACAACAACGTCAGTGCCTTGTTGTAATAACTCTAATACGGTGTGAGAACCGATGTATCCGGCTCCGCCGGTGACTAAAATGGTCATAAAATATCCATGAACTATACCTGGTTGAATTAGCCTTATTTCATCACATTTCGGCCTAAATTACATGAATAAATTGTGATTTACGGCGATAAAGCAAAAACATGAATCGCTTGTTTTTGATTACATTTTGCACCATATTGGTTACACCTAAGTGTTTAGATATTAAGCTATAGTTAATTGTCAGCAGCTAAAATTTAATCATTAGCTATACCTGTTAAGTGGAGAAACAGATGAATACAGTAAAAAAAATTGCCTTAGCAATGATCATTGCACTACCCGCTTTTGCTCACGCAGGAGAAGCAAAAGTTAAATGGCATGACTTTAACGATTACCGCGATGTAGAACCAGGTAACAACTCACCGAAAGGTTCATTTCATAAAAATGTGGCAAAGAATTTTGAAAAACACTTTAATAAACTTGCTGAAAAGTTACCTGAAGGCTACACCTTCAATGTTGAAGTGACTGAGCTCGACCTAGCGGGTGATGTGCGTTTTGGTACCATGAATGAACTACGTATCGTTAAGCCAATTTATTTTCCGCGTATCGACCTAAATTATTCGATTACCGACAAAGACGGTAAAGTGATAAGTGAAGCAAACGATGTAAAGCTTAAAGACATGGGCTTCATGGATCGCATGAAAATGGGGCGCGATGAAGCCTATTATTACGACAAGCGCTTAATCACGGATTGGTTTGAAGATGAGTTATTGCCATCGTTAAATTTGGGTGAATGATAACTGTCAGTTTTAAGTTGAGCTGTGTTGTTTGTGGGTCTTGTGAAAGACCTATATCGTGGGAGGCGTTTAACGCCGAAAAACAATACTCGGCCAAAGCTGCTCCCACATGTAGGCGTGAAATTTATTTCGCGCGATAGCCTCTATTTACAATAAATAAAATAGAGGCTTTTACTTTACTTAAACGTCGCTAACAGTTGTAGTAGCTGTTGCAGTTTAATAACGGTTTTTTTCAGTTTTTCTTCGTCCATACCGTCGTTGCTTAAGCTTTCTACATCAGCTGCAACATCGAGAACGTAAGGTTTAAAGCGTTTCGCTTCAAAATCAAAGCCAGCATCTTTTGCAAATAAGGCTGTGAATTTGCCATGGCCTTGCTGCTGTAAATCATCTAATTTTTTATCAGCATCAAGTGCCTGACGATAAACGATTTTTAGGTTAGCATTGAGTTGTTCAATAATTGAATCCATTTTTTTCCTAAAGCTTTAGACTGCAATGCCGATATAGTACGTGGATTGTCATAAAAAGTCAGGTAATGAACTATGAATATATCAGGATCAAGCTTACCAGCGATGAGTGGCGGTGGCGAAAGCGCAGAAGTTTACAGCGCATCGCTTGCTAAAAAACAGCAAAAGGCTGATGGTGCTGCGGCACTTGCACTTATCGAAGGCGCAGCAATGAACACCAGTGCTGCACAAACACCTGCTAAGTCGGTAACTGCGACACTAGGTAACAACGTAAACGTATACGTTTAGCTACAGTATATTGAGATCGATAGGCGTTTTACTTTTTTCGCCGCCGATCTCGCGCACCAACTTAGGAACCAAGAACCCCGGCAATGCTGCTAGCATAGCCGTCACGATTTCCCGTGCCTGACTCTCAGCTATATCAAAGTGGCTGCCACCTTCAACTTTATCAAGTAGATGTAAGTAGTAAGGAAGTATATCTGCCTCAAACAGAGCCTCACTAAGTGCAACTTGCGACTCGACAGAATCATTCACATCTTTTAGTAACACCGCCTGATTTAATAACGTAACCCCCGCAGCTTTTAACTTTTGCATGGCCGTTTTAAAATCATCATCAATTTCGTTAGCGTGATTGATATGATTTATAAACACCACCTTTAAGGGCGATGCAGCAAAGCGTGCACATAGCTCATCGGTAATTCTTGCTGGGATCACAACAGGTAAGCGGCTGTGAATACGCATGCGTTTAATTTGCGGAAGCTGCTCTAACTCATCCATAAACCAACTAACAGCATCGTCTTTGGCCATCAATGGATCGCCACCACTTAAAATGACTTCGTTGATGTTGCTGTCTGCTTTTATGTAAGCCAGTGCGTCAATCAAGCTGCGTTTGTTTAATTGGTTTTCTTGATAAGGAAAATGGCGTCTAAAACAATAACGGCAATTTACAGCACAGCCGGTTTTAAACATCACTAAAACCCGAGAGCGATACTTGTGTAACAAACCAGGTTGGTTGTTATCTTGCTCTTTTAGAGGATCTTTGTCGTAACCTGTTTTTGCTAAAAACTCTTGGTGTCTTGGCATCACTTGCAGCAAAAGAGGGTCGTTTATGTCGCCATAACGCATTTTTTTGATAAAAGGCAGTGGCACGCGGACAGGAAAAAGACTGCGTGCTTTGAGGTCTTTTTCGTCTACTTTGCTTGATAATCCTAGCATTTCTAGCAAGCGTTCAGGACAAGTGACAACATTTGCCAATTCTTTTTGCCAGTTTTTATGCAAATTTACTTCATTTCTTTGTATCATTGACACGTAGATTACTCGAAATTATTTAGACAGAGGAAACGATGGCGAATTATAGCACCAATGAGTTCAAGGGCGGCCTAAAAATTATGTTAGACGGCGAACCTTGCAGCATCTTAGAAAATGAAATGGTAAAACCAGGTAAAGGCCAGGCGTTTAACCGTGTTCGTATTCGTAAACTTATCACAGGTAAAGTACTAGAAAAAACATTCAAGTCAGGTGAATCAGTTGAAGGTGCAGACGTAATGGATACAGATTTAGCGTATCTATACACTGACGGTGAGTTCTGGCACTTCATGAACAACGAAACATTTGAGCAAATCGCTGCTGACGAAAAAGCGCTTGGCGACAATGCAAAATGGTTAGTTGAAAATGACGTTTGTACAATCACGCTTTGGAACGGTAGCCCAATCGCTGTGACTCCACCAAACTTCGTTGAATTAGAAATCACTGAAACAGATCCAGGTCTAAAAGGTGATACAGCGGGTACTGGCGGTAAACCAGCAACATTAAGCACAGGTGCTGTTGTTCGCGTTCCTCTATTCGTACAAATCGGCGAAGTGATCAAAGTTGATACACGTAGCGGTGAATACGTGAGCCGTGTTAAGTAACAGGCTTTGTTAAGCAATTTATTATAAAATCCCAGCTTCTGCTGGGATTTTTTTGGGAAACACTTTATGTCTAATGTCCTTTGGCAACCAAGCGCCGATATTGAAACTTTACGCCACCGTGCCGCTATCATCCGCCGTATTCGCGAGTTCTTTTATGATCGTGATGTTATGGAGGTTGAAACGCCAAGCTTAAGTGCGGCCAGTGTAACCGATGTGCATTTAGCGACATTTAGTACCGAGTTTGTTGGTCCTGGTCATGCTGGTGGCTTACCACTTTATTTGCAAACATCACCTGAGTTTGCCATGAAGCGTTTACTTGCTGCAGGCTCTGGGGCTATTTTCCAGCTATGCAAAGCCTTTCGTAATGAAGAGGCGGGTAGTCATCATAATCCTGAATTTACAATGCTTGAGTGGTATCGTCCGGGTTTTGATGAATTTGCGCTTATGGATGAAATAGATGAGCTTATGCAATTGGTGCTTGGCGTAGAAAGCGCAGAGCGACTCACATATCAGCAAGCCTTTATGAACGCCTTAGGTGTTGATCCTTTAACTGCTGATATCAGCACATTGCAGCAACTAGCAACAGAGCAGGGCTTTGCCGATATTGCGGCGAATGAAACGCACCGCGATACCTTGTTGCAGCTATTATTTTGTATGAAGGTTGAACCAACGATTGGCCAAGAAAAGCCTTGTTTTGTTTATCATTTTCCTGCATCGCAAGCCGCTCTTGCGCAAATTTGCCAACATGATGAGCGAGTCGCAGGGCGCTTTGAGTTATATTTTAAAAATATGGAACTGGCAAACGGCTTTAATGAGCTGACCAATGGCAAAGAGCAAGCAGCTCGTTTTAGTGAAGATAATCAATATCGTGAAGCAAATGGCTTAAAGCAAGTGCCAATGGATGAGCGTTTAATAGCTGCACTAGAGCATGGCTTACCACAATGTGCGGGTGTCGCACTGGGTATTGATCGACTCATTATGCTGGCAATGAATAAACAAAAGATTAAAGACGTACTCGCCTTTGATGTTGAAAGGGCTTAACTGATTTGGCTCTAGGCTCTAGGCTCTAGGTGTTTGGGTGCTAGGTAAAAAACCTAGCACCTAATTGCTTATAGCTCGTAAATAAATGTCACACCGGCAACCATAGGTTCGCCAAGTTGTGTGTATGTATGAGTGGTGTAACCGTCTAATGGATCGTTACCAAACTCAAAACCACGAGTCGGTACGTCTTCGTCAAATAAGTTACGTGCCCATGCGTTAATGCTCCAATTATCACTTTCATAACCAAATGAAGCATTCACTAAATTAGTGCTTGGTGCTTGTGAGTTATGGCTGTCAGAGAAGTAGTAATCGTCTTTGCCTTCTACACCAATTGATGCATAAAGTGCTGGCGTAAAGTTATAACGCGCAGTGAATGCATATTGGTATTTAGGAGCTTGTGCTTGATCTCGACCATCTTGATCTAGGCCTGATTGCGCAACAAAGTCATTGATTTCTGTATGTAGATAACCTGCACTACCCGTTAGTAGTAAATTGTCAGTAGCTTGGAAGCTGCCTTCAATTTCTAAACCATAGTTTTCGCCAGAGCTGGCGTTATCGATATAACCTGTGAATTTTTGGCCTTCAACTTGCCACGATTTTAGCTGCATATCTTCGCGGTACATATAGAAAGCGGCAAGACGTAACACAAACTTATCGTCCAAAGAGCTTCCTTTCACACCAAACTCACCGCTCCATAGGTATTCAGGGGCAAATGATGTGTGATTAGCAAAGAAATCAGCATCTAGGTTTAAGCCTTCGTCTTTTGCTTTTGCTAACGCTTCAGAGTTAATACCGCCAGCTTTATAGCCACGAGTAATGCTAGTGTAGATCATGGTGCGATCAATGACTTGGTATTCAAGTGCAAGCTTACCGCCCACCATGACATCATCGGTTTCTTCAATAAAACCGTTGTTGTCGGTGTAGTCGCCCTGATACTGCTCAACACGCAAACCCGTAATTAAGGTTGTTTTTGGGCCGATAGGTGTTGCTAATTGACCGTATGCAGCAATATTGCTGGTTTCATAAGTTGATGCAAATGGTTGCGCAAGCCAAGTGTATTGACGTTCTAAGTCAACTTCGCGGCCTTGATAGTAAATGCCTGCGACCCACTCACCAGATTTACCACTAAATTGCAGCTCAGCCGCTTGATCTTGGCGATCGCGAAAGTAAGCATCTGTTGAGCTATAACCCCAATCATGTAAGCCAGCGGCACATAATTCAGGTTGGGCTTCATCATTACACACCCAGTCTTCGTCATAGCTGTATAACAGCTCGCTGTCGATACCAGATAGGTTTAAGCTAACATCAAAAAAGTCAAAGCCGGTGTATATGTTTGCTAGGCCAACCGCAATGCTTTCTTGGTTGTCTTGGCCTGGCTCATCAGCAACACTGTAACGGCTGTTATCTAGTGTGAATGCGTCATAGCCGTTATTTATATCGATGTAATGTACATTCAGTTCAGTACGCAGATGATCGGTCAATTGGCTGTGTAACTTAAAGCGAGAAACAAGCTCATCTTGTTGCTGGGTATCTTCACCTAAATAACGGTTTTCAACATAGCCATCCGATTCACGTTGATAAATGCTGGCGCGTACTGCTGTGTCGTCAGTAATACCCGTACCTGCGGCTATACCTGCTTCATAGCTGTTGTAGTTGCCAGCACCTAATTGTATTTTCACACTTGGGTCAAGAGTGGGTGTTGCAGATTCCATTTGAATCATGCCAGCTAAGGCATCAGCACCAAAGCGAGTCCCTTGTGGGCCGCGATAAATTTCAACTTGGTCGATATCAAATAACAGTGAACTGCCGCCTAAACCAGAGTAGTTAATACCGTCGATCACTAAGCCAACCGAAGGATTAATAGGGTCAACAAACTGTGAGCGTAAACCAACACCACGAATTTGCACGAAACGACCACGAGATGCACCAGAGGTAAAGTTTACATTCGCTGCACTAGCAAGCATCTCATCTAAAAACTTTGCACCACGTTGATTGATTTCATGATCTGAAAACAAGCTTGCGCTGGCACTAAGGGTTTGAATGCTTTCTCTTTTGAAATCACCGGTAACTTCAATCGTTTCTAGATCACCGTCTTCAGCGTAAGCAATTGAAGATGCTGCGAATAAAGGCAGGATGGCAGCAGATAATAATGATAAACGTCGTTTCATGCGGATTCTTAACTCCATTTTCGGGACTGCTATTCTAGCAACCTAGCTAGCCAAATGGCTATAAAATCAATTTTTATGGTATAAACGCAGGCAATTATACGTAAATTGATTAGGAATACGACTATGACCTTTAAAGTAGACTTTAAAGTGCGTGATTATGAGTGTGATTTACAAGGCATTGTTAATAACAGTGTTTATTTTAATTACCTAGAGCATGCTCGCCATGAGTTTTTACATGCTCAAGGTATCGACTTTGCAAAGCTAGCAAGAGAAAAAGTAAACCTGGTCGTGCTGCGAAGCGAAATGGATTACAAGGCATCACTAGTGCCGGGCGATGAGTTTTACGTTGCAGTTGAGCCTGAGCGTATCAGCCGTTTAAAGTTTGCTTTTAGGCAAACGGTGTATCGTAAACATGACGATAAAGTGATGCTGCAAGCTTTGGTGATTGGCACGTCGGTAAATGAAAAAGGTCGTCCTTTTTTACCAGAAGAAGTCGATAACTTATTCAAATAGTCTGCGTTGTTATTTAAAAAGCTAACTTAGAACAATTTTTTACAGATAAAACATGTTTTTTTAACGATCAATTGCGTTAAATGTTGTTATTATTACTACATTGAAATTTGAATCGTAAAAAAATATGAAGTTAGTAGCCTTGCCCCTCCTTTTAGTATTATTTTGCATGGGCTGCTCATCGACAGGGACAGTCACTAGTGAGCAATTAAAATATACACAGTGGCAATTATCAAAAGTGAATGGTTTAGCCATTCCTGTATCCCAAACAGCCTCGCTGCGTTTTATCGAAGCGATGCAGGTTAACGGCTTTGCTGGCTGTAATAAATTTTTTGGTGAAGGTGCGCTCAGCGAAGATACGCTAACAGTAAATAAGTTAGGTATGACGCGTAAATCTTGTGGTGAGCAAGTTGATGCGCTTGAGCAGCAATTACTGTCAACGCTAAAAGAAGGTGCGGCCATTACTTTAACTGCTGAGCAACTGACCTTGCAAGGTGAGCACCACTTTACCTTCATTGCAAAAAACTAAAGTAGCTGAGCTTGCAGCAAGTTTTTAACTGACGTACACTCAGGGCGTTTTAAAAGAAACGAATTTATACTTGTCGGAGTGCCTTTAATAAGGCTGAGATCGCGAAAGCGGGATCCGTGAACCTGATCAGGCTAACACCTGCGTAGGGAACAAGCTGCCTCACTGGGCGCTTGTGCGCCAAATTTTTGGGGCATAAGCGGTACAGGCTGCACTAGTAAGCACTTAGCTTATTGACGATCCAATGGCGTTTGCCACTCTCTATTGCATTTGCAATATCTGACAAGACAACCCTTAAAGCAATGAGGTAAGTCATGTCAAACACAACAACTAAACCATCTCGCCGCGAAGTCCGCGCGGCTGCATCAGATTATATTTATAACTTAACGGGGCAACCGTTTCCTAATTCTCATAAAGTTTATGTAGAAGGTACACAAGACAATGTACGAGTAGGGATGCGTGAAATCACCCTCAGCGATACCTTCATCGGTGGTACAGAAGAAAACCCAGTATTTGAGCCTAACGCGCCAATTCGTGTTTACGATACCTCGGGCCCATACACTGACCCAGATTTTCAACTTGATGTGCGCAAGGGTCTTGAGAAATACCGTGAAAAGTGGATTGAAAGCCGCGGCGACACTGAAATTTTAGACTCAGTGACTTCGCAATTTTCTCAACAGCGAATGGCAGATGAAGGGTTAGATCATATCCGCTTTGAACACCTACCAAAGATCCGCCGTGCAAAAGCCGGTAAAAACGTAACGCAAATGCATTATGCGCGACAAGGCATTGTGACGCCTGAAATGGAATATGTGGCGATCCGTGAAAACATGGGACGCGCTAAAGTTCGTGAAGAGTTACTTGCGGCCCAGCACAAAGGCGAATCGTTTGGCGCTAGTATTCCTGATTTTATTACCCCTGAATTTGTGCGTGATGAAATTGCCCGTGGCCGCGCCGTGCTTCCTAACAACATCAACCATCCAGAAACTGAGCCGATGATCATCGGCCGAAACTTCTTAGTTAAGGTGAACGCGAATATTGGTAATTCGTCGGTCACATCATCAATCGAAGAAGAAGTAGAAAAAATGGTGTGGTCGACTCGTTGGGGCGCCGACACGGTAATGGACTTATCAACGGGTCGCTATATTCACGAAACCCGTGAATGGGTGGTACGTAATTCGCCAGTGCCAATTGGTACCGTACCAATTTACCAAGCGCTTGAAAAAGTAAATGGTGTGGCTGAAGACCTAACGTGGGAGATTTTCCGCGATACCTTGATTGAACAAGCAGAGCAAGGTGTTGATTACTTTACTATTCACGCTGGGGTATTACTGCGTTACGTGCCGATGACGGCAAAGCGTGTTACCGGTATTGTTTCGCGTGGTGGCTCTATCATGGCGAAATGGTGTTTAGCGCACCATAAAGAAAACTTCTTATACACGCACTTTGAAGAAATCTGTGAAATTTTAAAACAGTATGATGTGTGTTTTTCATTAGGTGATGGCTTGCGTCCGGGCTCTATTGCTGACGCTAATGACGAAGCCCAGTTCAGCGAATTACGTACTTTAGGTGAGCTGACAAAACTTGCTTGGAAACATGATGTGCAAGTGTTCATCGAAGGCCCTGGCCATGTGCCAATGCATATGATCAAAGAGAACATGGAAGAGCAGCTTAAACACTGTGAAGAAGCACCGTTTTACACGCTTGGTCCATTAACCACGGATATTGCACCGGGGTACGATCATTTCACATCAGGTATTGGCGCTGCGCAAATTGCTTGGTACGGCTGCGCTATGCTTTGTTATGTAACCCCTAAAGAGCATTTAGGCTTACCAAACAAAGAAGACGTTAAAGAAGGTTTAATCACTTACAAAATTGCTGCCCATGCTGCCGATTTAGCAAAAGGTCACCCAGGTGCGCAAGAGCGTGACAACGCATTATCAAAAGCACGCTTTGAGTTCCGTTGGCACGACCAATTTAACCTAGGTTTAGACCCAGAACGCGCCCGCGAATATCACGACGAAACATTGCCACAAGAATCAGGCAAGATTGCACATTTCTGCTCTATGTGTGGCCCTAAGTTCTGCTCGATGAAGATCACTCAAGAAGTACGTGATTACGCCAAAGATCTTGAAGCAAGAGGTATCGATCCAAATAACGTAGGCGATGCTATCGAAATCAAAATGGTTGATGTTGAAGCCGAAATGAAAGCGAAATCAGACGAGTTCAAAAAAACAGGCTCTGAGATTTACCATAAAGCAGTTTAATTGATGGAGCTAGGCATCAGCGATGGGCTCTGGGTTTTTACCTAGGGCCTAGAGCCTAGCGCCTAGAAAGTTTATGTCTTTAAAGATAGCGATACTGGGTTTTGGTTTAACTGGCCGTTTAACTGCATTAGCACTTGCTAAAGAGCATCAGTTAAGTGTGTTTGAGCAAGATGATGAACATGCTAGCAACAGTGCCGGCAGCGTTGCTGCAGCGATGTTAGCCCCCCTTGCAGAATCAGTCCTGTGTGAACAGGATTTGGCCATACAAGGGCTTAATAGCATCACGCGTTGGCAGCAAATTCTAAGTGAGCTCGATGACGCTGTGTATTTTCAACAAACAGGCAGCTTAGTGGTTGCTCATCAGCAAGATAAGGGCGATTTGCAAAGTTTTGTGAGCCGCTTGAAACCGCTTGAAAGCTACCAGGCACAGACATTGGTCGGCACTCAAATCGCTGATCTTGAGCCAGAACTAGCTGGGCGGTTCCACCAAGGTGTGTATTTACCTTGTGAAGGGCAACTCGATAACCAAGCATTTTATAGCGCTAGTTTTAAAAAGCTTACCTTGCAAGGAGTGCAATTTAACTTTGGCTGTAAAGTTGAATTGAACGCTCATCAAGTGAATGGCCAAAGCTTTGATTATGTATTTGATTGTCGCGGTTTAGGTGCAAAACAGGCTGAACCCTTACTGCGTGGAGTAAGAGGGGAGGTGGCGCGCTTATATGCACCAGAGGTGAACCTAACCAGACCGATACGACTGATGCATCCGCGTTACCCAATTTATATTGCTCCTAAGCCAAACCATCAATTTGTGATTGGTGCGACTGAAATCGAATCGCAAGACCGCGGTAAAGTCACCGTGCGCTCGGCGCTGGAGTTATTGTCTGCTGCTTATACGGTGCATAGCGGCTTTGCTGAAGGGCGTATCGAGAGCTTGCAATCAGGGCTTCGTCCAGCGTTTGCAGACAACCGCCCGAAAGTCACAAAACAAGGTCGAGTGATCAGTATTAATGGCTTGTACCGTCATGGCTATCTACTTGCGCCTAAAGTGGTTGATGACGCAGTGAGCTTAATTGCTTAAGGATAAAAATGAATATTTTAATTAATGGTCAGTCAGTTACAGTAAGCGAGAATACATCGCTCACTCAGGCGTTGAGCCAGTTTGGCGCAAGACCGCCATTTGCGGTTGCCGTTAATGGTGACTTTGTACCCCGCAGTCAATGCGATGCTAAAACCCTCAACGAAGGCGACAGCATTGAGTTATTGTCGCCAATTCAAGGAGGCTAAGATGGATAATTTTTCGGTTTATGGTGAGCAATTTACGAGTCGGTTACTGATTGGCTCAGCACTGTACCCTTCGCCAAGTGTTATGACTGAGTCGATAGTGGCCTCACAGGCTGAGATTGTCACCGTTTCATTAAGACGCCAGCAAAGCGCTGCTGCGGGTGATGATTTTTGGCAATTGATAAAAAACACTGGGTTAAAGGTGCTGCCGAATACGGCGGGTTGTCATAGCGTAAAAGAGGCGGTGACCTTGGCGCAAATGTGCCGCGAAGTATTTGCCACTGACTGGATCAAGTTAGAACTAATTGGTGATGAATATAATTTACAGCCCGATCCAATCGCATTGCTTGAAGCCACTAAAATTTTATTGGCCGATGGCTTTAAAGTTTTACCTTATTGCACAGATGATTTAGTGCTGTGTCAGCGCCTCGCTGATTTAGGCTGCGAAGTATTAATGCCTTGGGGCGCACCGATTGGCACGGGTAAAGGCTTGCTGAATCCTTATAACTTAAAAATGATCCGTGAGCGCTTGCCAAACCATACTTTAATTGTTGATGCAGGCTTAGGTTTACCATCTCATGCCTGCCAAGCGCTTGAATTAGGGTATGATGCCGTATTATTAAATTCGGCAATTGCGGGTGCAGGTTGCCCAGTAATGATGAGTAAAGCGTTTAAGAGTGCGGTTGAGGCGGGACGATATAGCTATTTGGCTAAAGCGATGCCAGAAAAAGACGTAGCAAGCCCATCAACGCCGACGCTCGGTATGCCATTTTGGCATCAAGAATAAAATGTGAGGAATAACATGAATCAGGTTGTATGGACCATAGCTGGCTCAGATTCGGGCGGCGGTGCAGGAATTCAAGCCGATATCAAAGCAATGCAAAGTTTTAACGTACATGGCTGCACAGTTATTACTGCTTTAACGGCACAAAATAGTCTAGGTGTAGAAGCACTTAACCCGATATCAACAGAAGTGATTGAGTCGCAACTATTAGCCTTAGCCAGTGATATGCCTGCCAGTGTGATTAAAATTGGCATGCTTGCCAATGTGCAGCAAATACAGCTTATTAGTGAGCATTTAAAACATTACAAAGCAACTTGGGCAGAGCCGCCTTTGGTTGTTTATGATCCGGTTGCCATTGCCTCAAGTGGTGATTTATTAACAGAAGAAGATACTCTTAGTGCCATCAAAGAGTGTTTATTGCCATTAGTCGATGTTGTAACACCGAACACCCACGAAACGCAGCTATTAACCGGTGTTTACTTGATTGGCCCAAGCGCAGTGAAAGAAGCCGCAGAGAAGTTAACAGGCTATGGTGCAAAAGCGGTGATCATCAAAGGGGGGCATTGGGATTACCCAAGTGGCTATTGCATTGATTACTGCGTGCAAGGTGAGCAGGAATATTGGCTTGGTAACGAAAAAATTCAAACTCCGCATAGTCATGGTACTGGATGCAGTATGGCCTCTGTGATTGCTGCGTGTTTAGCCAAACAGTATCCACTCAAAGATGCCTTTATTTTAGCGAAAGCCTATATAAACCAAGGTTTAAAAGCAGCCATTCGATATGGTGAAGGGATTGGACCTGTTGCACACACTTGCTTTCCAACAAATCTAGCAGATTACCCACAAGTCATCGAGGCGGGAAGTTGGCTCGGTGATGAGCTCGACTTTGATTGCCCGGTTGATTTTACCATGGCAGCAGGCTTTGCCGAGTGCGACTCTAAACAGCTTGGGCTGTATGCCGTTGTAGATACGGTTGATTGGTTAGAGAAGTGTTTAGCCGAAGGGGTTAAAACAGTTCAATTAAGAATGAAAAATGCAGACGATGCAGCACTTGATGAGTCGATTGCAAGTGCGGTTATGCTGGGGCAGAAGTACGATGCGCAGGTGTATATCAATGATTATTGGCAGTTGGCGATTAAGCACGGTGCTTATGGTGTGCATTTAGGACAAGAAGACTTACAAACCGCTAATTTAATTGCCATAAAAGAGGCGGGGTTACGCTTAGGTGTATCGACTCATGGCTTTTATGAGATGCTGCGTGCACATAATTACAGACCAAGTTATATGGCGTTTGGTGCTATTTATCCAACCACCACTAAAGACATGACTGGGCAAATTCAGGGCTTAGAAAAGCTCGAAAAATTTGTGCCGTTGATGGCCGATTATCCAACGGTCGCGATTGGTGGAATTGACTTATCTCGTGCTGAGCAAGTTGCGAGCACGGGTGTTGGCAGTGTTGCAGTAGTACGTGCGATTACTGAAGCCGAAAACTACCAAGCAGCCATTGCCAAGTTAAAACAGCTGGTCGAAGGTCAGTCATAATATGAGCGCGTTAAGCGACAAAGAGCAAATTCGTTATAGCCGCCACTTGCTACTCAAAGAGGTGGGGCATGCAGGGCAGCAAAAGTTAAAAACTGCACATATTGTGGTTGTCGGAGCGGGTGGGCTTGGCTCACCGGCATTGTTTTATTTAGCGGCTGCAGGAATCGGGACGCTCACTTTGATTGACGACGATAAGGTTGAGCTTTCAAATCTACAGCGACAAATACTCTATAAAGTAAACCACATGGGGCAGGCAAAAACACAGGCGGCTGCCAAGGTGTTAAGCAGTTTAAATAATCAAATAACGGTTAAACCTCTATGCCAAAAGCTTGATGAAAGTAACTGTGCTGAGCTACTTGAAGGTGCTGACATCATCCTCGATTGCAGTGATAACTTTGCTACCCGCTATTTGGTTAATGGCTATTGTTTAGCTAAATCTATCCCACTTGTATCAGCTGCCGCTATTGCAACGCAGGGGCAGGTGATGAGTTTTGATTTTCGTGATGAACAGAGTCCTTGCTATGGCTGTATATTCCCACAAACGGAGGAGCAAACAGCGCTTAATTGTGACAATGCAGGAGTATTGAGCCCGTTGCTGGGTGTTATGGGGAGCATGCAAAGTTTATTGGCTATCAATATATTGCTTGGCCATAAAACGGGTAGCGAGTTTATTCAATTTGATGGGCTAACACTAATGCAGCAGTGCTTTAATATTCAAAAAGATAGTGAATGTTTAGAGTGTAATCGTGGGGTATAGGTGCGATTTATAGTGAATTTTAAGCAAACCACTATTGCTCAAGTGGTTTGCTTAATTGAACTTATTAGTCGTTAATTTTCGCAAATGGTGTGCCCATGCGGGTCACTGTTTCTGGGTGTTGATCTGATAAGAACTCAGCTTGATTTGCTCCCCAGGCTAAAATAACGGTAGAGCCTAACTTAAAGCGACCCATTTCTTCACCCTTCTTCAGAGTAATCGCATTGTCACCTTCAGTTGGGTAATTCCAACTAAATACATCTTTACCTGCTGGTGGCGTTACTGTGCCTGCCCAAATAGTCTCGATGCTAGCAACAATTGTTGCACCTACAAGTACCATGGCTAGCGGGCCAATTTCAGTTTCAAATATAGCCACAACACGCTCGTTACGAGCAAATAGGTTAGGTACATTTTGTGCTGTTAACGGGTTTACCGAAAATAAATCACCCGGTACGTAGATCATTTTGCTCAGCGTACCATCAACAGGCATGTGAATACGGTGGTAATCTTTAGGCGCTAAATAAATAGTCGCAAACTTACCGCCTAAAAACGGCGCTGTGTCTTCTTCTTTGCCACCAAGGAGGGCTTGTAAGCTGTAGTCATGGCCTTTTGCTTGGATGATTTGACCGTCTACTACATCGCCTAATTGGCTAATTGCACCATCAACTGGGTGAGCAATAATGTCGCTTTCTTCAGCAAGTGGACGAATACCTTCTTTTAATGGGCGAGTGAAAAACTCATTAAAAGTTTTGTAATGAGCTGGATCTGGGTATTTAGCCTCACTCATATCAATTTTGTATTGTTTGATAAACAATTTAATTAAGGCCGTTGTTAAGCCACTCGCTTTTGCTGCTGCTAATTTGCCAACCATGCGCGAAATGAAATGTTTTGGCATGGCATATTGCATAGCAATTTTGAATTTATCTAAACTCACTTGTTATTTCCTAAATAGTTATACGCGAGGAGCGCGTGCACCAGCACGGCCGTCGGCCATAGTTTCTAAAATTCGGTGGTAACTGTCAAAACGAAGTTCTGAAATTTCACCATCATCAACAGCTTGGCGAATTATACAGCCAGGATCGTTTAAATGTTTACAATCGCGAAAACGACAGCCACCAATAAAATCACGGAACTCTTTAAAGCACCATGTAACGCGCTCAACATCTAAATGCCATAAGCCAAACTCACGAATTCCCGGTGAGTCGATTAGGTTACCACCACTTGGTAAATGGTGTAATCGCGATACGGTTGTTGTGTGTTGACCAAGGCCGCTGTTCTCAGAGACTTCTTGGGTTAAGATGTCAGCATCAGGCAGTACCGTGTTCACTAAGGTTGATTTACCCACACCACTTTGACCAACAAAAATGCTGTTTTTATCGACCAGTTTTTGTTTAAGCTCAGCAATGCCTTGACCGGTTTTATTACTGACTAATAGTACTTGATAACCTAGCTCACGATAGATATCGAGAATTTCATCAATAAAAGCAAGGCCTTCATCGTCAATTAAATCTATTTTATTAAGCACTAAAATAGGCTCAATACCCATGTCTTCACAGGCAACTAAATAGCGGTCGATAATGTTTGGTGTAAACTCAGGCAATACCGCAGAGACCATTAAAATTTGGTCGATATTGGCAGCGACGACTTTCACCCCGTCATAAAAATCAGGGCGCGTTAGTTGTGAGCGACGCTCATGGGTTGCTTCAATAACGCCAGCTAAGTCGCCTTCGCTAACTTTTGCACGGCGAAAAATAACTTCATCACCACAAACAAGGCTCGATACTGTTCTGCGTATATTACAGCGCAATACTTCGCCTGATTCGGTTTCGATATCGGCATGTTGGCCAAATCGACTGATCACAACCGCATTTTCGGCAGGGCCTAAATTGTCATTTTGCCATTGCACAGTTGCCCCTTTCTGTTGCTTTTTGTCTGCATTAGAGAGGCGTTTTTGATGATTGGCCTTAATTCGACGCGATTGGCCTTTACTTAATTTCTTTTGTTTTGCCACTTTTGGCCTATAACTTGAGTAAATGTCGGGCTTTTTGAAAAAAAAGCTTTAGGTCGACTGATGATACTAATATGATATATCTAAATGCGTTGGATCTAAAGGAAAGCACCGCTAAGGTAACTATGTCTTTTCATAAATCAAATCTTATCTGGCTCGACCTGGAAATGACAGGCCTCGAACCAGCAACAGATAAAATACTCGAAATTGCCACTGTTGTCACCGACAGTGATTTAAACATCTTGGCTGAAGGCCCTGTTATTGCTATTCATCAAAGCGATGAACTGCTTGATGGCATGGACGAGTGGTGCACGACTCAGCACGGTCAATCTGGTTTAACAGCTCGTTGTAAAGCAAGCACATTCACTGAGCAAGATGCTATTGATCAAACATTGGCATTTCTAAAGCAATGGGTACCTGCGGGTGCTTCACCTATGTGTGGTAATTCTATCGGCCAAGACCGCCGTTTTATGAATAAATACATGCCTGAATTGGAAGACTACTTTCACTACCGTAACCTTGATGTGAGTACAGTTAAAGAGCTTGCACGTCGCTGGAAACCGGACGTATTAGCGCAAGTGAACAAAAAAGGTTCACATCTAGCCCTCGACGATATCAAAGATTCGATCATGGAATTAAAGGTTTACCAAGAAAAATTCTTTAATTTGTAAAAAACATTTGCAAACACATCGGATTATTGTAGAATCCTGCCCCGCTTAAGACGTTAACCCCCGCGGGGTTAGTGTGTCTTTAGCTAAACTTTTATAGTTGAAAGTTATAATTTGCGGCACTAGCTCAGTTGCCAGAACGTTTACCGCAACCTACAGGTTGTGCGACAACGGACAAATTACTGACTACTTTAAAGCGGCACTAGCTCAGTTGGTAGAGCGCAACCTTGCCAAGGTTGAGGTCACGAGTTCGAGCCTCGTGTGCCGCTC
>NZ_SGPD01000016.1:0-67406 GCF_004208935.1 Pseudoalteromonas sp. CO109Y
GCGTAGCTCAGCTGGATAGAGTACCTGGCTACGAACCAGGCGGTCGGAGGTTCGAATCCTCCCGCGTCCGCCACTTTCTCTTTGAAAGTGACATAAACCGACGGAAGTCGGTTTTTTTTTGCCCGCAATTCGCGTAGGAGCGACTTCAGTCGCGAACAACTCACTTCCACGCCACAAATTAAACCCCAAACTCAAAATACAAAAAATGCACCCCGTACGCGTGAAACGTGTTTCAGGCGTATCAAGATGCTGTCGCCATAAATGACGACCTACAGGGTAGGAGCGACTTTAGTCGCGAACATCATGCTTCCACACCACAAATTAAAACCCAACTCAAAATATAAAAAATGCATCCTGTAGGTGTGAAGCTTGTTTCGCGCGTATCATGATGCTGTCGCCATAAATGACAACCTACAGGTAGGAGCGACTTCAGTCGCGAACACCTCACTTCCACTCCACAAATAAAACCCCCAACTCAAAATACAAAAAATGCACCCCGTAGGCGTGAAACTTGTTTCGCGCGTATCACGATGATGTCGCCATAAATGACGACCTACAGGGTAGGAGCGACTTTAGTCGCGAACACCTCACTTCCACTCCACAAATTAAACCCCAAACTCAAAATACAAAAAATGCACCCCGTAGGCGTGAAACTTGTTTCGCGCGAATCAAGATGTAGTCGCCATGAATGATGATCTACACCTCTCACATCTTGCTATCTATCCCAGAATAAGCATTTCTCAATGTTAGGTTCATGCTCATGCATTATTTACATTTAACCGACAAAGGGTACAATCTCGCTAATACAATAATAATTAAACCAATATCCCTTGCGTCTATTTCACTTATTCTTTTTTTATTGCATTTTGCTTGGTTCGTTTGCAGCGCAAAGCGAGCCAGTTGTATCGCAATCAACACCATTAAACCAACAACAAATCCAAGCACTCAAATTTGAATCTCCTATTAAAGCAGATTGGTTGTTTAGTACTTACCAAGAGTCCGTATTTAATTCATCAATTTTGGTCTTAGAGGCCGGTGATAAAATGGCGCCGCCTTTGCTGCTCGTGCATGGTTTAGGCGTATTAGGTATGCAAGATTGGTTTGGGGTTATCCCTGAACTCACTAAGCATTATCATGTTATTGCGATTGATTTACCTGGTTTTTCTCACTCAGAAAGCCCCGAAGGGCGTTACTCTCCTCGCAATTATGCTGCTGTTCTGGCAGAAGTTGTCGATCTCTATATTGCTGAACCAACCACGGTTGTGGGTCATTCGATGGGGGGCGCGGTCAGCCTGTATTTTGCTGGCAAATACCCGGATAAACTCAATAAACTGGTGCTAGTCGACGCAGCGGGTATCTTACATAAAGTGGCATTTATAAAGCCTATCTCCAACGTACCTAAGCCTAATACTAAGCTACCTAAATTTCTCTCAACTAAGTTAGCTCAGCTCAATGATTTTACAACCGGACTCATTGAAGAAGGGGCGATTGATTCATACCTGACAGAGTTATTGCAGCGTAGTGATGGTGCGTGGAAGCTAGTAATGGGTGAAACACCAAATATGAATGCAGCGCTGAGTTTAGTTGAAGAAGACTTTAGCGAGATTGTCAGCAATCTGAAAATAGAAACACATATTATTTGGGGTGAAGAAGATGCGGTAGCTCCATTACGAACTGCAAAAGTATTGAACAGCCAGCTAATCAATAGTGATTTAGCTACTTTGTCTGATGTGGGCCATGTGCCAATGAAGCAACAGCCCAGCCAGTTTTTAGCTTTATTAAATCGTGCATTAACTGGGGAAGTTAAAAAAGCAGCCAGTGCAGAAGTTTCTGATAAACAAATCGAGACATTTCATTGTGAAGATCAGCACAGCCGCGAGTTTTCAGGCCATTACCGTCATATGATCATTGAAGACTGTAATAATGTGTTACTTAAAAATGTGGTTGCTGAATCTATCCGTATTAAAGATTCTTTAGTGAGATTAGAAAGTGTAAGCTTATCAGGGGCTAAACTCGCTTTAAATATTAAGCGTTCTGTGGTTGAACTAACCAATGTCACTATTACGGCACAACAAGGTGTAAAACTGAATGAAAGCCGATTTGATGGTGCTGGTGTGCAAATCAATGCATCTGAGCATGCAATAAGCGTTGTCGATGACAGCAATATTATATTCTCGTTAAGTAGAATCCATAGCCCGATATACCAAGGTTTGGCACATGATGCCATAGAAGTAGAAAAAGGAATTATTGATGACCGCTTTAAATAGCATCCCTTTTGTTAAATTAGCAGCGTGCTCGCTGTTTTGTGTCGCTTTACTAAGTGGTTGCAAATCAACAAAGACTGAGCAACAACAATATGCTGATCTACAAGATAGTTTTAGTTATGAAACGTACAAGGGAGTGTCGAATTCCAGTGTCGATACCATTGCTTATGGTTATAACAAACTGCAAAAAGAACAGTTAGAGCAAATAGGTCCTATTGAGCCAACACTGACTCATGCCATGATGAGCTACATTTTGAGCCTTGGTGTAAGTAAAGATTTTGCAATTGCAGAAAGCGACTTAGCGCTTGCTAAAGCGACTGATATGCGGGGCAAATATTTAGCATACAGTGCTCAGTCTTTAGCTTTTTATAACAAAGGCTGGCGTAAAATGGCTAAACAAAAAGCTGACTTCATTCGCACCGATCCTTTGTTTGCGACAGTGAGCCAGAGCTATCCAAAAGAGCAGCTTATTTCTTATCTCATTATTGGCAGTGTTGCAGTACGTGATGGTGACCTAGCAACAGCACAAAACATGTTTTATGTGATTGGTGAGCAGATTGAAAAACCCTGGTTACCAAGCTTAGCAAAAGCGTTAACGGTAACCCTAAATGGCTCAACAATAGACTCATTAATCATGCTAAAAGATATCAGCACAGATCCCTCTTTAAACGGCTATGAACGTGAGAAAATAGCCGAGCTGATGGATGTTGCGCAAAGCAAATTAAGCGATAAAAAGAAGCGTCAAAAAATCACCCGTATTGCTGACGATTTCTTTCTCGACCGCATTAAGGATAAAAGCTCAACGCTATATCGTGATTTGATCACTGACTTACAAAAATACACTGAGCAAGTTCTGTAATCTCTTTATAAGTTGAGTGTAGTTTCACACTCAACTTTGCCTAAATCCTCACTGTTATAAATCCTTTACGCATTAAAACCGAGTTAATTTGCTTCACGGTCAATTTGTGTTAGATTTAATAAAATATTCCAAAAATAATAACAAGTGGGAATTTTATTTTATGTATGCGAAAGGTGCATATCAAAAACGGCTGGCTATAAGTTGCGGCTTGATGCTTTTGACTGGTTGTGAAGCCAACACAGAAAAAGCCCCATTAACCGACCAACAATACTTTGAGCAAGTAATGTTAGCACCCGCTATTTTGCCAAAAGACTTATCTAATAGCGGCTGTTTATCACTCGAAAATGAAAGCAACCTGCAAGGTTATAAATCAGCGGCTGAGGTTAATTACCAGCAGGCGGGTTGGCAAAACAGAGTTGCGGCCGATTGGCAGTATTTTTTAGCCCCAGAGCAACCGGGCAAGCTACTCCTAATTGATTATCAAGTTCAAGCAGGGCAATTAGCTTACCGGTATTTAAGTGACGGCAGCCACAATGAGTTGTATGAACCTTGGAGTTCATCAAAAATTCAAGCGTTTAGCGGTACGCTGTCAAAAGTAAGGCAAACCCATCCAGAGCTTGGTGCTGCATCTTTTGCCGGGGATACTGCACTCGCCGATTTGATCAGCAGTATTAATAGTTACGAAGCATTTGGCAAAGCCGATGGTAACTCAAATGCGATAGCCAGTTATTTTGTCAATGTGGCAGGGCGCGAATATTTACGTGGGCTTTTTAATGACGGCTGGCTAAAACTGCAGGATGAGCGTTTGTTATTTAACGGCGCATATGGCTCAGAGCAGTTTATGCCATCAGACGAATACTGGCATAACCCTGCCAATAATGAGCTTGATGCAAAGATAGCTCGGTTCAAAGCAAGCAGTGATGATCCTGGCTATTTAGGGTATCGTTGTGAGAGTTGTGGTTTAACGGGCAACAAAGCAATGACCACACTTGCTCAAGCGGAATGGTTAAAACGTCTGGTTAGTCATCGGCGTGAACCAAGTACGCAAATGCCTTATTTACAAGCAAGTGATGTTGATGTGCTACTTAACGGCACAGGTCATACAGATGAACATGCTCAAGTTGGCGGTATGATGGTAGGTATCAGTCATATCGTTACAAATGCATTGGCAAATGTTATTGCGCCAAATGATAGTCGCTCTGCAAAAGAAGTGCTCGATAGCGCAACGAATGGGCAGTGGCGTGTTTGGCAAAAAATTGGTTGGGGGCCAAGTGAAACGCGCTCCACCACAGAAACCGTAATGTTGGCACATGTGTGTTTAGGCAATTACCAAGGTGGCCGTGAGTTTACTTTTAGTGTGCAGCAATCAACTTCGGGGGCCGACGAAGCCAATTTGCCAATAGTCGGTAAGCAAATGCAGCAAAAGTTGCAGCATGCTTTTACAAAATTATTAGATTAACGCGTTCAATAAGAATTAAGGTACAGCTATGCGTCGTTCAATTATCGCTTTATCAATTACTTTAGGTGTTGCTTTTAGTGCACCTATGCATGCTGAGGGTTGGCAATCAGATGTTATCGGGGTCACGCAGTCACAGCTATCGCCCAGCTACTGGCTAGCACAAGGTGCATCGGCAAAAGTGATCATGACAGAGGCGCAAATTGCGGCCTTCAACGAGAAACTAGTAAAAGATAATAAATACATTGTTGATCCTCTGTCATTTCAAAAATCGCTCAGTAAAGACGAGTTAACAAGCGCCATTCATTCAGCAAGTTCAATTCCAAAAAGCCCGCGCTTTTTTACCGATGGCCGCCAACTTACCGCGAAAGACTTTGCCAAATATCAGGAAAACTTAAACCTTAACAAGGTCGTAGATAACAATGAGGTACGTTTTGCTGTAGTCATTAAGCGCACTGCATTACGTACTTTTCCAACTTGGGATCGGGTTTTAAATAGCGGCCTTGATCAAGACTTAGATCGCTTTCAAGAAAGCGGAATGTTTCCGGGCGAAGCGGTTGCTGTATTGCATCAAAGCGCAGATAAAAAATGGTTGTTAGTACGTGCTTACAACTACCTAGCGTGGACGCCTGCAGAAGATCTTGCCTTTGCTGATGCAGATAAAATAAAAGCCTATCGTGAACAAGATGACTTCTTGGTTGTAACCGGTGCAAAAGTAAATACTGCTTATGTGCCAAATGATGAAGGCCTCTCAGAAGTTCAGCTCGATATGGGAGTACGCTTACCATTGGTTGATAGTGAGCAAGTACCTTATTTGCTAAATGGTCAAAACAGCTATGCTAGCCATGTTGTACAGTTACCAACCCGCGATGAGCAAGGCAAACTTGTTATTAAACCGGCGATGATTAGTAAAACTGCCGATGTAAATTTAGGCTACCTAGACTACAACGAACAGAATCTGATTAAACAAGGCTTTAAGTTTTTAGGTGAGCGTTATGGTTGGGGTCATGATTATAATGGTCGTGACTGCACTGGGTTTGTTGGTGAAATTTATAAGAGCTTTGGCCTACTAATGCCTCGTAATTCAGGACAGCAAGGTAGTAGTGAATACGGGCAAAATAATCGCTTTGATAAAAATACTGCGGCAGATGATAAGTTGCCATCGGTTAAAAACATGGCGATTGGCGATCTAATTTATATTCCGGGTCATGTAATGATGTACCTAGGGGAGCATCATGGTGAGCCTTATGTTATTCATGACGTTAAAGGCTTAGGTTATAACAAAGGCGATGGTAGTTTTTATAATAGTGCCTTGAATGGGGTGTCGGTCACGCCATTATTACCACTTAGATTATCTCAAGAAACCAGCTACTTAGACCGTGTTTATAACATTAAGCGTATTCGCTAGAGGCCAATATGAAAATTAAAGCTGTTCGCTTTGCAAAGCTCAAAGTGCCATTAGTTACCCCATTTAAAACAGCACTAAGAGAAGTCAGTTTTATTGAGGATTTAGTGGTTTTAATCGACACCGAATGTGGCCAAATTGGCTATGGCTCTGCGGCCTCAACTCCGGTTATTACAGGCGATACTCATCAAGGAATGATAGCGGTCATTCAGCAGTTTATTGCCCCTAAATTAGTGGGGCAAGAAATCGAAAACATCAATCAGCTTACCCACATTATTCAATCAACGGTGGTTGGTAACAGTAGTGCAAAAGCGGCTTTAGAGTTGGCGGTTTACGACTTGTGGGGCAAGCTCTATAAAGCGCCTTTATATAAGTTACTTGGCGGTGGTAAGTCAGCGCTGAAAACCGATATCACCATAAGTGTCGATAACATAGATAAAATGCTCAGTGATTGTCAGCGAGCGGTTGAGCAAGGTTTTGATGTATTAAAAATAAAAATCGGCAATAACCTTAATCAAGATATTGAACGAGTAAAAGCAATCCATGCAGGGTTTGCCGCTAAGGCGCAGCTGCGTTTAGATGTAAACCAAGGCTGGAATGCAAAACAAACTGTGTTTGCACTACAGCAACTTGAGCAAGCAGGCGTGGTATTAGAGTTGGTTGAGCAGCCAGTAAAAAGCAGCGATATTCAAGGTCTCAAATATATTACTGAGCGAGTGAACACCCCGATTATGGCTGATGAAAGCGCCTTTTCACCGAAGCAAGTAATACAACTTTTAGAGCTTGGCGCAGTTGATATTATCAATATTAAATTAATGAAAACGGGCGGTTTAAGCCGAGCAATTGAGATTGCTAATATCACAGCCCAATACCAAGCAGAGTGTATGATAGGTTGTATGCTAGAGGGCAGTATTGCCGTTGCTGGTGCTGCACATTTAGCCTCTGCCAAAGCGCAGCAAATCAGTAAAATCGATTTAGATGGCCCAGCCCTTGGTCAGTATGACCCAGTTCAAGGGGGCGTTGAATTTAGCGGCCCACAAATACGCTTATCGGATGCCCCTGGTCTTGGCATTGAATCAATAACGGGGCTTGAACTAATTACAAACGGAGTATGGCCAGCATGAAAAAACTAGTCAGTCTTATTGCAGTTATGAGTTTATCGGCTTGTGCCAGCAAAGAATCACCTACACCTATTATTGATAACAGTCATCAGCAGCTCGTCGTGGTGGTAGCCAATGACAGTGATGCCATTGATGCCACTCTTTATCGCTTTGAAAAAACCGCTGGTAGCTGGCAACAACAAGGCCAGCAACACGCGGTGGTACTGGGTCGTACTGGCCTTGCGTGGGGAGTGGGGCTGCATCCTGCACAACCCGGTCAGCAAAAACAAGAAGGCGATGGTAAAGCACCTGCGGGTATTTTTGAGCTTGGTACTGCATTTGGTTATTTAGATTCATTGCAAACGAACCTCAGTTATCAAGCAATGACAGCAAATGATTATTGTATTGATGTGAAAGGCTCACCGTTTTACAACCAGTTGGTTGATAAAGCACAAGTAGGTGAAGACGCCGTAAAAGACTCTTCAGAATGGATGCGTCGTGATATTTACAGTCAAGATAACCTTTATAAAAAAGGCATTGTTGTTAAGCATAACCCAAGCAATATCAATGGTGCGGGCAGTTGTATCTTTATGCATTTATGGCGGGCACCAAGTAAGCCAACAGCAGGTTGTACAGCAATGACAGAAAGCGATATGGATGCGTTACTTGCTTGGTTAGATGAGCGTAAAAAACCGTTATTAGTCAGCTTGACCAAAGCGCAATATCAACAAAAGCAAAGTCAGTGGCAATTACCTAACTTAGCTAAATAAAAATAATAAAATAAAAGTATTTTAATTTTGTCATAATGGTGGAATAATATATTCCATCAAGGTTTGGGTTAGGATAATAAATGAGTGCAAATTACGCTTTTCTCGATTGGCTCGTATTCGCAAGTTACGGTGCAATTTTATTGCTAAGTGGCTGGTGGTTTAATCGCAAACGCGCTAACTCAAGCCAAGATTTTTTTCTAGGCGGAAATAGCATGCCAACTTGGATGGTGGCTATTTCTGTTTTAGCTACTTCGCAATCTGCGGCAACGTTTATTGGTGGGCCTGATCAAGGCTATCAAGGTGATTTTTCATATATTGCGACCAATATCGGTGCGTTTATTGCGGCATTTATTGTATCGGCGTTTTTAATTCCAAAGTTTTACCAGCAAAAAGTGTATACCGTTTACGAACTGCTTGAAAAACGTATCGGACCAAAAGCTAAGCGCCGTAGTGGCTTGATGTATTTATTTGGCCGTGTGTTTGCCAGTGGCGCCCGTTTGTATATGGCAGCGATTGCTGTGGCGATGATTCTATATGGCAATATCGATGCAGATAGTGTGGTTATCGCAACTTTAGTACTGGCGCTTGCAGGTCTGCTTTATACCTTTTTGGGTGGCATTCGCAGCGTTATTTATTCTGATGTACTGCAAAGTATCGTTTATGTGAGTGCAGCTATTGCGGTTATTTGGTGCTTGCTGAATGTTATTCCGGCTGATTTCTCAACCATAATTGCAACTTTGAGTGAGCCAAGTCCTGGTGCAGACTCAAAACTTGCGCTGTTTAAATTTGATTTAGACTTTGGCCCGTCAGGGGTGTTTAACATGGCCTCTGTGTTAACGGGGTTTGTGCTATTAAATATCGCCGCATTTGGTTTAGACCAAGATATGACGCAGCGCTTATTAACTTGTAAAAGTCCAAAAGAAGGCAGTAAAGCGTTATTACTATCGGTAGTGATGGTGATCCCGGTTATGGCTATTTTTATCTTTATTGGTTTGCTGCTTTATATTGTTTATCAGCAACCTGCATTAATGAATAACGAAGCTGGGCAAACGGTTGTACAAGAATTTAATGGCGAAAAAATCACTATCTTTATGTACTACGTATTAAACGAAGTACCAGCCGGGGTTAAAGGTTTAGTCAGCGTGGGTATTATTGCTGCGGCTATTTCTACTTTGAACTCTGGGCTTAGTTCGATGTCTTCAGTCATCGTACAAGATATTTATCGCCCGTATTTAGAAAAACATAACAAGCAAGTAAGCGATCATCACTTTGTAAAAGCGGGTCGTGTAGGGATGGCACTGGTTAGCCTTGCCTTAGCGCTGATGGCTATTCTTTGTTATTTCTGGCAGCAATACAGTGATATGCCATTATTAAAATTTGCGCTAAGTGTCATGGTGTTTTCGTACAGCGGCTTGTTAGGTGTGTATTTTACGACCTTGTTCACCAAACGAGGCAGTGAAGGCTCAGTGTTAGCTGCGCTAATAGCGGGCTTTATGGTGACCTTATTAATGCAGCCGTACATGATTGACTGGCTACTACCCGAATCAATGCGTTTTTACTTAGGCTTTACTTGGCAGCTGTGCATTGGCACTTTGCTTGCGACATTGGTGTGTTGCCTTGGTAAAGCGGCAGACGAGAAGAGTGCGTAAATGGCCGTACGCTATGTTTTAGCCATCGATGGTGGCGGCACCAAAGTGTTAGCAGAGCTAAAAGAGCAGGCAAGTGGCGCGACTTTTCGTGCCCAAGCGGGTTCGGCATCAATTTCGAATGATCTTGATTTAGCGTTAGAAAACATTGTTAAAGTAACCCGTGATGTTTGCCAGCAAAGTGGCGCAGATCCAAGTGAAATTGTCACCGTTATGGGTGTTGCTGGTGGCTCATCGCAGAGCCTTGCAGAGCAATTAACAGTGATGCTCAAGCTGGTGTACGAAATAGAATTTGCCAGTTTGCAAATTACCAGTGATGCAATTACGTCATTATATGGTGCTAATCTTGGTGACCCATGTGTGGTTATTGCCCTTGGCACCGGTGCTGTTGGCGCACGATTAAACGCCCAAAAGCAAACTAAGTTGGTGAGTGGCTGGGGTTTTACCGTTGATGATTTTGGCGGTGGCGGACGTATAGGCCTGATGGCTGTGCAGCAATTATTAAACGATATAGATATTTATGATTTACCAAAAAGCCGATTAACGATTCGTTTGAGTGAGCAGCTAGGATGCACTCGTCAAACAATTAGTAGTTGGCTTAAACAAGCAAAACCCGCGGATTATGCTGCATTTAGCCCGTTGGTGTTTAGCTTACAAAACGACTGTGAGGCGGCAAAAGAGGTATTAACGGAGCACACCCAATCGGTGGTTCGGTTAATAAATAAAAGCCGAGGTAACTCGCCGTTACCGGTGATTTTAATTGGTGGTTTGGCGAAAGTCAGCCAACCGTTATTGCCACTTGCCTTACAAAACGAATTATCTCCTTGTAAGGGAGATTCATTAACTGGTGCCGCCATTTTAGCGGCAAAGCATTACCATGACATTATTGAAAAAGGACAACCCAATGAGCCCTGAGCACGTCTTTAAGCAACAACGTGAGTTACTCGAAGAGTTAAACGGTATTGTCTCTGAAGGACAAAACCCAGACACTTTGGATATCGATCTGCTCAGCTCCACTGAGATCCTCACTAAAATCAATAATGAAGATCACAAAGTAGCGGGTGCCGTGAAGCTTGTGATCCCACAAATTAGTGAAGCTGTCGATCATGTGGTAGAAGCATTTCAACAAGGTGGCAGGTTAATATACATTGGTGCTGGCACCAGTGGTCGTTTGGGTATTTTGGATGCGGTTGAATGTGCGCCTACTTACAGCGTAAGCGATCAACAGGTGCTCGGTATTATTGCTGGTGGTGACACCGCGGTTAAAAAAGCCGTAGAAGGCGCTGAAGATAGTACCACGTTTGCTATTGAAGACTTAAAAAATGCCAATTTAACCAGTAAAGATGTCGTGGTTGGTATTGCCGCCAGTGGTCGTACACCGTATGTTTGCTCGGCAATTGAATACGCTAAATCACTTGGTTGTGTCACTGTGGGTGTCACTTGTAACCCTGATTCAGCGGTGATGCGTTTGCCACAAATTGGTATTTGCCCCGTGGTGGGTGCTGAAGCTGTGACTGGCTCTACACGTATGAAATCGGGCACTGCACAGAAACTCGTACTGAATATGCTAAGTACAGCCAGCATGATCCGCACAGGCAAGGTGTATAAAAACCTGATGGTTGATGTGAATGCTAGTAACGAAAAGCTGCACGCTCGTGCTATTCGTATTGTGATGCAAGCAACAGATTGTACACAGCAGCAAGCAGTGGATGCATTAAAGCAAGCAGAGCAAAGCGCAAAACTGGCTATTTTAATTGTGTTAACCGGAAAACCAGCTCCTGAAGCAAAACAGTTATTGTCAAAAGCGGGTGGCTTTTTACGTAAGGCGGTTGAAGAATAATGCGTTTTTTAGCTGTTTTACTCGTCAGTTGTTTTGCGCTTTTAGGTTGCCAAGAAGCGCCTGAAAATGTGCCTAAAAATGCACAGCCTTTACAGGTTGGCGCAGCCAATTTTCAAGCTTATGTACCTGCATTAACTGGGAAGCGTGTTGGCTTGGTCGTTAATCAAACATCAGTGGTGAATGGCCAACATTTGGTTGATGCATTACTTGATAAAGGCGTTGTGGTTAGCAAAATATTTGCCCCAGAGCATGGTTTTCGCGGTGATCATGACGCTGGAGCTCACGTTAAAAGCACAGTAGATGCTAAAACCGGCATTGATGTTGTGTCGATTTATGGCAGTAATAAAAAGCCAAGCCCTGAGATGCTTGCTGATTTAGACGTCATTATTTTTGATATTCAAGATGTTGGTGTTCGTTTTTACACTTATATCAGCTCAATGCACTACGTGATGGAAGCTGCCGCTGAAAATGGTAAAGAGGTTGTGGTACTCGATAGACCAAACCCGAATATAGCTTATATGGATGGGCCTATCCTTGACCCAAAATTTCGCTCATTTGTTGGTATGCACGAAATACCTGTTTTACACGGTTTGACAGTGGCTGAGCTTGCTCAGATGATCAAAGGTGAAGGTTGGATAAATGACGCTGATAAGCTTAAGCTGAGTGTCGTGCCTGTTGTGAATTATGACCGCACTATGGCTTATGAGCTACCAATAAAGCCAAGTCCTAACTTACCAAATGCCCAATCAATTGCGCTTTATCCATCTTTGTGTTTCTTTGAAGCTACGCCTGTGACTATTGGCCGCGGTACTGATTTTCCGTTTCAAGTTGTCGGTTACTCGCCAGTTAAACTGGGCGAATTTAGTTTTACGCCTAGGGCGATTAAAGGCGCTTCAATGCACCCTAAATTCAAAGGGGTCGAAGTATTTGGTCAAGACTTACGAGATGCTGATATTCATGGCCTAGATTTAAGCTTGTTTATTTCGGTTTATCAAAAGCTAAGTGCGAATGAGCAAACGTTTTTTGAACGCGCTGATTTTATGGATAAACTTGCAGGGACTGATAAATTGCGTTTAGCCATTGAAGCAGGCCAAACTGAGCAGCAAATAAAGCAAAGCTGGCAAGCCGACTTAAGTGCTTTTAAACGCAAGCGCTCCCCGTATTTGCTGTATCAATAATAACTAGTTAACTTGTTGAATAAGAACGAGGCACTTGCCTCGTTTTTTTATGCCTATAAAAAGCTATGTTATATTCATGAACTTGATTTGTAAGGATATAGCATGAAAGTTCATTTAATTGCCGTATTTGCATTACTCGCTGGCTGTTCACAACTCCCAAACACTACAACAACTAACTCAACCGATGTACTCGATCTTCGTGATGATAAAAACGCAGCAGAGCAGCTGTGGACACTTAAACATGCAACAAAGCCCAGTTACCCTAAAGCAGCTTTAATATCTAAGCAGACGGGCTGTGCGCGCTTTATTATTACTATTGATAAACAAGGTAATACCACCGATATCCGTTTTGTAGAGAGCTTCCCAGAAGGACTATTTATCGATGTGTCGCGAGAGTCGCTTAAAACTTGGCACTGGCAGGCAAGGGAAAGTAACAGCAAATCGAGAGCGATTATTCGAACTGTGCAACTCGACTACTTTATGAAAGAAGCGAGTAATATGGATGCCGCAAAAGCATTTTGTACAATTTAAGCTTTTACTGTTTTTAAGGCATAAAAAAGGGCCGCAATAGCGGCCCCCAACAGGATTGATAAACTTAGAACTTGAAGTTAAACGACAGCTGCACTCGACGTGGGCTGTAGTAGTTGCGATACTCACCAAAGGTTTCTGACGAGACATAAGGGTTATTGTTATAACCTGTTTGACGGTCAAATACGTTGAAGATATCAGCGCGGAATTGTAGTTCCATGTCACCTGAGAATTTAAAGTCTTGGGTGTAGTTTAAGTCAAGTTGCCAGTGGCTTGGGCTACGACGGCTACCCGCAGGCTCGCTGTAACGTGTGGTACCACTTGAGTAACCGTAGATTGAACCATCCCATGCTTCCCAAGGTTTACCCGACTGGAATACAAAGTATGCACCGATGTTCGCATCCCATGGCACAGTGTAGTAACCATAGACTTTTACTTTATGTGGCTTATCACCTGATAATGTACCGTATTTGTAATCCCAAGGGTAACGACCACGGCCATCGCCATAGTTTGATGAACCAATGAAGGTATTAGCATCTGTTGTTGCGGTAGTGTTATCTTGGTCGAAGTTACCGTAGTAATGGCTCCAAACATAAGAGGCATTGATGTAGCTGTTTTCACCTAGGTATTCAGCTTCGATGCTAGCTTCCCAGTACTTGGTTTCTCCGCCATCTACTTCGGCAATAACATAAGAAGAACCACCAATTTCATCACGGATTTCATCTAGGTTATCTACATATAAACCTTTATCTGCAATATGCTGTGGTACGCCATCAGCATCAACGCCAGAGTAGTCAGTTAAACGCGCATTGTTTGGCATATCTTCCCAGAAATGCGATGCCTTACGGTGACGAACATGAGCACGTAATACTAAATCAGAACCCACATATTTAGTGGTACCAAGTGTAAATTCTTTGATTTGACGAGGTGTTAAATCATCAGCAAATACTTTACCTGATGAGCCTTGACGTGGCTCTGCGTAAATTACGTTACCCGCTTCATCAAATTCAACTTCGATTTCGGCACGGGTATTACGGTCCCAAGATGCAGCACGCGCTAATGAGCTTGCTTCAGGGTTATACATTGAGAAGTTTGCAAATACTGAGTCTTGATCTGCATAATTCCAATTCACACCTAAACGCGGTTGGATCATATCTGACCAATCTGTTTGGTACATTTTGTATTTTTCGCCTGGTGCTAACTCATAACCAGAAAGCGTGCCAGATGCCGATTTAAGACCTTGGCCATACCAAGTATCGCGGCTTACGAGTACACCCACATTGTAAGTCCAATCACCTACTTCAATGGTATCGTTGATTTCGAAATTCAGTGTTTCCATTTCTGAGTTGATAGCAGAAACGGCGTCTTCACCAGCAACCAAGCTCATTTGTTGTACGCGAGCACGGTAAATAACCGGGGCAGAGCTGCCTTCTTCTAAGCTTTCATCGAGGCCGCCAACATAAGAGATTCTACCCCAACCGTTTGAAAGGCGAGACAGTACTTCTTTGCTTTCTTTCCATTCACCACCTACATGTAACGTATGGTAAGTATCGCCCCAGCTAAATTCATGCTCTAGGTTTAATTCAAAGCTATCACGGTAAAAGTCGATATTATCGTATTGGTAATACGCACCAACACCGCCGCCGCCAAGCATTTCGCCGTTTTCAGTATAACCGTATTGTGCAATTAAAGGTGCGGCGCCTGCATTAAACGCAGCTATTTGCTCTGCTGTGTAGTTATCATCAGCATCTAATAAGCTTGGTACACTGAAGTAACCCATTTCAGTTAAGTTACTTAAGTCAAGTTGACCCGTTAACGATGGCACTACAGATAGTTCTGTATCAGGTGTGGTACCAGACTCAAGTTCAAATTTACTGTACTGGAATGAAAGGGTTGTTGCATCACCTAAAAGCCATGAACCATCTAAGGTAAAGATATCTTGGTCAGCTACATCACCTGCAGAGACGCTGTCTGTTTCGTAAGCGCCAACTGAGCGACCTTCAATGGTCTTTTCTGAGGTACGCTGTGAAATATTAAGTAAAATATCGTCAGTAGGCGCCCAAGTTAACTTACCAAAGTATTCATCACGCACACTCTTATAGTCTTTTACTTCACCATAAGCAGTATCTTTATTAGTACGAGTTTCCTCAGGACGATAATAAGAAGTGTAGAAGTATAAAGAGTCCTCAATAAGCGGGCCGCCTAAGCTTGCTGTTAACCAGCTTTTATCTAGCTCATAGCTTTCTTGGCCTGTTGGTGTTGCCACTAAACTCTTAGGTTGAACTTTGTATTCAACATTACCGTGGAATTCGTCAGTACCAGATTTTGATACGGTATTGATTGAGAAACCGCCTGAGCGGTTAAAACCAACGGCTTTTGCACCACCGCGGTCCATAGTTACGTAAGCAACGTCATGAGTTGATGGCTCTGATGCTAGGTTACCAAACATAGGTAGAGATACATCAACACCATCAAAACCATACGAGTTATCAACCCCTGAACCACCCGCAGATGGGCCTAGCGTTGCGTTTTCAGATAGTTCAACACCCGGTACTAGTTTTAATAGGTCACGGTAATCTTGACCAACTGGTACGCTATTGATTGCTTCTTCACCAAGTGAGTTAGTCAGTGCAGACTTACCTTGGCGGAATAATTTACTGCCGGTAACCGTGATGACTTCAACGTTTTCGTTAGCACCACCCATAGTGACGTTTAGGCTCGAAGTTTGTTCAAGTAAAACATCCACAGTCATAGTTTGAGTTACACCGTTTTTATCGGTGAAAGTCAGTTCATAAGTACCCGGTTTTAACTGCGGTAAGTCATAGCTGCCGTCTTCTCGCGTAACAACGGTACGTGGCTTTGGCATCACATTACTTTTTGCTGTTACTGTGATCCCCGCCAGTGACTGCTGTGCTTCTGGTGATGATACCTTACCTTTGATCCCCCCGGTTAGATTTGCAAAGGCTGGCGCGCTGGCTAGCGCCGCGGCCATAACAACACCTGTAAAGGCTGTTTTCTTTGCGCGAAGTGCATTGCTAGTCGCTTTTGCTATATAGCTCATTGCGAGTGTGGATGCATGTTGTTTCATTGTTTCCCGTCCTTATATTTATATGCTTTGCTGGACTACTTACCCAATTGAGACTTATGAACTTTAAAATTATGTTGCCCATATATTAAACAGGTGTTATTTAAGTTGGTCAAGAATATTTTTTCATTTAAAGGTTGGTTTTTAGGAATAAAATATATAACCTATTTTAGGTAAAGATCAGTAATGACTTGCTTTAACGGGGTGCTAATTTATTCTTAGTACAATTTTGTAAGAAATTATGATTTTAAAGTCAGTCGCTTATCGCAATTGTTTGGTAGTTTAGAGGGGAAAGGGGATTGTTAAACTGCATCCTAAATTAGGCATAAAAAAAAGCAGCCTGAGCTGCTTTAAAGTATTTATATAACCTTATTGAAGAAATTAGTTATTCTTAAATTCGCCAACAACTTCATTAGAATGTTCTAGTAACTTACGACCTTGGCGGCTTGACTGTGTTAGAGCAATAAACAAAATATCAATGACAAAATCTTGTGCCGTACGCGCTAAAATTGACGATAAACGTACAGACTCGCCTTCAGCAACCGAATAAAGTTTTACATCAGCTGAGTCAGCAACAAGGCTACTACCAAATTTAGTCACTGAGATCACCGAGCTTGAGTTTTTCTTAGCTTGCTTAACAACTTCGGCAATTTCGCGAGTCATACCTGACTCACTTATCGCAATAACCAAATCACCTTTTGAAAACGTCGCAACATACGCAAGTTGTGCATGGCCATCTGGCTCTGCAATAGCTGGCATACCGAGTTTTTGTAATTTATAAGAAAAATCTTTTGCGACCAGTGCTGAGCCACCTAAACCACAAATTAAAATGCGCTTTGCAGATTTTAATAGCTCTACCGCCTTTTCGACAGCTGGTGCTTCGTTGAGGTTTTTGGTTTCGGTTAACACCGCCAATTTACTGCTTAATAGTTTTTCGGCGATTTGCTCTAGCGAGTCATTCAGAGTGATCTTGCCATGTAGCTTAGGTTCGCTGCTTTCATCGTTAAGTGCATCAATTACCGCAAGTTTAAAAGCAGGGAAGCCTTTATAACCTAACTTTTGCGAAAACTTCACCACACTTGATTGGCTTACACCAACCACTTTTGCTAGTTCAACCGATGATAAATTACGAATGGCATTCGCTGAATTTAACGTAAAGTCAGCAAGCTTAGCTTCGCTGCTCGATAGAGATTGGCGTAAGGCTTTAATTTTTACAAAAGTAGACATAGGGCTCACTTTGTTTGCTTAACTTAGTCAAAGCGCAAAGCGATGGTTCTATTATAAACACAGGGCTTGGGCGCATTGTTTGCTTAACACGACGACTTATTTTTGTTTTAGCAGACCTAAGTTTGGAATATTTTTCTTAATTTAGATGGAATAATATAGTTTTATTCCATAATAGATACAACTCTAATTATTGAGATAGCTCTATTTTTAGTAACTTAGCGATAATGTATGCTTTTTATTCTTTGATTGTGAAATAAAATATTTTACATGTTAAGTGGGTGTTGCTACTGTATGGCTGAGAATCGTCAACGCTTAAATCATCAGGTATGAATCTGTTATGAGTTTTACCCCTTTGAAAACATTACTTAAACAGCTGTGTTATCTAAGTAGTGCGGCATTATTAGTAAGCTGTGCCAGTAATCCATATACCTATACACAATCAGCTAACTACAGCCATCGTGTTAAATTCTTAGTGATGCATTACACCGCCATTGATTACGAAAAATCAATGCGTGCGCTCGTGGATGAAGGGGGCTTAAGTTCACATTATTTATTACCTGAATCAGGCGACCCGAGTTATCCAAAAGATGAATTAGAAATTATTCAGCTGGTTGATGAAAGAGATAGGGCATGGCACGCCGGACGCAGTTTTTGGCAAGGCCGCGAAGATTTAAATGATCATTCTATTGGTATTGAAATTGTTAATGTACCAACCTGTCATATTCCTGAGCAAGCAAACCTTGCGATGGAAAATGACGCCAGTAAGTTATGTATTTTTCCAGACTATGATGCCAAGCAAATAGAGCTACTAATAAAACTTAGTAAAGATATTCTTGCCCGTAACCCTGATATTGGCCCAACTCAAGTGATTGGCCATTCTGATATTGCTCCAAGCCGTAAGAACGATCCAGGCCCGCGTTTTCCTTGGTATCAACTGTATAAAGCTGGTATCGGTGCATGGTATGAAAGCGACACTGTTGATAAATATTGGCAGTTATTTAGCGCATCAAAACCTTCTGTTGAATTAATGCAAAAAGCATTACGCAGTTACGGCTATGAGGTGATTGCAACGGGTCAGCTTGATTCGCAAACGCTCGATGCCCTAAGTGCCTTTCAAATGCACTTTTTACCTTGGCATGTAAGCGGTAATAGTGATGCAAGAAGTGCGGCTGTGCTATTTGCATTATTAGATAAATACTTTCCTAAAAAGCTAGAGCGGTTATTTAAAGAATATCAGCAGCAACAGCAAGCGGTTGAGCCAGCGCCAAAAACACTGGCCAATGCACAAGTTATAGCGCGTATTCCTGCTCTTGATCCAAGTAGTCGCGCGCTTGTTAACGACCGAGGCACATTTACAGCCTATAAAGGTCGCGGTGAGATCATCATTGAAAACCAAGATGCAACCAGTGCTGATATTTTCATAAATGGTGAAAAAATTAATATTGCCTCACCATTAACAGCCGAAAAAATATATCAATACAGTTTGGCTAAACGCACCCGCGATGGCATAAACACGTATAAAGTAGAAAATGTATTGCCTGAAGGGGCAAGCTTAACCTTACGTTTTCCTTACCCAACGCTTGATAAAAACAGTACTCAAAAGCGTTTTAGTGCCGTTGATGAATTAATTAATCAAGAGATTAAAGAGGGCTTTCCGGGTGCGGTACTCGCTGTTGTTAAAGATGGCAAGTTGATTAAACTAAGCCATTATGGCGCGGCTAAAAAGTATCATGCTGATGGCAGTGAGCTTACAAGCCCACAAGCCATGCAAAACGATACCTTGTTTGATATAGCTTCAAACTCAAAAATGTTTGCCACTAACTTTGCGCTGATGAAGCTTGCCAGTGAAGGGAAACTCGACGTAGAAAAACCGCTGTTTTATTACCTACCAGAATTTAGAGGCAGCGGCCGTGAACAGCGTTTAGTAAAAGATTTACTCACCCACAGTGCGGGTTATCCTGCGGTGGTTGATTTTCATCGTAAAGACAATAAATTTGGTGAGCGCTTTTTTTCTCAAAACAGCCTGCGTACTAAAAACCTACTGTTAACAGGTGTCCCTTTCGTGGCTGGTCGTAACGTAAAACACCTATATTCTGATATCGATTATATGTTGCTTGGTGTACTGGTAGAGCGTATTAGTGGTATGGCGCTCGATACCTATGTAGAAAGCCAAATTTATCAGCCGCTTGGTTTAACGCATACGGTTTATAACCCATTGCAAAAGGGTTTTTTATCTTCGCAAATTGCCGCCACTGAGATTAACGGCAATACCCGAGGTGGTCGCATCGAGTTTGAAAATATTCGAACCGATGTGCTGCAAGGTGAAGTACATGATGAAAAGGCATTTTATGCTCTAGGTGGCGTAGCGGGGCATGCAGGGCTTTTTAGTACCGCCGGTGATTTATCCGTGCTTATGCAAGTGTTACTCAATGGGGGTGGCTACGACAACAAGCAAATTTTTACACCACAAGTACTTGAGCAATTCACAAACTCCCAAGCAAGTGATGAGACTTATGGTTTAGGATGGCGTAGAGCGGGGCATCAAGCGCGTAAATGGCATTTTGGCCCTTATGCTAGCCCGCGCGCTTTTGGTCATACCGGCTGGACAGGCACCGTGACCGTTATTGATCCTGAGTATGACCTTGCTATTGTGCTATTAACCAATGCCCGTCATACACCGATTGAAGGTTCACAAGAAAATTACCAGTTTGTCGGCAAGCGTTTCGAAACAGGTAAGTATGGCTCTATTATCTCGCTGATTTATGAGAGTATATTAAATCACTAGTCGAATTAAGTTGAGTTTGGTGGCAAAGCCATTAAGCTTAGCGAGTTTTCGCATAATAAAAATAAAATGTTGTTCTTAATTTAAAAGGGTTTTTATGTCTTGGTATTCAATTTTACCACCCTTGATTGCTATCTTAATTGTGTTTTGGCGCAAAGAAGTGATCATGGCGTTATTGGTCGCGGTTGCGTCGTCTGAGTTTTTACTTGCTCTGAATGGTGAAGGTAATACCTTGTTTTTCACCTTTATCAACACTATCGAGCGAGTCATTGAGGTTGCCAGCTCCCCTGGTAATAGCCGCATACTTATTTTTAGTATCTTAATCGGTGCTTTACTTGCCTATATTCGTGAATCTGGCGGTGTAGCCGCTACGGTTAATTTGCTGATGAACAAAGGGGTTGCTAAAAGTAAGCGCCAAGTCGGTTACTTAACCATGTTCTCGGGTATTGCGGTATTCATTGAATCGAACTTAAGCGTATTAACCTCGGGAATTTTATCGCGTGGTTTATTCGATAAATTTAAAATGAGCCGAGCGCGCCTTGCTTACATTATCGATAGTACCAGCGCACCTGTGTGTATTTTAATCTTGCTAAATGGATGGGGCGCATACGTACTGGGCCTTCTTGGCAACTACGAAATGGAAGAGTCTGCGGTTTCGGTATTGTGGGGCAGTATAGGCTATAACTTTTACGCCATTATCACTTTACTTATCGTGTTCTACACCATTACCTTTGACAAGGTGCATGGCCCACTAAAGCAAGCAGAAGAAAACCTAGAGCAACAAGAAACCGAACTAACAGAAGAAGTGAAAGGTTCAAAAGCACGTTACATGCTTGTGCCTCTAATTACCTTAATTGGTAGTATGGTTGGCTTTATGTTCTGGACTGGCGATGGCGATATTGCCAGCGGTAGTGGTTCTAAATCAGTGCTGTATGCAACTATTTTAGCCTGTGTTGTGGCTTACTTCTTAATGATTAGCTCGCGTGAATTTACACACCATAAGCTGGTAGATATTGGCTTTAAAGGAATGGGTGAGTTACTGCCATTAGTGTCTATTGTATTGCTATCACTCACGTTAGGCGCAAGCTTAAAAGACTTAGGTACCGGTGTGTTTGTAGCAGGCCTAGTAGGTGATTTCTTACCAATTTATTTAGTTGTGCCAGTGCTATTTATTACAGGTGCGGTTATTTCATTTACCACAGGCACCTCATGGGGCACTTTCGCAATACTTATTCCAATTGGTGTACCGCTCATTCAAGCATTAGGTTTACCACCTTCGTTGGTCATTGCTGCTATTTTAGGTGGTGGTGTGTTTGGCGATCACTGCTCGCCAATCTCAGATACTAGTGCGGTATCGGCTATTGCATCAGGGTGTGATTTATTAACTCACGTAAAAACCCAAATGCCATACGCTCTATTCGGCGGCGCATTAACCTTCATTGCTTACCTAGTGACGAGCATAATTGTTTTATAAGTAATAGCTTTAAGCTGTAAGTCTTAAGTTATAAGTAAAAAACCACAGAGAAGTCTGTGGTTTTTTATTGCTTGAATTTCGATGACTTGCATATTCAAGTCTGATAGCCGTCAGCCGTCAGCCGTCAGCCATAAGAAACCATCGCGCGAAATAAATTTCACGCCTAGGTTACTCCTTTACTCTTTCCCCTTGTAACTCGCTAACTTGTTTTAAATCTGATAGCTATATTTTTGGTACAACCTTATAAACACCGACACCATCAACGCCTAGATATAAATCACCATTAGGGTGGGTGGCTAGGCTGCGCACGCGACCTACACCTTCAAAAACCTTGCTGTGGCCTGTTACTTTGTCACCATCAAGTTTCACCAAAACAAGGTGGCCAAACTTCATCGAACCTACGGCAATTTGGCCTTGCCACTGTGGGTATTTATCGCTGGTGATAAATTCCATTCCAGAAGGGGCAATTGAAGGCACCCAATACCAATCAGGTTGTTCCATTCCCTCGCGACTAGTTTCGTCGGTAATTTTTGTACCAATGTAGTTGATCCCATAAGTGATCTCAGGCCAACCATAGTTTGCACCTGCTTTAACTATGTTGATTTCATCGCCGCCACGAGGGCCATGTTCATGGCTCCAAATAACCCCCGTTTCAGGGTGCATCGCCATACCTTGTGGGTTACGGTGTCCATACGAATAAATACTTTTGTGAGTTGTTTTATGGTCATAAAACGGGTTTGATTTAGGGATAGAGCCATCGCTATTGATACGGTGAATTTTGCCAGCATCATAGTCTAGACTTTGTGGGTGAACGTCTCTTTTGCCACGGTCGCCAATAGAGAAGTACAAGTAACCTTCTTTGTCGAACTCAATACGCGAACCATAGTGTTTTGTTGTTTCAATATTTGGCTCGCCATCAAACAATAATTGCTGATCAACAAGAGCCATATCTTTAAAGCGGGCACGCATAATTGAGGTATTGTAACCCTCACCATCGCCCTCATAGCCAGAGTACGAAAAGTAAATCCAACCATTGTCGGCAAAGTTCGGATCAAGTTCTATATCTAGTAAGCCTCCTTGACCTTCATCATGTACTTTAGGTGTGCCTTTAACTGCTTGCTCAACGAGTTTGCCATCACGAATCAATCTAAGCTCGCCACGTCGATCAGTAACGAGTAAGTCACGCTCGTTAAGCCAAGCCATACCCCAAGGAATTTGAATCCCTTCGCTTACTAATTCTAGTTTGTAGTTATTAGCGCTGGCATCCAGAGGAATCTTTTGCTCCGGCTGAGCACACGCTTGCAAGCTCGATAAGCTAATTGAGGCAATGATTAAACTGTTAAACAAAGACCTTTTCATGGTAACTCCATAATATTTAAACACGATGTTACTAGCCTAGCTGGTTCAGCATTAAATTGTTATTAACATTAGAGCAATGTGCGATTATTGGTAGGAAAAGCGAGGTAAAGAGCGGAGTATTAGCCGTTAGCCCTCACACTCGTACGGGGGAAACTTATTCCGCGCGATTTGCGATAAGTATATAAAAATCTTTTTTCAAGGTTTGTCGCCCCCTCTCTGGGCTCTCCCAGCACTACTCTAGCATCATGCGTAATCCTATATAGTGTATTAATGTTATCGTAAGCTACGAAGGTAGGCTATCTATAGCCTAGTTTAGCCTTATCGCGCATCCATACGATAGATTACTCATCAATAAGCTATTTCCAGGTATTTCCAGGGGGGGATGGGGAGGAAGATTAAATGTGGGATTGGTATTTTCATCTCTTACAATTAGGCTTTAGCTATGTTTTTATTCAAAAAATTAAGATATGCTGAATTTTATTTATTTAATTTATTTTTCAAGAGGTTGATATGGAGGTTGGTGAGGAAGATAAAAAGCAAATAGGTGAATATACTCCTTTTTTCCTTAGTGCAACAGACGAAGCTGAAATTGATAAAGATGTATCGAATGTTTTTGACCAAGTAATTGCATCTGATAAAGCATACAATATAGCGATTACAGGACCATATTCATCTGGAAAATCTAGCTTCGTGAGTTCTTATAAAAAGAAGAATTCTGAGTTTGCTGAAACTTCAATTGATGTTTCTTTAGCTTCTTTTCAGGTTGATGAAATTGAGGGAAATGAGACTTCAAATAAATCAGAGGCTTTTAACTTTGCAGATATAGAAAAAAGCATTATTCAACAAATTATTTATAAAGTGCCTTCTTCAACAATCCCGAAATCTCGCTTTAGTAAATTAGCTAACTCAAAAGATACTACTAAGTGGAGGAGTTACATATTTTCTTCGCTTTGGCTTCTGTCTGTTTTTTATATTTTTAATCCAAAAAGTTATATTTTTATTGACCCTGTTAGGCCAATAATCGGGAAGAATCTAGAGTTTTTTAACATTGGCTTATCTTTACTTATGCTTACAGGTTGCTTGCTTGGTGTTGCATTTATATTCAAGCATTTAAAGAACAACCTACCACTATCTAAAATAAGTTATTTAAATCCTACCAATGCAGAAGTGAGTTTTTTTTCAGAGTCAGATTCAGTGTTAAATAGAACTCTGGATGAACTCGTATATTTCTTTTCCAGCTCGAAATATAACAAAATAATATTTGAAGACTTGGAAAGGCTAAATAAGCCTGAGATTTTTACAAAATTACGTGAAATAAACATTATATTAAACAATAGCTTTGCAGTCCGGGAAAAGCACAAGGATGGTGTCAAGTTTATTTATGTGACAAAGGATGATTGTTTTTCCGCAACTGAAAGAACTAAGTTTTTTGATTTTATCCTTCCTATAATTCCAATAATCCATTCAAATAACTCATATGAAAAGCTTTTAGAGTTAATTTCTTCTATCAGAAATGAAAACCTGTCAAGAAGTTATTTAAGGGATGTAACAGTATTTATTTCTGATATGAGGGTTTTGCAGAATATAGTTAATGAGTTCTATTTTTATCGGAAACTAGTAAATCATGATCAAAGTTTATCTGACGACAACTTGTTCTCATTAGTTTTATGTAAAAACATGTTTCCAGTTGAGTTTGAGCTACTTCAAAAAAATCGGGGGAAAATATTTTCCGCTTTTGATACATCAAAAGTGAAAAGAGAGATGATTTTAGAGAGTAAATTAACTGTTGAAGAGTGTGAGGAGGAAATTAAAAAAATTAAAAACGCGATTAAGCTTTCTGAAAACGAGTATAAGACGTTAATAAGGTGGAAGATTGATACAATTTTAAGTCAGTTTCAATCAGTCAGTAACTGGAGACTAGGTCAGGATATTATTAGTGTTCGTGATTATGAGAATATTTATTTAGGGCTGCGGAAAGGTCATGAGCTGAAATTAACTTCATATGGCTCAATTGAATCTCTGGCTGAAAATGGAGAGTATTTAGAAATCCAACGCTACATCGAAAAGCTAGAACTTTTAGATGAACCAGATGAGCAAATTGATTTACTGAATAGAAAGATAACCGAAAAGTTAAGAACTATAAATAGAATTGAAGATGCTTCTCTTAAGGATATGTGCTCTCTTTTTGAAAGCAGAAGAGAGAATCTTACAGGCTATAAGTCAGATCACATTATTCATTACCTGTTGAGGAAAGGATATATTTATGAAGACTATCAAAAGTATATTTCAATATTCTATGAGGGGGAGTTAACCCGAAATGACTTTACTTTCAAAAATAATATTGTCTATGGGAAAAAGCCGAACTTTGAGTACCAATTGAGTCGTCCAGCAGACATTGTTAAGTTACTAGATGATAATAGCTTTTCTCAAACATCTGTTCTTAATTTTAATCTTTTTGAGTATCTGATCTCTAAAAAACATCAGCTCTTAAAAAAAACTCCCATTATATTTGATATCAACCCTAAAATTCTGATTGAGTTTATTGATAAGTTAGAAAGTAGTTGTGATATTGATATATCACCAGTGCTCGAAATTTTAGTAAGTAGTAGAGCTAACTTTCTTGAATTAAGTAAAAGTTATACTGATAAGTTTGGTGAATGGTGTTATAAATTATGTATGAGTAAAGACTTTTCAAGTGTCGATTTTGATAATTATCTTTTTTTGACGAATTATTTAAATGAAAACGTCAAAATTGTTATTGAAATCGCGAGCAAAGAAAAGGAAATCAGAGAAAGAGTTCTTGATAACATAATCTCACTGGAGCCTTTGTTAGAGTTGGTCGAATTTGATCACGAAAACTATGAGCAATGTGAGGTTTATATACTTCTTTTTAAAACTGGTTGTATAAGAATAAACCCAATTAGTTTGTATAGTTATTTCAAATGTTCTTACAAAAGCGAAGTTTTCTCTTTAGATTTTATTCTTAAATCTAAAGATGAGTTGTTAATCGAAAATACATATGATATTGATTTATTTCAGCAGTTAGTTGAAAAATACTGGATAGAAACAACTAAGAAAGGTGACGAAAGCGAAGATTCAATTGTTCACATGTTGAAGTCTGAAATAGGAATAGAAATTAAGCATGAACTAATCAGTAACTTAAATGCTCCACTATCAAGGATACGTGATGCAAGCTTTGATTATGCCACCAATATAGAACTTTCAAGGCAAGACAAAGTTATCCCTTCTATTGAAAATTTAGTCGCTTTTTTTGATAGTTTCGATGTGGTCAAGGATGACGAACTCTTCAAGGAATATAATTCAGAAGTAGATAGGGTAATCTCTGCCAATAAAGAATCTATCCTTACAGAAATTAAAGGATTGGATATTGACAGTACACTTTCAAGTTTTACTGGAATAATTTTGTTTGATGTGGTGCAGATGGCTACGTTTAAACAATTAATTCAACCCCTGTCTAAATATATACCTGATTACGACCTAGATAAATTAACTAATCAGAAGTATGAATATTTAATCAAAGAAAAATTGGTTATTTATTCTGATGAGCTTAAAAGCGAATTCGAGGAGGGTAGAACAGCTCTTCTTCCACTATTAATTTCGTGCAACAAAGATAAATTTGCAGAAACAAATTACTTTGACGATCTGTTAGATGAAACTCTATGCTCCATTGCCAAATTAGAGATTCTTAGTAATGCTGAGGTATTGACTATTTTTGAAAGCTTAAGTGAAAGAAGATTCTTTGATTCTGATGAATTGGCTTCTTGTTTTGCTGATTTGCTAATAATTCAACCTTCTGAACAAGTCTCTGAAGATTTGTTTGGTTATTTAGTTGAGCATATTGTTGAACCTCGATCAGATAAAGGCCAGCTCTTAATTCGTTCAATGCATGATAAGTTCGATCCCATTTATCTTATAGAGTATATGCCTTTTGATTGTATTCCTTTTTTCTCACTCAAAGACAGAATTTGTATTTTTGAAAGTGGTGAAGTAAGTGATAAGAACAAGTTATTGGCGATTGCAAGTTTAAGCGATGAAGAATTTCAAAGCCCCGCAATAGATACTATTTATTTAAGTACTTTAGCTTGTGAAATGAAGTTTGATGGAGTTAAAGAAGTTAACATAATCAAGTTAGCTTCAGAATTAAATACTGACTTCGATTTAATTAAACTTTTAACTTACCAAATGGATTTATTATCTAAGGATGGAGTAAAAGATATCTGTGGCTTTTCTACAGAGCAGATTGCAAAAATTAATACAGCTAAAACTCACTTTGAGTTACCAGATTCTGAAGAGTATGATCTTTTTTCTTCATTGATGTTAGATAAAAAATTGATTAAAAGAAAACAGATCACAAAGTCAGGTAAAATTAGAGTTTATTTAGCTCAAATCTAAAATGGTAGTCATTGATTGAAAGCGGGTAACGCTCACTTTTTCAAGTTAATGTGTCAGATCTTATTTTTACTAATACAGAATAAGTAATTTTAGTACACTTTAGCTATGAGTTATTTTAGGTACTACGCGGGGTAAACCCGCTGCTACTTAAAAGCTTGTAACTTTACTCTTGTAGCCCGCTAACTTGTTTTAAATCTGATAGCTGACGGCTTCGAGTGTGTTTGGGTTTTACTCCGTTCTACCCAACGTCACGTAGGTCGTCATTTATGGCGAAACATGTTTTATCACTCATATGTGGCGGGCTAAAGCCAGACTTACAGCCGCATAAATTGAGAGAATCGCGCGAAATAAATTTCACGCCTACGCGGGGTAAACCCGCTGCTACTTAAAAACTTGCGACTTTACTCTTGTAGCTCGCTAAATTGTTTTAAATCTGATAGCTGAAAGCTCTGAGTGTGTTGGGTTTCGCTTCGTTCTACCAAACGTCACGTAGGTCGTCATTTATGGCGACAAATTATCTTTTCATTAACGGGCTAAAGCCCGACCTACAAGAGTATGGATTGAGGCCATCGCGCGAAATAAATTTCACGCCTACGGTACTCCTTTACTCTTTCCCCTTGTAACTCGCTAACTCGTTGGGTTTCGCTACGCTCTACCCAACCTACGAACTCCTTTACTCTTTCCCCTTGTAGCTCGCTAACTTTTTTAAAGCTGACAGCTCTGAGTGTGTTGGGTTTCGCTACGCTCTACCCAACCTACGAGCTCGCTAACTCGTACACTTTTCCGCTTCATGGGTCAGTTGTTTAAGTGCGATGATTTGGCCTTGTTTGTTTTGGTCTAGGGCGAGTAGGTCTCCTTGGTGAATATGAGTATCTAGGGTGCCGTGTTTTTGTAGTTCTTCAAGGAGTGATTGTTTAATTTGTACTATGACATTTTGCTCGCAGTCAGCGATATACCAGTCGTTATCAACACTGACTAGACGGCCGGTGAAGCTAGTGCGGGCTTGGTGATTGGCTAATGCTTGTTGGTAGTTAGCATCTAGGTTTTGTTTTTGTTGTTTAAGATTACTCACATAGCTGCCTTTGGCGTCGAGTTCGTGTACTTCTAGCCATTGATAGTCCGATAAATCCACGGCATAAACATGGGTTAACTCGCGGTTGTTGTATTGCAGCATGACAAAACCAAGAATCGCTAAAGCAGCAAAAACTCCGGTCATTTGCAGGCCTAAAAAGCGCTGTGGCCTTGGCGTTGCCAACTGTGGCTTTTGCATATGTGAAAGCTCGTCGCTGCTTAAGCTGTGCTCTGCCTTACGTTTTTGAAAATGTGCTTTTAAATCAGCATCGAGTTGCTCGTCGTTACGCTTCATGATGGCCTCCTAGTTGTTGTTTCAGGTTTTGACGGGCATATCGCAGCCGAGTTTTAATGGTCTCTGGGTTACTTTGTGTGATAGCAACAATATCTTCAAGACTAAAGCCTTCTTGTTGTAAGGTCAGCGCTTCACGTTGTACAAAGCTAAGTCCCATCAGTGCTTTATCAAAGGCTTCGTAGTCGTAGTGATAACTTGCATCCTGAGATTCAGTAAATAGTTGGTTGTCTTCTAATTCAACGAACTTTTGCTGCTTACGAAATTCATCAATTAATAAATTACGTGCTAATCGAAAAAGCCACGCTTTTGGGTTGTTTTGATCATTGTAAAAGTCGCGTTTATCAATGACTTTTAACCAGGTTTGTTGGCATATATCAAGGGCAAGATCTTTATCACTTTGGGTGACTAGATAGTGATAAAGATCGTTCCCATATTGAGCAACGAGTTGGTTAAGGTAACGGTTGTCGCCCGTTTTGGCATACTGCGCCAAACAATCTGTGCTTGGCTTGTCAAATAACCATGTCTTGATGCTCATTAGCATAGGCAGTTATCCATCTATTTTAAAATCAAGTTGAACGCTTTGGTTTGTTTGTAATTGTGCCACACCTTCAACAACTTTAGGGCGATATTTCCAACGTTTAATGGCGCGAATTGCTTCACGGTCAAATACCCGTTTAGGCTCGGCATCAATAATAACAGGGTCAATCACTTCGCCAGTCGGTGAAATGCTAAAGCTAATTTGTACCCAACCTTCAATGCCATCACGAGCTGCTACCGGAGGGTATTTAGGGTTTATACGCACAATTGGTGTCGCATCTCCTGTTGGTTGGTTAATGCTTTTGCTAAGCGTGTCGCCAATGTTATCGAAAGTCATAGTTGGTGTTAAATCCGCAACTACAACAGTGTCGGTCGTATCAATGGTTGGTCGCGGTGGTACTTTTGGTGGCATTTTAGCAACTGGCGGTGGCGGCAGTGTTTGCTTTACTTGCACTTTTGAGTCTTCCGGTACTTCATAAATTTCAACTGTGATATCTGGGCCTGTTTTAACATCGGCTCTTTGCTCAGCAGAAATTAAGTACTGCATAAATGCAAATGCTGCAAAGGTCATGACACCGCCACCAATAATTGCTGCGGTTGTCTTTAAAGCAGCATTGCTGTTATTCAAGCTTGCTGAGTTTAGTGGTAAAGTATGCATAGCCGTTCCTCTTTGGATAATTGCTTTCATAGCTAAAACGGCTGGCAAATAAAAAAGGGGTGAAATTTTTTTCACTTTTTATTTTTCACAAGTTTTTTAGGTTGTTATGAAACTTATTCAAATAGATAAAGCCCGTTACCGTAAACATTTAAACCAAGTAATTATTGCTTGTGTAATTGCTTTAGCCGTTGGCAGTTTAGCCATTTCACAAACGTTAATAGCGTTATTTCCTGACCCAAGCGGTAGCCATTTTCATTGGAACCTATTAGGTGTTGTTGTGTGTAGTTTGCTGGTGGGCTTTGTGCTTAATAAATACCGCAATCATGATTACATGACTGAAATTGTCTATGTGTGGGAGCTTAAAAAAGCGCTGAATAAAATCACCCGTAAAATGCCAAAGTTAAAAGCAGCAGGGCGTGAGGGCAATGCAGATGCTTTATTAGCAATTCATTACAGCTATGCGGGATCACGTTTGTTATGGCAACTTGATGACAACACTATTACCATGGATGAGTTGGCAATTAAGCAGGCAGAGCTTGATAGTGTTGCAGATAAATACAACCTCTCGCTTGATGCAGAACGTTATGATGAGTCAATCTTAAAGCAATTTTAAGGACGAATAATGAAAAAGGTTTTGATTGTTTGCTTAGGCAATATTTGTCGTTCACCTACTGCTGAAGCGGTACTTCGTAGTCGTGCCAAGGCGTTGGGTGTCAATGTCAAAGTTGATTCTGCTGGCACCATTGGTTACCACCAAGGTAATCCACCAGATTCACGTTCAAAAGCAGCAGCCGAAAAGCGCGGTTATAGTTTTAAAGGCATCTATTCGCGACCAGTGACTCAAGCTGATTTTCATGAGTTTGACTTAATTCTCGCAGCCGACAAGCAAAATCTTGCTGATTTACAAGCCCAGTGCCCAGAGCGCTTACAATATAAGTTGTCGCTATTTTTAAGTCATGGTGATGCAGGGGTGAGTGAGATCCCAGATCCCTATTATGGTGGCGATCAAGGTTTCGAAAAGGTACTCGATTTAATTGAGGACGCAGCCGATAACTTGCTTAAAAAGTTATAAAAAGGGTCGCATTGCGACCCTGTTATTTATCTTTTTATTTTAAAGTCTAATTGCACCCGAGAAGTCGCAGCAATGGCTTGACCATTTTCAAACTTAGGCGCATAACGCCATTTTTTCATTGCTTTTACTGCTTCTCTTTCAAATGCAGTACCACCTTCAGAGTCAACCACAGTTATGTTGTCTACAAAGCCTGACGGGGTTACTTCAAATTCCATCACGACAATGCCGTCTTCCATACGTTGTGCTTTTGACATTGGATATTTCGGCGGCACACGGTACAACGGCTCTTGTTCTTGGCTTTCTTTCCAAGGCACCATTTTCGCAATCGCTAAGCAATGTTTGGTTGCTTCGTCGCTTTTACCTGTTTTTTCGTATAAGTGAACCAACTTCGAATGGGCGTTTAATTCAGTTTGATGATCAAAGTCTAGCTCTTGATCAAATACACTTACTACGTGATTCAATCGCTCAATAGCGGTGCTGTATTTACGTTGGTTTTCTGCAAATGCGGCAACTAAAAAGTCTGCGCTAATACGATCGACAGCGTTATTTGGTAAGTTTTCTTGGTAGTACTTATCAGCTTCTTCAAGATATTCCTTTGCTGTGTAATAGCGCTCGCCAGTGCCTTTATAAGCAAGGATACGAGCAGCGGTCATTTTTGCATCAGCAACAAGCTTGTCTGAGTTTTGTTTTTCAGCAATAGCAATGACATCATCAAGATACGTATCAGCGCGCTTAGCTGAGGGAGTTGATTCTGCCATGCCGATTAATGAATCATACACTTGTACACTTAGCTTGCCGTGGTTTTTTTCGAGTATTTCGTAGGCTGTGCGATATAACTCAAAGCGTTGTTCTTGTTCGCTTTTATCTAGACTGTTTGCATAGTTAATAGCAAGATTGGCTGTGTTGTCGGCGCTTTCACCATAAATTTCTTTGCCAAGCTCAAACGCTTTTTTAGCAAGCTCACTACTGTCTTGCTTATTTTCTACAGCAGCGACATAAGCGCGGTAGGTGTCGTTAAATTCTTGGGTGGTCGTTTCATTGGCAATGCCTTGCTGACTAAATAGTAATGCAACACATAAAGCAAGTGAGCTCTTTTTCATAATATTCCTTATTATTTTGCCCAGATAAGAGGGGATTAATACTTGTTGATGATAATCATTATCATCATGAGGTACAAGGTATCTAGTAATTTTTAATGTATCATTGTTTTTAATTTAAGCAAAAACAGTGATTAAGCTTAACCGGTCGCAGGTATTTATGAAAAAGCGCTCACATTGAGCGCTTTATTGTTAGATTATAAACTCGGGCAAATTCTGTTCATCAAACCAACCCGATATGTAATGCGACTCGTAAAGTCGCCAACAGTTATCTGACTCTAATCTTGCTGCTAACTGATAGTGAGCTGCATAGATCTTTTGATTGCTATCATTCACGGGTTTTTCGGGAATGATTCGGGCAATGATAAATCGAGCTGTTTTTTTATCTTGGCTAATCTCCATTTTGACCAACTCTGCAAAGTGCTGCCAAAATGGCGCAAGCAGTCTAAAGTTTTTTAAACTCCCTATAACACTTTCTCTACCAGATAAATCACCTAAAGGAGGAAAGCTGCCATGTATATCTTGGCTGTAGCAATCAATAAGTAAATTAATATCACAATTATCAACAGCAAATGCATACTTGTTATAGAGATCAATGAGAGCTTGCTTTGGCTCAGAGGCTTTAAACTTACGAATTAATGCCCATGGAGAGTGTAATTCACTCACAATTGTTGGTTCGCCATCAACAAGCTGCCAGCCCTGAACTCCAGGAAGCATGTTCCAGTTAGGAAGCAAGGATTGTTGTCCTTTATTCCAGTTAACCTGAAATTTAATGTGGTTAATAAGCCATTGCTGGTTTTCATAAATGAAATGAAAAATAAACGTACAACCACATAAAAAGCGTTTTTGCCCATGATTTACATCTACATAAGCGTAGCTGCTTGCTGCAGCAAAATCTTTTTGGTGTGCAGTAAACGTATTTGTAAATTCAGCATTCGTTGCATAGTTTTTGAAATCTTCACTCAAGGTTGTTGATACATGCTTTTGCCTATTTACAGAACCATGATGCTGGCTTTTGAAATCGATATCAGAACTAAACAGCTTTGCTAACGAGTGCTTATCCGAGCGTAACCAGCTATCTTTAAACTGAGTTATTAAGTTTTCGAGCTGTTCTTGAGTACTCATACTGCAGGCTCTCTTTGCTCTTTTTCAAGAGCAGGAATAACAAAGTTACCCAATTCATCAATTACATCTTGGGCAGCCCTTCGAGAAGGTTTTAAGTTTAGCGCAATGTGTTTTACGCCAAGCTCTCTGTGTTTTAACAGTCGCTCAATAAGGGCATTTCGACCAATTCGTACAACGTTATAAAAACGCTGGTACGGGGCGTCAGGGTTTTTATCTAAATCAAAAAATGTCGCATAGCCGTAATGTGGGCTTGTGTTGCTATTGCTTGCAATTGATAGGTTGTTAATGATTTCACTGATGGCTTGTTCATTATCAACAGCCCAAATCCAAGCATTAACATTATTAGCCAACCACTCAAATGATTGCCTAGAACGACCAACGGCCATAACGGGTATTTGCTGGTTTACTGGTTTTGGATAAAGGTCAAGTGAACCATCAAGCTCACCGTAATATTGGCTAATGTGTTTAGGAAAACTTTGTTGGTGTAATGTTTTGATAATTTCAACTGACTCTCTGTAGCGCTCAGCACGCGCGTTAAAATCGACACCAAAAGCCGGGTATTCAACTGGCCTGTCTCCGGTTGAAACTCCTAACACAAAACGACCATTACTTAGATGATCAACTGAGGCTGCTTGTTTGGCAACCATGATAGGATCGCGTAATGGTAAAACGGCCCCTGCGGTGCCTAAAGTAATTGTATTTGTATGTGCAGCAATGAAACCTGCGTAAGTGAATGGATCAAGCATCTGCGCAGCATCACCAAAATTAGGATCATAAAAAGGCACATCCCTAAACCAAATACTGGCAATACCTGCTTGTTCAGCTTGCTTAGCCGTTGCTATATCAGCATTGAGGGTAGGGAAAGGGCTGCTAGGGTAAGCTTCAAGGGGAGTGAGCAATCCCAGCGTTAATTTGTTGTCGGCAAATACATTTGTAAAGCTAGTTGGTAGATTATTCATGTTACTGCTCTCCCGAATTCGCTGGCCAGACAACATCAAGTTTAGAGTGGCTAATGCGCCATTGACCGTCGATTTTTTCATAGCGATCTAAGTACCGGCCCACTAATAAAAGCGGAGATTCGCTTGGCTCCCTACTTGTAACAAAGTCAATTAGGTAGCACTCACCCTGTGCTGTCGTTTTATCTGTTAGTACTATTTGATGGTTCATCACTGCATGAACAAAAGGGAAGTGCTTTCTATTGTGGGTATCGAATTCATCATAAGCATTTTTTAATCCTTGCTTTATCTGTTCAATTCCATTCATTTCTCCCACTGTTACTTCGACTCGTGCGTCGCTAGTAAATACTTCTTCCATTTTATGAATTTGACCAGAGTCTAAAAGCTGACTGTAGTTTAAGCGAAGAGTTCGGATCTCTTCTTTTTCGAGTAAATCGAGAAGTTTGCGTTCGCTCATCATGTTTCTCTATTGCTGAATAAGTGAACATTATTTTATTATCTTCTTTTTAAATGATAACCTAGCTAATATTCCATTTATTCTGTCCTGAGATTCCATAATGAAACCAGAAGATAGCCCTTTCTTTGGTATTCGAGAGTTTGTTGAAACATTACGCATGGGTACATTCACAGCAGCTGGTAATCGGTTAGGTTTAACAGGCTCAGCTGTTGGCAAAACTGTTACTAGGCTTGAAAGTAAGTTAGGTACAAAGCTACTGCATCGAACAACGCGTAAAATTATGGCAACCCCAGAAGGGCAGCATTATTTTGAAGGCTGGGTAAAAATACTGGCTGAAATAGATAGCCTAGAGCAAGCGGTCACTGCCGGTAGCCATAATGTTTCAGGGCAAGTAAAGCTTCACTTACCTGCGGCATTCGGCCGTAAGTATGTAATGCCAATACTTTCTAAATTAGCAAACAAGTATCCTAAACTAGAGCTTGCGGTTCACTTTAGTGAAAGTCGTATCAATTTAATAAATGAAAATGTTGATTTGGTGGTACGTATCGGCACATTAGAAGATGATGCTGATCTGGTAGCAAAATTGTTGGGTTATCAAAAATTAACAGTGTGTGGTAGTCAAGATTATTTTGACCAACATGGTGTGCCAGACACTCCTGCGGATTTGCTCACTCATGATTGTATTATTGGCAGTAAGCGCTCTTCGCAGCCAACATGGTTGTTCAAAGATAGTAAAAAGCAGTCATTTAACCAGCTAATCAATGCCAGATATATGCTCAGTGATGGAGATGCGATGCTAGATGCCGCACTTAATGGTTTAGGTGTTGCACAATTACCTACTTGGCTTATTCAAGAGCAGCTAGATAGTAATAGACTAACTAGTGTTTTAGATACCTTTTCAGGTGCGGTTATGCCAATCAATGTTGTTTGGCCACGCTCAAGATATTTAAAGCTTAGTCAAAGGGTTATAATTGATGAATTAGCAGAGCAGTTTAAGCTTCAAGCATCACTATTTGGTTATTCCTCATAATTGTTTTATCTAGCGCTTTTAGTACGTTATTAATCAGCGCTGAGACACATCATAACACTGTTATTTTTATTATTTTGATAGGTGGTTGATAAAGGCTTAGCGGTTTATTGAGATTAAACTAATCTATTTTTTCGAATATCTGCAGGTGTTTGTTTAGCAATTTATTGTATTTCAAAGATCTACTTCTAAAAAGTAGAGCTTTTGAGGTGTTTTTTTAGCGCCACTAAAGCGAGGCGCAAAGCTCGTATCTTGGGGTGGTTTGAGTGTATAATACTTGAATTGCTGGTAACTGCCTCAATATTAGTTATCACTCGTCGTATGTTGCATCCTTACAACCTTCAAGCTGTTGTAATCACATTTGCAGTATCGCATTTATTTTTTAATTTGGATTTGTCGTGGCGCAAGTAAGAGCAAGAGTCCAGCTGAATGTTGGCAAAAACAGTGATATCCCTGCAGAAATCGTATCTTTCAGTGGCTTAAATGATGGCCAAGAACATGTTGCTTTAGTGTTTAATCAAGCTGACACAGAGCAAGATGTCCCTTTAATTCGTATGCATTCAGAGTGTTTAACGGGCGATGTATTCCATTCATCACGTTGTGATTGTGGTGAGCAATTAAATGAGTGTATCGAGATGATGCACCAACAAGGCGGTATTTTACTGTATTTACGCCAAGAGGGGCGTGGCATTGGTTTATACAATAAAATTGATGCTTACGTATTACAGTCGCAAGGTATGAATACGTACGAAGCGAATAACCACTTGGGTTTTGCTGATGATTTACGTGATTTTTCAGACGCGGTATTAATGCTTGAAGCACTCAATCAAAAGCATGTTAAGTTAATGACTAACAACCCTAATAAGCTTAAAGCACTGCGTGATGCAGGTATTGAAGTTGATTCAGTGGTTGGCACTCATGCGCACATTAAAGCGGGTGTGGTAGGTAACCAAGCTTACCTCGAAACGAAAATCAAACATGGCTCGCACATGCTTGATATTAAAAAAATTAAAAAGCCTGAGTAAATTTCACTACAGGTGACTATAAACAAGTAGCGCACCCAGTTATACTCGGTGCGTTTTGTCGTTATTGAATGAGAAACTATGTCGATCGAAGTACGTATTTTTAAAGCTGATGCAGGCGTTAAATGGTTTAAAGCTGGATGGGAAATCTTTAAGCTGCAACCTTTGACTTTTATTTTAATGCATCTGCTAATCGTGATAATTAGCTTTTTGGCATTGCTGCTACCTTTACTGCAAGTTGTTGGTGCATTTGTAACCCCGTTTTTGATGGCAGGTTTTTATCAAGCTGTGTTAACTAAGCAGCAAGGCGGGACTATCAGCCAAGCTGATATTTTTAAGCCATTTAGTAATAAAGGAAACCGTATAGGTTTAGTGCGCGTCGCCGTGTATCAGATGGCGGCAGGTATTTTATTAGCCTTACTGTCTAATTTCATTTTTGCAGATGCCTACGCAGTTATTTCGAGTCAGACTTTCGATCCACAAAACCAATCACATATTGCAGATTTATTGGCAACCATTTCAATGGGGCAAGTTGCGGTATTCTTAGTGGCGATCTGTGTGTATTTAACCGCTTTTGCCTATGCAGTGCCTTTGGTTTATTTTCAAAAGCAAAGCAATATGTTTCAGGTTTTAAAAACCTCATTCATGGTGTTTTACCATAATATGGCGCCATTGAGTGTTTATGGCCTAATTTGCGCTGTTTTAATGGTGATCTGTATTCCTTTATCGTTTATTCCTCTATTGGTTTTAATGCCAATTTGTTACATTAGCTTCTTCGTGTCTTTTCAGGCTATTTTTATGCCGGTTGTGCCAAAAGGTGATGGCCAAACAAAAGCACCTGAAGCGCCGTCACAATCAGGACGCTTTGACGCGTAATGGATGATAAAGAACAAAAGTTAAAAAATTACGTACTTTGGTTATTGTCTCGACAAGATTATTCGCGTCGGGATTTAACGCGAAAGTTACAGCAAAAAGAGGCGACGCCCGAGTTCACAGAGCGCTTGTTAGATTGGTGTGAATCACACAATTTTATTAACGAACAGCGCTATTGCGAAGGGTTTGTACGCCGCCATTTAGCTAAGTATCATGGTGTAAAACGCATTCAGAGCGAAGCAATGGCAAAAGGGATAGACCGAGCACTATTAGATAAAACGCTCGAGGAGTTTGAAGTCGATTGGTTCGAACTCGCAAAGGACGCATATTTAAAGAAGTTTTCAAATTCAGGTAAAGAACTCGACCAGAAAGAAAGAGCGAAACGTGTACGCTACTTGATGTATCGAGGCTTTAATTACGAACAAATTGATTTTGCAATGCAAGCACAGCAATAAACGGGTGAGATTTTCACATGCAGCATATGACTACCGCACAGATCAGGCAACAGTTCTTAGACTTTTTTGCCTCTAAACAACACCAAATTGTTCCTTCAAGCTCGCTGATCCCGGGTAACGATGCCACGTTATTATTCAATAACGCTGGTATGGTGCAATTTAAAGATGTATTTTTAGGTGCGGAAAGCCGCCCTTATTCACGTGCAACCAGCTCACAACGTTGTGTACGCGCCGGTGGTAAACATAACGACCTTGAAAACGTAGGTTACACTGCACGTCACCATACATTCTTCGAAATGTTAGGTAACTTCAGCTTTGGTGATTACTTCAAGCAAGACGCAATCAAGTTTGCTTGGGAGTTTTTAACTGATGTTGTAAAACTACCTCAAGAAAAGCTACTTGTTACCATTTATCACGATGATGAAGAAGCCTTCAACATTTGGCACAAAGAAGTGGGTCTAAGTGAAGACCGTATTATTCGCATTGCAACCAGCGATAACTTCTGGTCAATGGGAGATACAGGTCCTTGTGGTCCATGTTCTGAAATCTTTTACGATCACGGTGAAGAAATTTGGGGTGGTCCTCCAGGTTCTCCTGAAGAAGACGGTGACCGTTTCATCGAGATCTGGAACCTAGTATTTATGCAGTATAACCGCCATGCCGACGGTACAATGGAGCCGCTTCCTAAGCAGTCTGTTGATACAGGTATGGGTCTTGAGCGTATCTCTGCAATTTTACAAGGCGTGCACTCAAACTACGAAATCGATTTATTCCAAGCTCTAATTGCAGCAGCGGCTAAAGTAACAAACGCACAAGATTTAGACGATAAATCGTTACGCGTTGTGGCTGACCACATTCGTTCGTGTGCGTTCTTAGTATCTGACGGCGTTATGCCATCAAACGAAGGCCGTGGTTATGTACTACGTCGTATTATTCGTCGTGCCGTTCGTCATGGTAATAAGCTAGGCGCGAAAGGTGCATTCTTCTACAAGCTAGTTGCTGCACTAATTGAGCAAATGGGTCAAGCGTACCCAGAGCTTGCTAAACAACAAGAAATTATCGAAAAAGTACTGCGTATCGAAGAAGAGCAGTTTGGTAAAACACTTGAGCGTGGTCTGGCTATTTTAGAAGAAAGCCTAACTGACATCGAAGGTGATGTGATCCCAGGTGACTTAGTATTCAAACTTTACGACACTTACGGTTTCCCAGCTGATTTAACGGCTGACGTTGCGCGCGAGCGTTTCATGACGATTGATGAGCACGGCTTCCAAGAGTGTATGGCTGTTCAGCGTAAGCAAGCACAGCAAGCAGGTAAGTTTGGTGCTGATTACAACCAACAACTTAAGTCTGAAAAACACACAGACTTTAAAGGTTACGATGCAGAACATTACACAGGTACTGTGGTTGAACTTTTCTCTGAAGGTCAATCGGTTTCAGTACTTGAAGATGGTCAAGAAGGTATCGCAATCTTAGACCGCACACCGTTTTATGCTGAATCAGGTGGTCAGGTTGGTGACACAGGTGTGTTAAAAGTTGCTGGCGGTGAGTTTGTAGTGACTAACACCACGAAACTTGGTAATGCATTTGCACACCATGGTCGTGTACAAGGCCGTATTGGTACAAACGATAAAGCAGAGGCAACAATTGATGCAGCTCGTCGCGATAGCATCAAGAAAAACCACACTGCAACACACATTTTACATGAAACGTTACGTCAAATTTTAGGTGAGCACGTAAATCAAAAAGGTTCACTTGTTGACCCTGAGCGTTTACGTTTTGACTTCTCTCACTTTGAAGCGGTAACAAAAGACGAATTACGCCAAATCGAGCGCGCAGTAAACGATGAAATCCGTCGTAACTTTGCTCTTGAAACTGAGCTAATGGCTATCGAAGATGCTAAAGCAAAAGGTGCAATGGCATTATTCGGTGAAAAATACGACGACGAAGTTCGCGTAGTAACCATTGGTGACTACTCAATCGAGCTATGTGGTGGTACTCACGTTAAGCGTGCAGGTGATATCGGTTTATTTAAAATCGTATCAGAAAGCGGTATCGCAGCCGGTATCCGCCGTATTGAAGCGGTAACAGGTGCTGAAGCGGTTGCTTATGTAAGTGAGCAAGAGCAACAACTAAACGATGTTGCAGCACTAGTTAAAGGTGATAGCAGCACAGTACTTGAAAAAGTAACGGCGTTACTTGAGAAATCAAAAGGCCTTGAGAAGCAAATTGCACAGCTTAACGACAAGCTAGCAAGTGCGGCTGGTGCATCGTTACTTGACTCTGTTGTTGAAGTGAACGGTATTAAACTACTGGTTGCTGATGTTGCAGGTACTGAGTCTAAAGCACTACGTGGCATGGTTGATGACCTGAAAACGAAGATTGGCTCAGGTGTTATTGCCCTTGGCGTAGCTAATGGCGATAAAGTAAGCCTAATTGCAGGTGTAACTAAAGACCTAACAGGTAAAGTGAAAGCCGGTGAGCTTGTAAATCACATGGCTGCACAAGTAGGCGGTAAGGGCGGTGGTCGTCCTGATATGGCACAAGCTGGTGGTACTCAGCCAGAGAACCTAGCTGCAGCCTTAGAAAGTGTAACTGGTTGGTTATCTGAGCGTTCTTAACTACTAGTGGCACTTATCGTCCAAAAATTCGGTGGCACCTCAGTTGGCTCAATAGAGCGAATTGAGGCAGTCGCCGACCTTGTTGTAAAAACCAAGCAACAAGGCCATCAAGTTGTGGTGGTACTCTCGGCTATGTCGGGAGAAACTAACCGTCTAATTAAACTCGCTAAACAAATCGATTCTCGACCTAGTGCTCGTGAGCTTGATGTATTGCTAACCACCGGTGAGCAAGTGTCAGTCTCTCTGCTGGCAATGGCTATCATCAAACGTGGTCACTCAGCGGTAAGCTTGCTTGCTGATCAGGTCAACATTCGCACCGATAATATGTTTGGCAAAGCGCGCATTGAAGAGATTGCTGCGACTCGTCTTAAGCATGAACTTGAGCATAACCGTATTGCCATTATAGCGGGCTTTCAGGGCCGTGATATTGAAGGCAATATCACTACGCTTGGTCGCGGTGGAACAGATACCTCTGCGGTTGAGATTGCAGGTGCTATCAATGCCGACGAATGCCAAATTTACACTGATGTTGATGGGGTATATACCACCGACCCGCGTATTGAACCAAATGCGCGACGTATGAGCCATGTCACCTTCGAAGAAATGCTCGAAATGGCCAGCCTTGGGGCTAAGGTGCTACATATTCGTAGTGTCGAAGCCGCAGGAAAATATAATATACCGCTCAGAGTGTTATCGAGTTTTAACCCGGATCAAGGGACCTTGATCAGTTTTGAGGAGCCGGATGTGCAAGCAAACATTGTGTCGGGTATCGCCTTTAATCGTGACGAAAGTCTGATTTACGTTAATGGCGTGCACCAAGGAACGGAAAACCTTGCAAAAATTTTGAAACTTTTTGCAGAATTCGGCATCGAAATAGATATGATTAATCAAGTTAATCATAACTTTGAAAAAATAGACTATGCTTTTACTGTGCACACGAATGATTTTGAGCAAGCGCTTGAAATTTTGACCAGTAACCAAGATGGTATCAGCGCAGAATCTATAAAAGGGATCAGCAATGTTGCTAAGGTGTCTGCAGTAGGTGTAGGGATGAAATCTCACTCTGGTGTGGCAAGTTTATTTTTTAATGCCCTTGCCGATGAAAACATCAAAGTGATGCTTGTATCGACATCAGAAATAAAGATATCAGTTTTAATTGACGAAAAGTATTTAGAACTGGCTGTACGTGCGCTACACAAAGTTTTTTTAACTGAAAATGAATAAGATCTAGAGTTTTTACTTACTTTTAAGTCTATATTTCATTAGAATGTTTTTGACGCGGAATCTTTTAATTTTTTGGAACATGGGAGCAATAGAATGCTAATACTAACTCGTAGAGTAGGTGAAACCCTTATGATCGGTGACGAAGTAACAGTTACTGTTCTTGGTGTTAAAGGAAATCAAGTTCGCATTGGTGTAAATGCACCTAAAGATGTATCAGTACATCGTGAAGAAATCTACATGCGAATCCAAGCAGAGAAATCTAACCCAAATCCGGGCAACGTTTAATCAGCGACAGATATTTTTAAGAGCCACTCACTGAGTGGCTCTTTTATTTAGTTCAGCTGTTATTTCATCATTTAGCGCTTGTTTAGAAATATATTGCATACCGCGCTGAGCCTTTAAAATATAACCTCGCTCAGTTTCAATGATCTCACTAATTTGTTGCCAGCTTAATTGGTAGCTTTTATGCGGGTTTTCGGCTTTAACGCCTTCATCATCAAATACGACAGTGACTTCGCTACCTGATGCACGACTCATCATTTGTCTTGCGACCCACCATGGGCGCTTGTAATAAAACGATAAGCACTCAACCACGGCAAGCATAATCATAAAGCTGCCTAAATAATGATTATCTAATTGATAAAAAGCCAACAAGCCTAAGGTTATTAATAATACCAACAACGGGTATTTGGGTTTGGCTTGAGATGAATAAGGTAAAGACTCATCAAAGCATTCGTAATAATACGGTTTATCTAATTTGTAAGTTGTACTTAATGTCATTCGTAGGCTCACTTAATTTGCTGGCGGCAGTTTAACATTGATAGAAAAAATCTTCTGTAGTTGGTTTTCATTTAGTTGTCATTGTGAGAGCTTAAGATATGCGTATTTTAAAGGTGTAAGTTGTATGTTTGTTAGTTCAATGTCATTAGCACTTGCAATGACCACAAATACTTTTTTAGTTATGGGCGATATGCCATACACCCCGATTGATGAAATCAATCTCGGCAAAGATGGAAAAATTGCCAAGGCAATCGCAGCAACACCTCATGGCTTTTTAATGCATCTTGGTGATATGAAATCAGGAGCGTTTGCTTGCACGAATAAGCTTTTGCAAACTAATAAAGCGTTATTGACGTCGTTGACCCCGCAGCCTTTTATTTACACCCCAGGTGATAATGAATGGACCGATTGCGACCGAGAAAAACTATCGGTGCGTTTTGATGAGCTTGAACGGCTAAGCTTTGTTAAAGGCTTGATGTTTGACGATGCTTATACAAAAAAAACACAACAACTTCAGGGTTATGCAACCCAAGCTGAAATGCTAGAAAATGCTCGCTGGCAGTTTGATGGCATTGAGTTTCGCACTTTGCATATACCGGGCACTTTTAATGGTCGCTCACAAATTTTAAAAAGTGATAAAAACGCGGCACTAGATGCCGCCGACAAACGTGATAAGTACAACTTAACTTGGTTGAAACAAGCACTTGTTCAGCAAGATGCTAAGGCCTATGTATTTGGTTTTCAGGCTGATATTTACCACCCGACCAGTAAACCCGCTTGCAGCGAGTCACAACGTTCTAATTGTGATGCATTTAGAGTGTACCGTGATGCTATCAGCGACTTCGCAAAGCACACCAATAAGCCTGTACTTGTAATGCATGGCGATACCGGCCCATATTGCCAGCAGCAGTTAGCGAGCAACTTAACGCGTTTAAATGTCCCCGGTGATTTTGCCGTTAGCGATGTAGCTAAGGTGAGTTTTATTGACGGCCAGTGGCATATAGCGAGTGTAACGACAAACGAGCCCCTCACAACGGGTTGTAAATGAAAGCTTAAAGTTAGCGAGTTTCTAGATAAAGAAGCTATCAGCTTTCAGCCGTCAGCTATCAGATTAAAACAAAAGAGCTCGTAGGTTGGGTAGAGCGGAGCGAAACCCAACAAGTTAGCGAGTTTCTAGGGGAAAGAGTAAAGTTATCGAGTTTGAGGCTCACGTAGGCGTGAAATTTATTTTGCGCGATGTTTCTTAAATCTACGTGTAAGTCGTAGGTCGGGCTTTAGCCCGTCAATGTTAGCGGTTATGTGTCGCCATAAATGACGACCTACATGATGTAGGGTAGAGCGGAGCGACACCCAACAAATTAATGAGTTTCTAGGGGGAAAAAGTAAAGTTGCGAGCCTAAGGTAGCTGCGGGTTTATCCCTCGTAGGCGTGAAATTTATTTCGCGCGGTTCTCTGAATTAATGCGGCTGTAGGTCGGGCTTTAGCCCGTCAATGTTAGCGGTTATGTGTCGCCATAAATGGCGACCTACATGATGTAGGGTAGAGCGGAGCGACACCCAACAAGTTAGCGGGTTTCTAGGGGAAAGAGTAAAGTTAGCAAGCTGCTTGACACAAGCTGCAGGCAGCCTAGAGTCGCTAACTCGCTAACTCGCTAACTCGCTAACTCGCTAACTTACATACACAAAAAAGCGGCACTTGGCCGCTTTTCTTAAGTAAGGTGTGTTATTAGCAGTTAGTTTCTTCTGCGTTAACACCTTCTTTTACTTCTTCACATGCATCTTCAACTGCATTTTGTGTATCAGTAATTGCTTCATCAATACGCTCACCTGCGTCTTCAGCAGAGTTGTCTTCACAACCCATGATGAATAAACCTGAAAATAGGGCGATAGTAGCGGCTTTTAAAGTTGAATTTTTCATAATGAAATTCCTTGTAAATTTAAAATAAAGTAAGTGGTTATCTGCTTTTAACTACTTAGGGACACTGCCTCTAAGTGCTCCTGATACCAGCGAAATAACTAGTAATACTAAAAATATAAAAAAGATAATCTTAGCGATGCCTGCAGCGGCTCCTGCGATACCGCCAAAACCTAACACTGCTGCGATTAACGCGATAACTAAAAAAGTAATTGTCCAGCGTAACATAGTGGTCTCCTTGGCTATTTAAATTTTCTTAAGTTCGATGTAACTGAAGCGAGTTCTGTGCCAGAAGTTTTATTTTATATATTTCAATGGGTTGTGTGTTTTTGTCGTTCTTTATAGGGTTCATCATTTGGTAACTTTTACGAGTAAGCATGTAACTTATTCATAGTGATATTTTTTCATATTGAGATGAATGAGGAAAAAGAGAATTGCTGTGGTTATTGGTAAGACCAATTTAACTTTATTTTAAGTGGATAGCTCTAACGCCTTGTTGTGCGTGGTTTTTAGGCTTTTTACTACGGTTGGTTAATAGCTGAACATATAACGTCTGGCTATATTGACTATTTATATCATCTATAACGGGGCTTTAAATGCGCTAATAGTAGGGTGTTAATTATATGTGCGTCATGTTATTTTAAATTTAATTGGTTTTACCAATTTACAATGGTGCTATACAAATGAATTTTGTTTGTTATTATTGGTGCATAATTATTTAACAAAAATAACTTTTTATTTTAAGTAAGCGAGGGGAGTCGTATGGATATAGGTGGATTACTCACCACTGCGGCCAGTTTGATGGTGACAGGCATGGTAGGCGTGTTTGTTTTTCTGACTATTTTGATTTCAGCAGTCACTTTAATGTCAAAGGTAGTGGGTCGATTTGATGATCCTGCAACTGTAGAACCTACGCGTACAGCAAAAATTCAACCTCAACAGGGTGTGCCACAGGCACATATTGCAGCAATCAGCGCTGCAATTGCTCAATTTCGAAATAAACAAAAATAACGGGGCAGCTTAAACATGGCTAAATTAAAATTAACCGAATTAGTATTGCGTGACGCACACCAGTCTCTTTTGGCAACGCGTATGCGCTTAGACGACATGCTACCCATGGCAGAAAAACTCGATAATGCGGGTTATTGGTCAATTGAATCATGGGGTGGTGCGACGTTTGACTCGTGTATCCGTTATTTAGGTGAAGATCCTTGGCAACGTATTCGCGAGCTAAAAGCGGCAATGCCAAACACTAAGCAACAAATGCTACTTCGTGGACAAAATCTTCTAGGTTACCGTCATTATGCTGATGATGTAGTCGAAAAGTTTGTTGAGCGTGCCCACAAAAACGGTGTTGATGTATTCCGTATTTTTGATGCGATGAACGATGTACGTAACCTTGAAACTGCCATTAAAGCCGCAGTTAAAGTAGGTGCTCATGCCCAAGGTACTATTTCGTACACAGTAAGCCCAGTCCATACGCTTGATATGTGGCTTGAGCTGGCAAAACAACTAGAAGATCTTGGCTGTCATTCAATTTGTATTAAAGATATGGCGGGTTTATTAAAGCCATATGATTGCGAGCAGTTGATCAAAGGCTTAAAAGAAACTGTATCTATTCCTATCGCAATGCAATGCCACGCGACGACAGGTTTAAGTACTGCAACTTACCAAAAAGCAATCGATGCGGGTATCGATATGCTTGATACGGCTATTTCGTCAATGAGTATGACCTACGGTCATAGTGCCACAGAAACTATTGTTTCAATTGTAGAAGGCACTGAGCGTGACACCGGCCTTAATTTAAATGAGTTAGAAGAAATTGCCGCTTATTTCCGTGATGTACGTAAGAAATACGCTGCATTTGAAGGCAGCCTTAAAGGTGTTGATGGTCGTATCTTATTAGCCCAAGTACCTGGCGGTATGTTAACTAACATGGAAAATCAGCTTAAAGAGCAAGGTGCTGCTGATAAGCTTGATCAAGTATTACTTGAGATCCCGCGTGTACGTGAAGACTTAGGTTACATTCCTTTAGTTACACCAACGTCGCAAATTGTAGGTACTCAAGCGGTACTCAATGTACTGACTGGCGAGCGTTATAAAACCATCACTAAAGAAACTGCGGGTGTACTTAAAGGTGAGTATGGTGCAACACCGGCGCCAATGAATAAAGAGCTACAAGAGCGTGTACTAGAGGGCGCTGAAGCAATTACGTGCCGTCCTGCTGATAAGCTTGAACCTGAACTTGAGAAGCTTGAAGCAGAGTTATTAAGTGAAGCTAAAGAGCAAGGTTTAGAGCTTGCTGATGACGTGATTGATGATGTGCTTACTTACGCATTATTCCCTCAAATCGGCCTTAAGTTTATTAAAAACCGTAACAACCCTGATGCGTTTGAAGCAATTCCAACGGGTGAAGTCGCTAAGTCAGAAACTAAGCCAGCCTCTACAAGCCCTGCAAAAGCAGAGCAATACAGCGTTAAAGTTGATGGCAAAGTTTACGATGTAGTTGTAGCGCAAGGTGGTGAGCTCAAAGAGGTAACCCTAAAAGACAGTGAGTTAATTCCTCAGTCAGCTTCAGCGTCTGTTAGCGAAACCTTAAACGCGCCGTTAGCAGGCAATATTTTCAAAGTGAAGGTAAAAGCTGGCCAAACAGTAAACGAAGGTGATGTGGTTATCATTATGGAAGCGATGAAAATGGAAACAGAAGTTCGCGCTGCACACTCAGGCACAATAGCTGAAGTATTAGTAGCAGAAGGCGACTCTGTTGCCACTGGCGATGCGCTAATCGCACTGGCATAGGAGACAGAGGATGGATGGTGTTTTAAACCTCTGGCATGCCACGGGTATTGCTAACTTTACTTTTCCGGCATTGATCATGATTGCGGTTGGTTGCTTGTTACTCTATTTAGCAATCTCCCGTAACTTTGAGCCACTGTTGTTATTACCTATCGGCTTTGGGGCTATTTTAACTAATATCCCAGTTGCTGGGTTATCTGAGCCGGGTGGTCTTTTATATTACGTGTACCATATCGGGATTGACTCTGGGGTATTCCCACTTTTGATCTTTATGGGCGTTGGGGCGCTTACAGACTTTAGTGCCCTGATAGCAAATCCGCGTATGTTGCTGTTGGGCGCGGCTGCGCAGTTTGGTATTTTTGCTACTTTATTTGGTGCAATTCTACTTAACTTTATTCCTGGCTTTGAATTTTCGCTACAGGATGCATCGGCCATCGCCATTATTGGTGGGGCAGATGGTCCAACAGCTATTTTCTTAGCATCTAAGTTGGCACCTGATTTACTTGGTGCAATCGCAGTAGCGGCTTATTCATACATGGCACTTGTGCCAATTATTCAGCCGCCAATTATGCGCGCACTAACAACGCAAGAAGAGCGCGAAATTCAAATGCCGCAACTTCGTACAGTATCGAAAAAAGAGAAAATTGTTTTTCCATTAATGGTGCTTAGTTTAACTATCTTGTTTTTACCTGCGGCAACACCGCTGGTAGGTATGTTCTGCTTAGGTAACTTGATGCGTGAATCGGGCGTGGTTGATCGTTTAAGCAATAGTGCACAAAACGAAATCATCAACATTACCACCATTTTCTTAGGCTTAGCGGTAGGCTCAAAGCTTGCAGCCGATAAGTTCTTAACCGTAGAAACAATCGGTATTTTGGTGTTAGGTGCTTTAGCCTTTGCAATCGGTACAGCTTCAGGGGTGTTTATGGCAAAAGGTCTTAATAAGATCTCTAAATCGCCAATCAACCCATTAGTAGGCGCAGCCGGTGTGTCAGCGGTACCAATGGCAGCACGTGTGGTTAATAAGGTAGGCCTTGAGAGCAACCCGCATAACTTCTTGTTAATGCATGCCATGGGACCAAACGTAGCAGGGGTATTAGGAAGTGCCGTTGCAGCAGGTATTTTGTTAGCGATTGTTGGCTAACAACACGATTAAGTCGATTTACTTCCAACCGACTGGCGCAGTAATTTTACTGCGCTTTTTTTTGCCTATAGACTAGGGTCACCCTAAAGAAATTGTAGTTAAATGATAGTTGTGTAAGGAAGCCACCATGAATATCTTTATTATCTTACTATGCCTTTTTGTTGCTTTGGTTATTCTAATACCGCTACTTGAAAAGTATCAGTCTAAAATGGGGCTTGATGGCGCGACAAAGTATGCAAAGTACATTTGGCCACTGGTGATGATTTCGCTAATTATTCAACTTATCTATGTTCTTTTAAGGTAATAATTGTATTAACCCGCAGTGCCTTCAGTACTCGTTTTAGTAAAGTCTATAATAGTTTTAGCCGGATTTATTCTAGGCACAAAAAAGCCGCTTCAAGTTGAAGCGGCTTTTACATGTTTACCTAACTACTTATTTAACGCTAATTGTAACTCACGGTTACGCTGTAATTGAGCTAAGAAGTTATCAGCAATCGGTTTAAACTTAGCTAACTCATCGCGCGGTAGAGGCTCTGATTTAGGTAGTTTGACCGTTTTAGGGTTACGGTGAACACCGTTTACTAAGAATTCATAGTGTAAGTGTGGGCCCGTCACACGACCTGTTGCGCCAACGGTACCAATCTTCTGGCCTTGCTTCACTTTCTGACCAGTTCTAACCATCTTTTTGTCTAAGTGTAAGTACTTAGTCACATACTGTGTGCCATGGCTAATAAATACATAGTTACCATTGTATTTACTGTAGCCTGCTTTAATCACTTTACCATTACCCGATGATACAACTGGCGTACCGGTACGCGCTGCGTAATCAATACCGTTATGTGGTTTTACCGTTTTAGTCACTGGGTGTAAGCGACGAGGGTTAAAGCTCGAACTAATATACTTAAAGTTAACAGGCGCACGTAAGAAGGCTTTTTTCATGCTACGGCCTTCAGGCGTGTAGAAGTTACCATCAGTATGGCGAATAGCGGTATAACGCTCACCTTGGTTAATAAATTCTGCGGCAATAATTTTACCATCACCAATGTACTCACCATCAACATAGTGAGCTTCATAAATGAGACCAAATTGGTCACCTTTACGAATGTCATTAGCAAAGTCGACATCCCAACCGAAGATGTCAGCAAAATTCATAATTTGACGCTCGCTTAAACCTGCTGCAATGCCTGACGTCCAAAAGCTATTAGAGATCTCACCGCCAGCCGACTTACTTAGCGTTTCGATTTCTTTGCTATCGATAGAAGTGTCGTAGTTACCTTCGTCATTTAATGTAACGTATAAGGTGTCTGTTTTTGAGATCACATAACGTAGCTGAGCTAAAGAGCCATCTTCAGCTGTTGCAAAGCTTAAGATTTCGCCTGGGTGAATTTTTGTTAATTTACGAGTTTCTGCGTTGGTATTAACAAGTTTGTGTAATGTTTGCGCTGAGAAGCCCGCACGTTTAAAGATAAGTGCTAAATTATCGCCATTTCGTACTTCATGGTCGATAAGCTCGTATTCTGGAAGTTTTGCTGCTGCTTGCTGCGAATTAAGCTCAGTTAGTTTTTCGTTATCATCAACTTTAACTTGTAATTCGTAGCGTTTGCCAATTTCAAGTGCTTTTGCACTGTTATCCTTTGAAGCGGTGGCTTTTTCAGAAGGCAATAATGCCAAGCCAACAATAGCAGAAACCAAACCGAGAATAAGCAGTTTGTGTTTTTTGGGAAGTTTGTGCACTACGTGAACCATATCGTGCCTTTTCTGCTGTCAAGAAATTTAAATACTAATATCGCAGGATATACCTAAAATAGAGCAAATACCAGTGTTTTGTAGATTTAAACTGGCGCTATTTTACGCTAGAATTGCTCAGCGCGTTAAACTTTTTTGGTTAAAATTGCAGCAGATGCCTATGGTTAAACTAAATCTATATTAGTTAACTAAAGTACCTTCATTAAATTGCAATAACGCGGTATAAAGAACAATCATGCGCGCTGCCTTCAGGGCTGTTTCTTAAACTATTTAAGTTAGGCTTTTTTCTAGTGTCGCTTTTTGGTGCTAACTAGCTAAATTTTAAAGTTTTTAGCTCTATATTTATAACCCTGACAGGCCACCACGCCCCGGTAGCTGAATTTTTGGAGTAATACACAGTGGATTTACAAACCGCTCTAGCTGAGATAAAACGCGGTGCAGAAGAGATATTAATTGAAGACGAATTAGTCGAAAAGCTAAAGTCTGGTAAGAAACTTAAGATCAAAGCGGGTTTCGATCCAACTGCGCCTGATCTGCATTTAGGTCATACAGTTCTTATCAACAAAATGAAAACCTTCCAAGACCTAGGTCATGAAGTGATTTTCTTAATCGGTGACTTCACCGGTATGATTGGTGATCCAACGGGTAAAAACGTAACGCGTAAACCGTTAACTCGTGAAGATGTTTTAGCTAATGCTGAAACCTATAAAGAGCAAGTATTTAAAATTCTTGATCCTGCTAAAACAACTGTTGCATTCAACTCTGCTTGGATGGAGAACTTAGGTGCAGCAGGTATGATTAAACTGGCTGCGCGTCAAACAGTAGCACGTATGCTAGAACGTGATGACTTTAAAAAGCGTTATGCCAACGGCCAATCAATTGCTATCCACGAATTTTTATATCCACTGGTACAAGGTTGGGACTCAGTTGCATTAGAAGCTGATGTTGAGCTTGGCGGTACAGACCAACGTTTTAACCTATTAATGGGTCGTGAATTACAAAAAGACGAAGGTCAAAAGCCACAAACAGTACTTATGATGCCACTGCTTGAAGGTACTGATGGCGTTCAGAAAATGTCCAAGTCATTAGGTAATTACATTGGTATTACTGATGAGCCAAACGACATGTTTGGTAAAGTAATGTCTATCAGCGATGATCTAATGTGGCGTTACTATGACTTATTAAGTGCATTATCTATCGAAGAAATTGCTGCGCTTAAACAGCGTGTTGCTGATGGTGCAAACCCGCGCGACATCAAGATTGAACTTGCCAAAGAAATGATTGCACGTTTCCACAGTGAAGAAGCAGCCGAAGGTGCTCATCAAGATTTCATCAAGCGTTTCCAAAAGAATGCATTACCAGATGAGATCCCAGAAGTGACAGTAACAATTGCTGAAGACACTGTGTTTATTACTAATCTATTAAAAGAAGCTAACCTTGTAGCTAGTACGTCAGAAGCAATGCGTATGATTAAACAAGGTGCTGTAAAGATTAATGGTGAAGAGAAAGTAACGGATACTAAGCTTGAAGTTGCTAAAGGCACAACACAGATTTACCAAGTAGGTAAACGTAAGTTTGCTAAAATCACCTTAGCTTAATAAAGCTAATTGGTATAAAAAACCAGCTGCGGCTGGTTTTTTTGTGCTTATATTTTGATTAGTTTGTGAATAGGCTAATTACTTCAATCCCGACTATCAGTAGTAACCAAAATGCTTTCGCTTGATTTAAGCGATTCACTAAAGCAGGAATATCATCGGCATCTGGTAGGCGATCAGTCCCAACACGCATTTTATTAAAGCGCTCACCTTGGTAAAGGGCAGGGCCGCCTAACTGTACTTGCAAAGCAGCCGATGTAACACTTAACAGCCATCCTGTATTGGTTTGATAAAAGTGTCTGCCATAGTGTTTTATATAATGAATACATTGTTTACTGGCATTAGTTGCTGCAATCGTTAATGCAACTAATCGAGTGGGTAACCACTCCAATACAAATAGTAATTTAGCAATCGGAGCCAAAAACGGGTTGTTGGGTTTTAGGTTTTTTCGCCATGCCTGATGAATTAATGTGAGTAAGCGATAAACCAAAGCAAGGATAGCGCCGCCAAGTAGATAAAAGAATATAACGGCAAAATAATGCCGCGCACTTTGAAGCACCAGTGACTCCATGGTTGCTTTGCAAATGCCTGGGGCTGATAAACGTGATACATCACGGGCAACGAGGCTAGCTAGTAGCTCTCTTGCAGTCGCTTTTTGGTTGAGCTTGAGTAATCTGGCAATACGTAATGATTTCTTCTCTTGAGCGCGGCTACTGAGTAACAGATATAAAATTAAGCCATTTAATAGCTCAGGGTAAAAAGCAAACTCTAAAAACAGCACAACCAATGTCACTATCACTAAAATGGTGAGAGTAAAAGCTAAGGTTGAGGCTAAATATTGATAGCTTTTGGGGTTCGTTGGGTTGTATAAACGCTCGCTAAGCGCAGAGAAAATAACGGTTAAAAAGGTATTAGGATGATACCAACTAACCAAAGGAAAGAAGCGCTCAGCTAAGAGCGCTACAAAAAATACAATAATGTCCAAATGGTTTTGAACAATATTTGCAATCACCTTATAAACTCACCGATGTTAGCTTCTCTAAAAGAGCAACAACCATTTTAGATGAGTTGATAGATGCAGTTTCGATATACTCTTCAAATGATTGCGGCGACTCTTTGCCAGCAATGTCAGACATTGAACGAATAACAACAAATGGTGTTTCTAGCACATGACAAGCTTGTGCAATTGCTGCACCTTCCATTTCTACTGCAAGCATAGTTGGGAATTCAGCACGTGTTTTTTCAATTCGTACCGGGTCACACATGAATGAATCACCAGTACAAATTAGGCCAATCATGGTTTTAACATCGCTGATTTGACTTACGCTTTGCTCTGCCGCTTCAATCAGTTTAGGGTGCGCAGCAAAGCCAGCTGGCATTTGTGGTACTTGACCGATTTCGTAACCGAATGCAGTTACGTCTACATCATGGTGACGAACTTCTGAAGAAATAACCACATCGCCTACATTTAGCGATGGCTCAAAACCACCTGCAGAACCTGTGTTGATCACACAATCTGGACTGAAGTTATCGATTAGTAGTGTTGTTGCTACTGCAGAAGCCACTTTACCAATACCAGATTGAACTAAAGTAACTGTGTTACCCGCTAGTTCACCGGTGTAAAAGGTAAAACCAGCTTTAGTCATGATGCTTGGGTTTACCATTGCTTCGCGTAAGATTTTTACTTCTGGCTCCATCGCGCCAATAATACCAACGTGCATAATATTTGATTCCTTAGATTGAATAGGATGATTATACCTAAAAATGCCTGAAACAAACAAAAAAGCAGACCTTAAAGTCTGCTTTTGCCAATATTGTGACAGGTTATATTTCTGCAAGCGCCGTTGAGTGTGCTTTTGCTTGTGATGGTGATAATACCGCAGGTTTAGTAATGCGGTTGCGTGCAGGTCTTGCAGGCGCTGCTGCAGGTTTACCAAGTTTAAACATGATTGCATCACGTACTTCTCTTGGTTGATAGCCTGATTTTACCTTCATGCGAATATGCGGGATGCCCGCCGCTTCTAATGCGCCACTAACAAACCAATCACGTTGTGCTTTATGGCCGTCGCGGTTGGTGTTATTTACTAAATCAACAGCGGCAACAATAGTAAGTTTGTCTTTGTCGATAAGTACGTAATCTAACTGTTTGTTTTTGGCTTTAGCCATTGCAGCACGTTTTGCTTTGACAGATAAGCCTTGCTTGCAGTCGATTAAATCAATGAGTTTAACGCGGCTGACGATTTTATATTGGTCGCCTACAGCACGTTCTAGAAGATGTAAAAAAGCACTCTCAACTTGCGTAAAAACAGTTTGCTTACGAGTGAAAGGGTAAGGGTTTCCGCCTTCATCGGTAAACTTTGACGCAACAACAGAGGCTACTACGACTAAAACTAAAATTGATAATAAAGCGAATTCCATACGGTAACTCCACAACAACAAATTGACACTGAAAATTAAAAGCAATTAGCGTGCCTAAGTGTGTGGAGTCACCAGAAATTTTTAAGCTGTGTATCCGCCAGTAACCCCTTTAACAGCGATAGCTACTGCGTCGTGGGCATGAAGTGATTCGTAGTGATTTATTTGCAGCCAATAATCGGCGTAGTTTTGCTGTTCTAGTAAGCCTTTAATTTTACGTGCAGCATCTTCGCAGAACATGAGGTTTTGACCATTTAAGCGGGCAAACTCTTGCTCATCTTCACGTTTAACTGCCGCTTGTACTGGCGTTTTTAGCTCAGCTTCTAAAGCATCAATTAAGCCAACCACATCAAAACTGTCAATTTGGCTGTCGAGTTTTACTTTCACGTTTGCAATTGAACGCTGTGAGTGTGGTGTAGCAACAATGCCGTCTGTTGTGCCTAGCCATTCTAAAACAGTTTGCTTATCAATGTTTTGCTCAGCAAATTTTTCGCTAAAGGCATTTTGAATTAATTGACGAGCAAGAGCCGCTGAACATGGGCATGTAGACGAGTAAGTAACATCAACCATTAACTCAAAGCTTACAATGCCTTGGTTGATCTTAGCGATCAAATGAACAGGGTAGTTTTTCCAACCTACTTTGCCACTTAATAAAGATTTACGACGCAGAGGTAGCTCAAATTTAAATTCGATTTGTGCTTGGTCACTTAAATCATCATGGCTGCTAATAAAGGCATCAAGAGCTTGTTTAAGAGTTTGTGGATTAACTTGCTGCTCGGTTGATAAGGTATCAAGGGCTAAAAATAGACGCGACATATGAATGCCTTTTGCGTCTTCTTTATGCAAGTTTACAAAAGCGCGTGCCTTGGCAATTACATTTACAGGGGCAATATTGCGAGTTTCAAAAATGAAAGGAAGTTCAATTTCGCCCATGCCAACCCAGTCTAATTTACCTGTTTGTAAGGCGGGAGCCGTATCAGCAATATCTGGCATTGTGGTTTGCATGGTAATACTCATTCTTTGCAATTATTAAAGCGCGGTATTTTACATGAAAAAATATAAAAAAGCGGCGTTGATGAAAAAATTCTATGTTTATCGCACAATATGAATATTTCTAAAGGAATAGTGATAAAATTAGCTATGCTGTTTTTTTTCGATTATGTGCCTAAGCTTTATATATGATTGATTCTTCTTTGAGTCCGTGGGCTCGCACTCTCTCAAGCTTTATTTCTAAGTACGGTGAGTTTAAAACTGCCGCCGCCTGTTATGCCTTATTATTGGTCATGTCGCTGATCTTATCGTGCATGTTTTATTATGTTGCAGTTGGAACGGTGACTTTAGTTGATGTTTTGGCCGTGATGTTCTTCACTGCGGTGGTATCGCCGATTTTAATCACTGTACTGCTTAACTCAATTCGCCAATTAGAAGCTTCTTATAGCTACCTAGATAGCGCAACCAAACAAGAAAAACTGCTTAACCAAACGCTAAAAGACAACATCAGTCGCTTAAACGAAGAGATTGATGAGCGTAAAATGGCGTTTCATGCCAAGCATAGAGCGATTGAAGAGCTTAGACGCGAAATCGCCGAGCGTAAAAAAACTCAACAAGAGCTTGCGCAACAAGGCATGCTATTGCGCTCTATTGTCGACTCATCTCCCGATTTATTTTATTACCGCGATAACAATGGTGTATTTGCTGGCTGTAATAAAATGTTTGAACAAGTGATAGGTAAAAGCAGCGATGAGTTAATCGGTAAGAGTGTTGAAGAAATCTACCCAAGTGATTATTTACCAGAAGTACTGCGCACCGACAAAAAAGTATCTCAAACCCACCAAGCTCTTACACTTGACGTTGAATACCCCGTTGATGGTGAAAAGCGCTGGTTTGAAATGCGTAAGCTACCTTTTATTAATGAAAAAGGTGAGTACATAGGTTTACTTGCCTTTGGCCGTGATATCACCAGTCGTAAAGAGGCAGCTCAAGCCCTTGAAGCAGCTTATAAAGATAAAGGTAAGTTCATTGCAACTTTAAGCCATGAATTAAGAACGCCGCTTAACGGTATTGTGGGTTTAACCCGCATGCTACTTGATACTGAACTCGATAAACAGCAACGTAGTTGGTGTAATACGGTGTTTTCAAGTGCTGAAACCCTTGGCAATATTTTTAACGATATTATCGACTTGGATAAAATTGACCGTGAGCAGCTCGATATTGTTGCTGACTCAGTTAATGTGGCCGATTTTATTAATGACGTAGTGAATTTTGCAGGCTTAATTGCTGAACAAAAAGGTCTTGAGTTCAATATTAAACGTAAAGGCACACTGGATGTTTACGCGTCTCTTGATCCGACCCGTTTACGCCAAGTTGTTTGGAACCTTATCAATAATGCCGTTAAGTTTACTCAGCAAGGCCATGTAGAGCTTGAATGTCGTCGTGAGAATCGTGCCGATGGTCCGTGGTTAGTGATGCGTGTGAGCGACACGGGTCAAGGTATTCCACAAGAGCAGCTGCATCGTATTTTTGACATGTACTACAAAGCACCAGATATCAACGGCACTAATGCTATTGGCTCTGGTATCGGCCTTGCGGTAACAAAAGCACTTGTTAGCGCAATGAAAGGTGAAATTAATGTCAGCAGTACTGAAGGTGAGGGCAGTGTTTTTGTTGTTGAAATACCGCTTAAGCTTTGTATTGCGCCTACCGAGCAAAGTTATGCGGTACGCAGCTTAAACATTCTTTTAGTAGAAGATGTGCCGCTAAATGCTGAAATTGCTACTAACTTACTTGAGCAGCGTGGCCACGAAGTTATTTGGGCTGAAACTGGTGAGGATGCGCTGTCGTTTGTTTACACAGAAGATGACTTAGACCTAGTTTTACTTGATATGCAATTACCTGATATCAATGGTGATGAAGTTGCTCGTCAAATTCGTGACGATGAACACTTTGATAACTTACCAATCGTTGCCTTGACTGCCAACGTGCGTAGCGCCGAAGAAGAGCTTGCTGGTATTAATATTCAAGGCGCACTCGCTAAGCCTATCAACACCACAAAACTCGATAAAATGCTCGGTGAGTTATTTGATATCAAGCAGCAACAAAACTGTCAGCCTGAGCCAATCAAAGCAGTAGCTGAAAAAGACTTATCGGGTATTCGTGTTGAGCTGCTCGATATAGAAACCATCGAAGACTTTGTAGGCTCAATGGGGCTGGTTATATTTAATCGCAGCTGTGAGTTATTTAATAAGTTAAACCCTCAGTACCAAACTGAGCTGGCAGATGCGTTAGCGGCAGATGATAGAGAAGAGTACAAATCGGTGGCACATAAATTAAAAGGTGCAGCTGGCTCTGTAGGCTTAAACGATGTGCAGTTACATGCTAAGAAGATGGAACATGGGGCGCTTGAAGAGAGTAGCGAAGAGTTACAGCAGTGGCTTGAAGAATTAGCAGTGAAAATAAATGAAGGGCGTGACGCCCTCCAATTATTCTTACAACAGTTAGAAGATTAATTCTAATTAGCTGTCGATTTTACCAATGAAACGATAGCCTTCACCATGGATGGTGCTGATCAGCTCAGATGTGCTGTTATCGCTTTCAAAGTGTTTTCTGATACGACGAATTGTTACGTCTACAGTACGGTCGTTAGCGCGAAGCTCACGGCCAGTCATGTGCTTGATTAATTGCTCACGGCTGAAAATACGGCCCGGTGAGTCAAGCATTAAGCGTAGCGCGCGGTATTCACCTTTAGGTAAACGTTTAGCGTCGCCGCTTGGAGATGTTAAACAACGGCTGTTTTCATCAAGTTCCCAACCGTTAAATGTGATAACACCATTTGTTTCGATATTCGCTTCTTCGCCACCTAGGGCTGTGCGCGAAATAAGGTTACGAGCACGAATAGTTAATTCGCGAGGGTTGAATGGTTTAGTGATGTAATCATCAGCACCAATTTCAAGACCTAAAATGCGATCAACGTCGTTGTCACGACCTGTTAAGAAAATTAAACCAACGTTACGTTTTTGACGTAATTCACGCGCTAAGATTAGCCCGTTTTTACCTGGTAGGTTGATGTCCATAACTACAAGGTTCACATCATCATTATTTGTAAGCTTGTCATGCATATCATCGCCATCAATGGCTTCAATAACTTTGTAACCTTCAGCTTCAAATAAACTAACGAGGTTTAGTCGAGTTACGTCTTCATCCTCTACGATCAGAATGACTGGCGTTTGCATTGTATATTAACCTTTTCGGAAATTTTATTTACAAAAATTCGGTATTATCAAGCAAAACCGAATACTAGAGATTATAGGATTAGATCCAATTGTTAACAAGTAAAATCAATTTGGATAAAACTTAGCCATAGCTAACAATCGAGATTGCACTTTAAAGTTATGCTGCAATACGTGCTGCTTATTGATATACAGTCGGATTTTATTTCCTTCTTGAACCAGAGAGGCTATACCGCCATTTTCTAAAAAGCTGATACTTTCACCTATTGTTAAAGTATCCAATGAAATTGTATCGGTCCAAAGTGGAAGTATATCATTTTCTAATGTTTCATCAATGTATGTGATATCACAAACTTGAGAAAGTTCAGAAATTTGCTGGGTTTTTTTCACTAATATAACGTTAATTGGTTTTTTGTTAATTTGCAGTTCATTTCTATCTTTAAGGAACGCTCCAGGACCTTTATCTAAGTCATAAAAACAAAATGAAATAGGGGGAGGGTTCACTTGGTCATTAAACTTCGTGAACTTAGCAATTTGATACAAAAAGGCTGATTTAACTTGGTCCGGTGATTTGGCAAATGCAGGGCATACAGCAAGCAAAGCTAATAAGATACAACTCACTAATCTCATTACGCTGCACCTTCTTGCAATGGCAGAGTAATAATAAAGTGAGCCCCTTCGTCTGCTAGCTCATCGTATACGATGCTACCACCAAGTGCTTGAGTCACTAAGTTATAAACTAGGTGCATGCCCAAACCACTGCCACCTTCACCACGTTTAGTAGTTACAAATGGGTCGAAAATACGTTTGCGAATTGATTTCTCAACGCCAATACCGTTATCGAAGTAGTGAATACTCAAGCTACTTTCGTTGCGATCAACATTAAAGGTGATTTCGTTATTTTGATCATCACTAAATGCATGAATCACCGAGTTACTTAATAGCTGCTGTAACACTTGTTGTAACGGCCCAGATTTGGTTTCTATACTAATGTCATTGCTACAGTTAATCGTAATTTTAGGATTACGATATTGAATCTCTGAGCGCATCGACATCACCACATCATTTAATAAATCATTTAAATTGATTTTGGTGCTGACTTCTACATCTTGATTAACAGCCACTTTCTTAAAGCTAGATACGAGCTCAGCTGCACGGTTAAGATTGCGATAGATAAGATCGAGGTTTTCAATGCCGTCATTAATAAAGCGTTTTAAGTGTGCTGAAGTTAAAGTTTTTTGTTCAAACTGCGCGTGAATTTCTGCCAGCTTGTCACGTAACAGCGTTGAGCCTGTAATACCTAACCCAATAGGTGTGTTAACCTCATGAGCAACACCTGCAACCATTTGCCCCAGTGACGCCATTTTCTCATTTTCGACGATTTGGTTTTGGTATTGGTGCATACGCTCAAGGGTATTGAGCAGCTCTTGGTTAGCCTCACGTAATGCGATTGTGCGTTGGTTTACTTTTTCTTCAAGGCTTTGGTTAAGCTGTTTTATTTCTTGTTTGTCTTTTTCGTGGCGCTCAATTTGTTTTTGAGTGCGCGAGAGCATGATATTTAAGCTGCCCGCTAGCTGGTTTATTTCATCAATATTGGTTTTTTGTGCGCGAGTATCATAGTTATGGTTTTTCGATACGTCCTGTAGCAGGTTACTTAGCTCATCAATAGGGTTTGCAATACGTTTTTGAATACGTCTAGCGACAAAATACACCAGTACTAAAACGAACAGGGTCAGTAAAATATCGATGATAATTTTACGATTAATATATTGGTTTAACCTGTCTAAGCCGCCGCGAACGTAAACATAACCGATGGTATCCCCTTCGTATACGATAGGGGTTATTAGCTCTATATCTTTATCTGTGAAGCGTGGCTCTAACAGGTTATCTATGCTGCCAACTTTAATGGGTACTGGTGGTGTACGGTTGGCATTAAAGCTACTAAAAAACACCGGCTCGTTAGATAACTCATCGATTGAGTAGATATGGATGTTTTTAATAAGCGGCACAGATTCAAATGACTTTAAGCGCTCAGATTCGGTTTCGTTATCATCAAACAGCACGGTGATTTGGGCGTTGTAGGCAATTATTTTCGATAAAATAGAGATCTTATCGACAATCAGCGACTTTTGCTCTTTTACATCTAGGTAGGTCGAAATAGAAATAGACAAAGACAAGCATAACGCAGTGACTAGCATTACCGCATTGGTCAACGCTTTACGAATACTTGTTTGTGTCGAAAATATCGGCATGCGCTATAGAAGGCCAGAATTTTTGTTATTAGTAAGAGTTTAGTCTAGCAAAGACATTTGAAAGTAACTAAATATTTTAAAAAATATTTTTGCTACGAATAAGCTATTTACTCAACTTTTATTTAGCTGAGTAAACGGCAAATTTAGTATTTTTGAAATCTGTGCTGTATTGGCCAAATTGTGCTTCTAAAATAGGTGGGTATTTTAAGAAGCTGTTTGCAACTATGGTCAATTTACCTTGCTTGCTCAAGTGTTGCTTTGCTGAGCTAAGAAATGCTTCGGCAATGGTGTAATCTGTGGCAATCCCCGTATGGAACGGTGGGTTACTGATGATTAGATCAAATTTACCATTAATATCAGTTAAGCCATCACTCAAAATCGCTTGGCCTTTGAGGTCATTTAACGCAAGTGTTTGCTCAGTGGCATAAGTTGCAAGCGCACTTACATCGCTACATACAAATTCAAGCTCAGGCTGCTTTAAACCTAAGTAAGTAGCAATAATGCCTGCGCCACAAGCAAAGTCGAGTACTTTACCCTTGCTAACAGTTGGCGCATTATTCAGAAGTACCGCAGTGCCTACATCAAGCGCACCGTGGTTAAATACCCCTGGCACACTGATCGCAGTAAATTCAATATCGCCGGCTTTTACTTGGAATTGTTTGTGGTAACGGCTGATAGCAAAGTTATCGTTTAGCGTAAGCTCAGAGAATAAATACAGAATACAGTGCTTGGCACTATCGATCTTGTTACTAAAACCACAGTGGTCTTTTAGTTGTTTCTCTGCTGATTTAACACCGCTTTTATTTTCACCTACTACAAATAGTTGCGCATCTTGATGACAAACAGCACGAATGTTATCAAGGCTCATTTGTGCTTCTGGCTTTGCTTTTGGGTAATAGTAGATAACTAAATCGTAGTTACCATTTGGAATAGTGTGATCAACCACTGCATGTATACCGGCTATTTTACTGGCATACATGGCATTTGCGTGGTTATAACTGAACGCAGTAATTTTTGCGTCGGGATTTAGCGCTTTAAGTTCGCGTAAAAAGCCATCTTGCTCAAAGTTAACCACTAAAATCGATTGTCCAACAAGTTCGTCTTCATTACGAAGCAATAGTAAACTTGGGTTGGTTAACTTACTCATGCTGCTTTACCTTTTATTACTTAGTACGCTCGAACATTAGATCCCATACGCCGTGACCTAAACGGTGACCGCGCTGCTCAAATTTTGTCAGTGGACGTGAATCTGGGCGAGGAACGTAATCGTTAGTTTCTGATTGGTTTTTGTAACCTTCAGCCACTTGCATTACTTCTAGCATATGCTCTGCATAATTTTCCCAGTCAGTGGCCATATGGAAAACACCGCCAATTTTTAATTTGCTACGTAATTTTTGTGCAAACTCTGGTTGTACGATACGACGCTTATGGTGACGTTTTTTATGCCATGGATCAGGGAAGAATAATTGCAGCTTAGATAAGCTTTCATCGGCAATACAGTCAGCAAGCACTTCAACCGCATCATGCTCGAATACGCGTAAGTTTGTTACACCAGCTTCATCGGCATCCATTAAACAAGCACCTACACCTGGGCGGTGAACTTCAATACCAATGAAGTTAAGTTCTGGTGCGTTTTTAGCCATTTCAACTAGCGATTTGCCCATACCAAAACCGATTTCTAGTACCACATCGTTATCGTTACCAAACACTTCTGCTAGGTTTAGCATGCCATTTTTGTGCTCAAGGCCCATAGTTGGCCAACACTTCTCGATGGCTGCCGCTTGGCCTTTTGTTAGGCGACCTTCGCGCTTAACGAAACTACGAATCGTGCGGATGTATTTACCCTCTTGCTTTGCTTGCTCGAGGTTTGGGTTACTTGAGTCACTCATATATTTTGGCCTGATTAAAATACTGACTATAGAAAAAGGTTGCGTATTATCCCTGACCTGCGCCTTGAGTACAATAGTCAAGGGCTGTTTATCTTTCGAGATTAATATTGCGACCATGTACGAGCAATTTAGACAGAGCAGAGCCTCTTCGGCTTGCTTGGCCTAACTAACTGCAATAGACTTGGCCGAAATGAGCTTCAGCAAGTAAAGATGTTATTTTGAATTTAAGCAATAAGGAGTCAACCTGGTTTGCAAACCAAGTGGTTGACTGGTACCACCTTCACGGTCGTAAAACTCTGCCATGGCAGCTAAATAAAACCCCTTATAAGGTATGGATCTCTGAGGTTATGCTACAGCAGACCCAAGTAGTAACTGTTATTCCTTACTTTGAAAAGTTTATGCAAAGCTTTCCTGACATCATTGCGCTTGCTAATGCCGATGAAGATCAGGTGCTTCACCATTGGACTGGGCTTGGCTATTACGCCCGTGCGCGCAACTTACATAAAACGGCAAAAATAGTTCGTGATAAATACCAAGGTAAATTTCCAACCACGCTTGAAGAGGTGATGGACTTGCCGGGTATTGGTCGTTCAACTGCTGGGGCAATTTTGTCTTTATCACTTGGCCAACATCATCCAATTTTAGATGGTAATGTTAAACGAGTACTGGCACGCTTTTTTATGGTTGAAGGCTGGTATGGAGTGAAAAAGGTCGAAAATCACCTTTGGTCATTATCATCGCAATTAACGCCTAAAGAGTCGGTCACTGAGTTTAATCAGGCAATGATGGATTTAGGCGCAAGTCTTTGTTCGCGGAGTAAGTTTGACTGTGAGCCTTGCCCTTTAAATAGTAAATGCCTTGCTTTTAAAGAAGGTAAAGTTAAAGAGTTCCCGCATTCAAAGCCGAAAAAGGCTGTGCCGAAAAAGTCATGTCATCAGCTTATAATAGCCTGCGATAATAAAGTACTTATGGAAAAGCGCCCAAGCTCAGGAATATGGGGTGGTTTATTTGGCTTTTTCGAGTTTAGCGAATTAACTGAGCTAGAAACATTTTTAGCCCAGCATGGTTTATCAACTAATACGCAGGCAATGGAAGCCTTTACCCATGTGTTTTCGCATTTTGAGCTGACTATCAACCCCTATGTTTTAACCTTGCCGAGCATTCCTGATCTTATAAATGAGCGGCAACTAGTTTGGTATCCGCTTGATGAGTCAGTTGAGGTTGGCCTTGCAGCCCCAACGAAAAAGCTGGTTAAACAATTAAGCGCAATAGATTACAATAGCATCACGCAATAAGAGTAGAGAGCAATTATGGCACGCACAGTATTTTGTCAAAAGTTACAAAAAGAAGCTGAAGGCTTAGGCTTCCAACTATACCCAGGTGAGCTTGGTGAAAAGATTTTCAACAACATCAGTAAAGAAGCATGGGGCCAATGGCAGCACAAGCAAACAATGTTGATCAACGAAAAACACCTGAACATGATGGATCCAGAGCACCGTGCTTTTTTAGAAGAGCAAATGGTAGGTTTCTTATTTGAAGGTAAAGACGTGGAAATTGAAGGCTACCGTCCACCAGAAAAATAAACGAAGAAATTAAAAGTAAAAAGGGCCAATAGGCCCTTTTTTAATGTGTTGCTTCTTGCTCAGCTCTTTGTATTTGTTCTTTTAAGAATTGAGCTACTTTGGAGTATTCAATTTCATAACTATCGCGCAGTTCAATTAAATCATCGCTTGATAGCTCATCTTCTTTGCAGCGTTTTTCAAATTCGGCAGCTAGTTCTGCAACTTTCATTGCACCAATCGTTTTTGAGATTGACTTGAGCTGATGACAGGCTGAAATGATTTTCTCTAAGTCTTGCTCAATAACACCACTGTTGATTTCTTTACTAAGTTGATTACTTTGCTCTAAATACATTTTGAAAAAGCGTAGTTTCTTTGCTTCATCATTGTTTACATAGTTAGCAAGCATCGCCATATCAATAGGCGCTGTTGGCCTTTTAACTTCAAGTTTAGTGGCTTCAGGATTCGTTTTGTATGCACATTTGTGTAAAGTGGCCTCGAGCACATTTAGCTCAACAGGCTTGGTGATGTAATCATTCATCCCTATGCTTAAACAGCGTTCTTTTTCGCCTTTAAGGGCATTGGCGGTGATAGCAATCACATAAGGTTGAGCGTTAATATCTTCAAGCTGCGATGCTTCATGACGAATTTTTTCAACCATATCGTAGCCTGACATTTTCGGCATGTGTAAATCTGTCAAGATAATTGAGTGTTTACCTTCACGCCATGCTTCAAGGCCTTTTTCACCATTTTCAGCTACTTCAACACCATAACCTAATAGATGGAGCTGATCAGTTAACACTTGCTGATTTAATACGTTGTCTTCAACAAGCAATACAAGTTTGTTCTCTTCGCGGGCTTTATCAACACTTAAATAGTCGTTAAATGACTTAGCCGAAGCAATTTGTTTTGGCTTATGTAAACCTGCCGCCACTAATAGCGACATCATAAAGTTAGACTTACACAGCGGTGCAGCATTTAAGTAGAAGATATTTTTATGATTAACAGCGGCTTCATCTAGCTTACTTAATACAATTACTTGCTGTTTATTGTCTTCTAAGGTGTATAGCAAGCGGCGTAAGATATAGTTAATATCTTCCATGGTTTCGATACCATCGAGGATCCAAATAATATCTTTTTTATCTTGTTCAGCTTCGATTTTGTCGCTGCTATCAGCAATAACAGGTGTTGCCCCCATAAATGATAGATAACGAGTAAGTAGTTTTTTGCGGCCATCATGATTGGTTACAACTACAACACGTTGGTCTTTCATTACCTGTTTGTGGGCATATTCAACTTTACCTTGTGTACTAAAAGGTAACTCGACAACAAACTCACTACCAATACCTAAATCACTTGTTACAGAGATGGTACCTAGCATTAGCTCAGTTAAGCTTTTACAAATCGATAAGCCTAAACCAGTACCACCGTATTCACGGGTGATTGAGCCTTCAGCTTGAATGAACGGGTTAAAGATTTCACGAAGCTGTGCTTGTGTCATACCCTTGCCGTTGTCTAATACGCTAAAACGTAGGGTGTAGTGATCAGTGGTGTTTTGAGCCACCTCTACCGAAATTTTAACGTGGCCTTTATGTTTATCATCAGTACTAGTGAACTTAATTGCATTACTGCATAGGTTATAAAGTACTTGGCGAACACGCACCGTATCACCAATCAAATTTGTAGGGATATCTGGCGCAATTGCTAGCTCTAATTCAAGGTCACGCTTTTTGGCCACCGATGATAAAACACGAGCGACCTCTTCAATGGTGTCTGACACTGAGAAAGGAATATTATCGATATTCAGTTTACCTGCTTCGATTTTCGAGAAATCGAGAATGTCATCTAATATACCTAATAAAGAAAATGCAGAATCACGAATAATTGTACTTAATCTGTGCTGCGCACCATCAAGCTCGGTTTGGCGGAGTAAGTCAATGGTACCGATAACCCCATTCATAGGGGTACGAATTTCATGGCTCATGGTTGCCAAGAAAGTCGTTTTGGTTTCGTTTGCCTGTTCGGCTTTGAGAGTTGCTTGCTCAAGAGCTAGAGTACGGTTTTGTACTTCGTTTTCTAGACCACTTTGTAGTTTCTGTAAATCTGCCTGAGCAGCTTTGTTTTCTGTTATTGCTGATTGAACTTTATTAAGTAGTAAATTGATATTTTTTGCTACTGAATCCAAACCAAAATCTAGGTTTTCATTTACTTGGGCTTGGTAGTCAGCATTGTCTGTGATGGCCATTAATTCACTGCTTAATGACTCACTACTTTTAGTAAAACGCTTATTAATAAAGATACTTAAGGCAAAAGATAAAATAGCCAGTGCTACTAAAGTCAATGCGGCTAAACCATATGCAAGACCTGCAGACTGCGCAATGGGTTCAGCAATCGGGTGTTGCTTTATAACTAGTTCACCAACTGGTTGATCATTAAACTCTAACACCGTATGAATAAGGGTGTTTTGTTCTAGCTTTTGATTAACTTTACTGGCTTCGATTAGCTTTTTATTACTGGCGTATACAAGCGATACATCGCCGTTGAATTCATATCGATATAAATAGTAATCAAAACCATCATTAAGCAGGAGACTTAAATCGAGAACCTCTTTTACTTTATCTTGGCCAGGCATAGTTAATGCGCTGATTAGAGGTGCTGAAAGCTGATTTGATAATTGCTGCGTTGTGATAGTTGGTTTGCTATCTTGCTGAGTTACTTCACTTGTTGGATAAAAAGAGTAAGCAACAACCGCAAGTAGGGTGATGACAAGATTCGTGATTATAAAAAGCGGTAGTAGGCCTTTTACAGGTGAATTTGATTTACTTGGCATGGCTTTAGTCCAACAAATTATACAGCATCATTAAGCATATTCTTGATTATTGGACAATCCTACCATCTATGAAGAAAAATTCACCACGTTTTTAAGATAGGTAACCCTTTTATGATGAGGGTCAACCAAAAAGCACAAAGTTTGTAGATTAAATAAGCTAAAAACTATTAAAAACAGCAATCTTGATTGAAAACTGTGCAAACAGTTAGAATCCTCAAAAAAAAGTTGACTTGAGAAGGCAAAACCCGTTTAATACGCCGCACGCCCAGACAGCGACAACCAAATTTGTTGCTCATAAGTGCGTTTGAAATTTGCCCAGATAGCTCAGTCGGTAGAGCAGAGGATTGAAAATCCTCGTGTCGGTGGTTCGATTCCGCCTCTGGGCAC